>NZ_CP019687.1:3015000-3055000 GCF_002003265.1 Paenibacillus larvae subsp. larvae
AAGGTCCGCTCGACTTGCATGTATTAGGCACGCCGCCAGCGTTCGTCCTGAGCCAGGATCAAACTCTCCAATAAAGTTGTTTCTTTATCGAATGAGCTGATTGCTCAACTATACTTTGCTGACGAGAATTTCTTCTCTTAGTCACTTTGCGTGACCCGCTTTATCACTCGTTGTTCAGTTTTCAAAGGACAATTCTCTCAAAAGCCACTCGCTCAGCGGCGACCTATTTAAGATAACACAACTTGATAAAGGAAGTCAACCTATTCTATCTGTATTTTATACCGGTAAATAATTACTCAAATCAGCGTGATCTTTAAGGCAGCCAACATAGCCATTCCCGGAAATCCCAGCAAGGTCACAGTACCGACTGTTGCCGCATTAATTGGAAGAGTAAAAGAAGTGTATGTACTTAGCAAATTCACCCCATATAGTAGAAAAGAAGCTACCACCGCTTTAGTTCCCAACAACGCCAATGCACGCCCAGCCCGTTTATGTCTGAACAGCAGGACCAATAATCCCCCGACAGAAAGCACGAAAACTCCCCAAACAGCTACCTTCATGCTGATTCCTCCTCTTTTTCTGTTGGTTTGGTATTCTTCTTAATACGCATTAACATTGTGCCTCTTTGCCCGGCGGAGCAACATCGTATATTTTCTTTCCGCAGCTTCCATCACGGAGATGGCGTAGTCAATTTCTTCTTCTTCCTTAGCGTATTCGAACTGGAGACAGGCATTTTTCCATTCAGCTTGAGCTTGCTTTAAATCTGTTATTAACTGCAGCTTGTCTAATTGATCCGCATATGAATTTCTTTTTCCGGCTTTTTTAGGTGTAGTTATCCATGCCAACATCCCTTGATCACTCTCCTTGTAATATCGTTTCTATTCTATATTTACGGCGAAAAAACAAGGATAGAACCAATCATAGAGATAAACAAGAAGAGACCCTATTAAGGGCCCCTTCCCCAACAAAAATTACTAGACCTCCCGACGGCCTTCCAAAGCTTTGGATAAAGTAACTTCATCCGCATACTCCAGATCACCTCCAACTGGCAATCCGCGGGCAATACGTGTTACCTTAAGTCCAAAACCTTTGACAAGTCGGGATATATACATAGCTGTAGCTTCTCCTTCAATATTGGGGTTTGTTGCTAGAATCAGCTCCTGTACTTTTTCATCTCCCAGCCTTTTAAGTAATTCGGCAATATGAATCTGATCGGGCCCAATACCCTCCATTGGAGAAATAGCCCCATGCAGGACATGATAGTAGCCATCAAATTCTTTGGTTCGCTCCATTGCCGCAAGGTCTTTAGGCTCCTGAACTACACAAATGATAGAATCATCACGGGATTTGTCTTGACAGATCCGGCACGGGTCAACATCCGTGATATTACAACAAACTGAGCAATAGTGCAGGTTCCGCTTCACATTAACAAGTGCTTTGGCAAAATCGAGGACTTCCTCTTCCTTCATGCGCAGCACATGAAAAGCGAGCCTTCCCGCCGTCTTGGGACCTACCCCGGGCAGTCGGCTAAAAGCATCGATTAATTTTGATATCGGTTCCGGGTAGAACAAAGAATGATCTCCTTCTTCTAGTTAAAGTAAGTTAAAACAGCCCTGGAAGGTTCATTCCTCCAGTAAATTTCCCCATATCCTTGGCAGCCAATTCATCTGCTTTACTTAGTGCATCATTCACTGCAGCCAAAACCAGATCCTGCAGCATTTCCACATCTTCCGGATCAACAGCTTCAGGCTGGATTACGATGTTGGTGATTTTTTTATGGCCATTCGCCGTTACAGTGACTACTCCCCCACCAGCAGTACCCTCAACGGTTTTATTGGCAAGCTCCTCTTGAACTTTTACCATTTGCTGCTGCATTTTTTTCACTTGCTTCATCATTTGATTCATGTTCTGCATTTGACATTCTCCTTTAATTAATCTTCTTTAATCGTAACGAGGGATTCCCCAAATAACTGAATCGCTTCGGTAATCCATTCCTTTTCCTCAGCCAGGTTGTCATTCTCATGCTGAAGCTCCATTACCTCAGGAGCCGTTGGCTGAGGGGTGGCCTGTGCGTCTTTCCATTCTTTTTGCATGACCGTAGCGAGCTTATAAGGTTTGCCCAACACCTCTGCCATGACCTGCTCGATCAGTTGCTTATTTGCTGGCTTTTCAGTTGTATCCCGGTGCATGGCACTTTTGAATGCAACCAATACAGTCTGGTCATGAAGCGATACCGGCTCACCGTCAACCAGCCAGGCATGGACTGTAATTTTGCGCTCCTTCACCAGAGAAAGCACCTGTTCCCACTTTCCTGATACCTCTCTTATACTTTCGGGCGGAGGAACAAAAGCATCTAGCTTAACCGTAGTTTTGCGCTTACTGACAACGGGTTTGGCATTCCGGGGGATATTTCCGCCCCTGGCACTGACATTTGTTTCTGCTGAAGGAGCTCCGGCCGCCATGAGCCGATCGAGGTTTTGTTCCAATTGCTGAAGCCTGCGCATCACATTATCCGGTACCTTCAACAAATCCTGTGGGGGTGATGCCGCTTCTGAAGAAAGATTACTCGCACCCTCCGCACAATCGGCATGACAAATTTTCATAACGGCGATCTCAAGAATCGTCTGCGGCTGTACGGAAAATTTCATCTCACTCTGATATCGGCTCAGTACTTCCACAGTATCCGTCAGTTCCCGGATGGAAAAATGACCGGCCATTTGCTTCATTTGCTCGATGTTATAAATCCGGTCCGTGACGATTGCCGATTCAGGTACAAGCCGTACCATGAGCAAATCTCTAAAATATAAAATGAGACTTTCCATGCATTTGTCAGCACTTTTACCCTCCTGCATGAAAGAGTCGATAATTTCAAGAGAAGTCCCCAGATCTTTTTCTTTTACGGATCTCGCCAGCCGTTCAAACTGTTCTGAAGCGAGCCCGCCTGTCATAGCTACGACATCCGCAACCGTAATAGAACCTGCAGCGTACGAAGAGGCCTGATCCAAAATGCTGAGTGCATCACGCATTCCCCCGTCGGACAATCGACCGATATAATGAAGCGCTTCGTCCTCAACGTGGATTCCTTCCTGCTTACACACAAAACGCAGCCGCTGTACCTGTTCTTCCAAGGATATTCTGCGGAAATCAAAGCGTTGGCAGCGTGAAATAATCGTAGCTGGCAGCTTGTGAGGCTCTGTTGTAGCCAATATAAAAATGACATGCTCCGGGGGTTCTTCCAGCGTTTTCAACAGCGCATTGAACGCTTCCGTAGTCAGCATGTGGACCTCGTCAATGATGTATACCTTATAACGGACTTCCGTTGGCGCATACTTGACTTTGTCCCGGATATCCCGGATTTCTTCCACGCCCCGGTTCGAAGCCGCGTCGATTTCGATTACATCCATAACTGCGCCCTGGGTAATCCGAATACATGCCGAACACTCGTTGCATGGCTCTTCTGCGGGACCATGCATACAGTTTACCGCTTTTGCGAAAATTTTGGCCGTACTGGTTTTTCCCGTTCCTCGGGGGCCGCTGAATAAATAAGCATGAGTAAACCGCTGCTCCCTAAGGGAGTTCTGAAGGGTCTGTGTAATATGCTTTTGCCCCACTACATCTCGGAATAACTGGGATCTCCAGGTCCGGTATAATGCAATATGTGCCATTTTGCCCCTCTCTAATCATTCCTATGAGCAGTAATGCATTTATTATACTATAACCGGACAAGTGATAAAACAAAACCATTAAGGATAAGGCAAACTAACTGTAAAAGTTGTACCGAAACCTTTGGAGGAAACCCTGATATGCCCTCCCATATCATGGACTATCTGCTGACATACGGAAAGTCCAAGGCCTGTCCCTTGTTCTTTTGTCGTAAAAAAGGGATCGAAGATTTTATCCAGCACAAATACCGGAATACCGGGTCCGTTATCGCGAATTTCTATATTTACCCTTTTCTCGTCTATGTTCACTTTTTCTATGATCATAAGCTTGCCTCCGTTTGCCATGGCCTCAATCCCGTTTTTACATATATTTAAAAAAACCTGCTTAAGCAGTTCTTGATCAGCAATGACAGGAGGTAGTGAAATAGCCGGCTCATAGACCAGCTGTACATCATGCAATATTGCCTCATTATTGATGATAGGAAGGAGACCTTTTATCACAGAAGGCAAATCAACCGGTTTGTATACCACATGCTTTGGTTTACTGAGAAGTAGAAATTCGTTCACCAGATCGTTTACCCGATCGATTTCAGCCAACATAATATCCGTAAATCCTTTTTCTTTGCACATGCCCTGTTCTGTAAATGATTTGTTCAGCATTTGTAAAAAACCTTTAATAGAAGTAAGGGGATTGCGGATTTCATGAGCTGTCCCTGCCGCAATTTGGCCAATCATAGCCAATCGGTCACTGCGTTGAACCTGTGCTTCCAGGGAACGAAGATTCGTTACATCCTTAAACATAAGGTAAGCCCCCACAATTTGACCTTCATGATCACGAAGAACATTGGAGTCCAATAAAAGTTCAAATCTTTTTTGGTTATTAGTCCAGGAGAGAGCATGATTTCTAACGACCATTCCCTCCAGGATATTCCTCTGAACTAGACGGTGTTGGGGAGGAATAGAAGCGAAGATTTCATCCATGGAGCGGCGGATTATTTTCTTTTTGGATAATCCGAGTACACGACAGGCCATTTCACTGATATCTATCAGTTTAAAATCCGTATCGATCAACAACACCCCCAAATTCACATCCTGCAAAAAAGCATCCGCAAAACGCTGCAAAAGAGAAAGCTGCGTATGTTTATAAGGATTCCCGAACAATAGAAGAAAACTGGGTTTCTGCTTCACCTTGACGGAAAATAAAGTGCATATTTTTTGGGCAAGGCTGCCGTCTCTCATTCGCAGGTGCAGAATCGGGGCAGGCTCTTGATCTGACCTCGCCAACCTCTCCCATAATTCTGGCAAAGAACAGTCTGATACCACCCCTTGGATGGTTTGACCGATAAGCTCTTTTTCAGAGTAACCCGTTTCTTGCAGAAATCTAGTACTCACGTGTATAATCTGACCTTCTTCTCTTACGATCAGTACAGGATTATGATTGAACCTAGAGAGCTGTACATCTGCATGATCTAAAAGAAATTCAACCTTCATAGAATTTGCTGATGCCAATCCAGGCCCTCCTTTCGTTCCTTCACAATAAGATTAAGTTACAATAATATCCTAAGTAGTTAATATTCTCCTAAAAATGAGATTTACCCTGCCGCAGAGACGAAAAAGCTGATTAAGTAGGGGATTATTTTATAAAAATTGACTCATCATTACAATGAAATGGTCAAAATCAATTTTTATCCATCAAAAAAAGCTTCCTTACCGGAAGCTTCTTCATTCTATGTAAACCGTGCACCTGCTATTGATGCAGCAGTCCAAGCGTACTCTTATCGTTAGCTCAAGTTAGGTAACCCTTCGGCACATGAGGCATCTTGCTTACGGCTGCTTCCTTCCGGACCTGACCGGATTCACAAGCTCTCATTGCGAAGGACCCGACTCTCAACACCACGTGTAAAAGCCAGACCTTACACTGACTGCACCGCTAGGCAGGAGTTCAACCCCGCTACAGCGGATTGCGAGTTACAGGGCACCGCTACCTCCCCGTCTAGCACGGCAAGATTAAGTATAGCTGATTACCGGCCAAATATCAACTGCAGGGGACATATTGGCAGTACGATCCATAGCTGTCCCGGATCATCCCGGACAAAAATACCCCCTTAGGCTGCAAATACATCTATCTGTACTTCTAGCACGCCAAGGGGGTTTCTCTTATACTTATTGTGGCGAATGAAATCACGACAATCTTATAGACCGTATTTCTTTTTGAACTTATCTACGCGACCACCAGCATCAACGAATTTCTGCTTACCAGTGAAGAACGGGTGGCAGTTTGAGCAAATCTCAACACGCAGGTTTTCTTTGACAGATCCTGTCTCGAATGTGTTGCCGCATGCGCAAGTAACAGTGGTTGCATGATATGTCGGATGAATACCTTGTTTCATCTCGTTCACCTCTTTCTGCCCTGGATCATTTGCTGAACCAGAGTTTAAATTGACATATGAAACAATTATAGCATGTATGATTACCTGGAGGCAAGTATCTAAATGGATGAATCTATATGAATCCAAGCGCCAGGTCCGTATGTTATTTCGTTTTATTTAGGAAGCAGAATTTCGCGTTTTATTTCTGGTTGTCCCGTTTCCGTTACACTCCAGATTCTCAAGGAATTCGACGTTCGTTTTAGTATCGGATAATTTTTTCATGAACATTTCTGTATATTCATGAGAATCGTTCATACTCTTACGCAATGCCCATACTTTATCAAGCTCATCCTTGGATAGAAGCATTTCTTCACGGCGGGTGCCGGACCGTCGGATATCGATAGCAGGGAAGATGCGTTTTTCAGCAAGTTTACGGTCCAAATGAAGCTCCATGTTACCGGTTCCTTTAAATTCCTCATAAATAACGTCATCCATTCGGGATCCCGTCTCGACAAGTGCAGTTGCCAGAATGGTGAGGCTTCCGCCCTCCTCAATGTTCCGCGCGGAACCAAAGAAACGTTTGGGGCGATGGAAGGCTCCGGGATCAATCCCCCCTGATAAAGTACGTCCCGAAGGAGGAACTACTAAATTATAAGCCCTGGCAAGACGGGTAATGCTATCCAGCAGGATAACCACATCTTTTTTATGCTCTACTAGACGCTGTGCACGTTCAAGCACTAACTCGGCTACTTTTATATGATTCTCCGGCAATTCATCAAAAGTAGAGGCCACAACTTCCCCGTTGACCGAGCGCTGCATATCAGTTACTTCCTCCGGACGCTCGTCAATAAGCAGAACAAATAATTCGATCTCAGGATAATTAGTTGAAATGCTGTTAGCGATTTCTTTAAGCAGTAGGGTTTTGCCCGCTTTTGGAGGAGCTACAATAAGTCCCCTTTGACCAAGGCCGACGGGGGCCAACAAATCCATAGTTCTTGTTGAAAGTTTTTCAGGAGTGGTTTCCAGAACGATTTTTTTCTCCGGGTAGAGAGGGGTTAACGCAGGGAAATGTAAACGTTCAGATGCCGTATCCGGGCTTTCCCCATTGACAGCATCTACATGAAGCAACCCAAAATAACGTTCGTTTTCTTTTGGAGGCCGGCATTTACCGGATACAAGGTCTCCGGAACGGAGATCAAATTTGCGAATTTGAGAAGCGGAAATATAAATATCTTCCGCACTCGGCAAGTAATTGATCGGCCTCAGGAAGCCGAAGCCTTCAGGAAGAACCTCCAGCACTCCTTCCATGAACAAAAGACCGCCTTCCTCCGCTTGAGCACGGAGGATGGCAAAAATCAGTTCTTTCTTTTTCATTTGGCCATAATAAGGAATCTGATACTTCTTGGCCAATTTGTATAATTCCGTTAGTTTAAGCACCTCTAGTTGTGCTAGATGCATCTCCATCTTTTCAACCACCAAACTATTAATTTTTCTATCATCCATTTATAAAATAAAATCTATATAACTATATAAATACCACTATATAAATGGGGTAATAACTGGGTATAGTATTAGCATTTCCTAAACCATTTTGTGTTATTCCTCGTGTTCCCTCCAAATTTCTGCACCTAGCTTCGAAAGGTTCGAAACCAAGTTTTCATAGCCTCTATCAATAAATTCTACTCCAGTCACTTCTGTAACCTGCCCTGACGGGACAACTAATCCGGCAATAACAAGGGAAGCGCCTGCGCGTAAATCCGTGGCTTTGACTTTAGCGGAACTTAACGGTCCGCCTTCTACTACAGCAGATCTTCCTTCAACCTTTATTTTAGCTCCCATCCGGATAAGCTCAGGAATTTGTTTAAAGCGATTGCTGTATACATGGTCAGTTATAATACTAACTCCACTCGCTTGAGTCAAAAGGCTTGTCATAGGTGATTGTAGGTCTGTGGCGAAACCGGGGTAAACAAGTGCTTTTACATCAATAGGCTCATAATGCGGGGTCCCGAATACTCGAATGGATTCATCCATCTCTTCAATCTGGACACCCATTTCCTGAAGCTTGGCTGTCAAAGCCTCCATATGCTTCGGAATAATATTATCTACTGTGACATCTCCGTGGGTAGCTGCAGCAGCGATCATATAAGTGCCCGCTTGAATCCGGTCGGGAATGATCGAATGGCGGCAACCGTGAAGAGCATCTACACCTTCAATACGGATCGTCTCCGTCCCCGCCCCTTTAATTTTGGCCCCCATGGAATTAAGCAAAGTGGCTACATCTATAATTTCAGGCTCTTTGGCCGCGTTTTCAATCAGAGTAAAACCTTTTGCGCGTGAGGCGGCAAGCATGATATTAATGGTCGCACCCACACTAACCATATCCAAATAAATCTTGGCTCCACGGAGCTGTTTAGCACGGATAAACAAAGCGCCATTCTCATTGCTGATTTCCGCACCCAATGCTTCAAACCCTTTGATATGCTGATCAATAGGTCTCGGTTCAAAATTACAACCGCCTGGAAGCCCGATAACTGCTTCTCCAAATCGTCCAAGCATGGCTCCCATCAAATAATAAGAGGCCCGGAGTTTTTTGACATTGCCGTTTGGCATGGGCATCGCTTTCATGTGGCTCGGGTCAATCATCATTTGATCTCCGTCCCACTTCACATCTGCTCCCAAATCACTAAGGATTTCCGCATATATAGCCACATCACTCAGTAGAGGCAGATTGTCTAATGTAACGGTCGTTTCCGCAAGAATTGCAGCAGGAATAAGAGCAACGGCACTGTTCTTGGCTCCGCTGATCTGAACCGTTCCTTTAAGCGGACGGCCGCCTGCAATCATCAGTTTCTTCATAATCGGTTTTCTTCCCCCTACTTTCGTTGCATAGCTGTCGTTTCTCAGCAACTTGCCGGTAAAAAGATCTATATGATAAAAATCGCTAAGATATCTACATGAGCATAACACGGAAAAACGGAATCAAGAAAATCATAAACAGAAGAGGGAAATGCAAGGGTCTTGCATTTCCCGTCTTTTTTGTGAGTTGTTAAAAAACGTTCAAAGATTAGGCTTGGTTGGCACTGCCGAACAGCTCGATTTTGGCCTTAACCACTTCAATCATAGCGCTGCGTGCAGGAGTGAGGTATTTACGAGGGTCGTATACTTTAGCATCTTTGTTCAATACATCACGAATCGCTTGAGTAGCGGCCACCTGATTTTCGGTATTCACGTTGATTTTTGCCGCACCCGCTTGAATAGCCTTTTTAATCATTTCATCAGGTACGCCAGATCCGCCGTGAAGAACTAGAGGCGCCGGAATCGCATTGGATACTTCCTCAATGATGTCAAAATGGATGTTCGGTTCACCTGCGTACATACCATGTGCGGTACCTACTGCAATTGCCAACGCGTCCACACCGGTTTCTTCATAGAAACGGATGGCTTCCGCCGGTTTAGCCAGAGAAGCATTTGCTTCATCCACGCTGATATCATCTTCTGTACCACCGATTGTTCCAAGCTCCCCTTCAACGGAAACGCCCATAGCATGAGCAGCTTTTACAATTTCTTTCGTTAAACGAATATTCTCTTCATATGGATGATGAGAACCATCAAACATAACTGAGCTAAACCCGGCACGGATACACTTCATAGCCACGTCAAACGAGCTGCCATGGTCCAGATGAAGCGCGATTGGAAGACCGGATTTCTTGGCAGCTGCTTCAGCCAAGGCTACAGTGAACTCAATGCCCATATATTTAAGAGCACCTTCACTCACACCGAAGATGAATGGAGAATTGAGTTCCATAGCGGCTTCAGTGATAGCTTGTGCGAATTCAAGATTGTTCATGTTGAACTGGCCAACGGCATATTTGTTGGCTTTGGCTTTTGGCAGGAATTCATTCATTGATACTAATGGCATGGTTTTTTCCTCCTACGGGTCATTTTTACTGTCATACATAAGATGCGCTGCCGCTCTTTACGTCATACCGTGTTATTATATCATATAAATAAACAAATTGATAATTAAGCTTAATTCATAATATTTTTTCTCCAGATCAGGATCCAAGTGACTGACCCGTACTTTCACTAAGTTGCTGTTGAACCGCCTGTCTCATTTCATCAATATCAAAAGGTTTGGTGAAATGCATGATAGCTCCCAGTTCTGTAGCCTCCTTAATCATGTCGAGTTCTCCATAAGCGGTCATCATAATGACTTTTATGGAGGAATCGATGTTCTTAATATGCTTTAGTATATCTAGCCCATCCATTCCCGGAATTTTCATGTCCAAAAGTACCAGATCAGGAGCTTCTTTCCTTACAATCTCCAGAGCCGTTTTGCCGTTAGGGGCCTGGAAAGTCTCGTACCCTTCGTTGTTAAATACTTCCATCAGCAAGACACGAATACCATTTTGATCATCGACAATTAGAACCTTATTCTTCAAAGTGACTCCTCCCATCTCCGAATCAACAGTCCAATTAAGGATACATTCGCCTTTTCTCTAAAATATCCTTCTTAAGGAAAATCTTCTACTTTCTTAATCATATCAAAAAAAGCCCGAACAGAAGACTGTTCAGGCTTTTGGATCAATGATTGCGCTGGAAAGCGGCTTTAACAAATTCACGGAACAGAGGCTGTGGACGATTTGGTCTAGAAGTGAATTCCGGATGAAACTGAACTGCTAAAAACCAAGGATGGTCCGGCATTTCCACAATCTCAACCAGACGGCCGTCCGGTGAAGTTCCGGAGATTTTAAGACCGGTTGATTCAATCCGCTCACGGTATTCATTGTTAAATTCATACCGGTGACGGTGTCTTTCGTATACAAGCTCGTCCTGGTAGCAGTTGCGGGCAAGAGACCCTTCCGCCAGCTTGCATGGATATAGGCCTAAGCGCATAGTACCGCCCAAGTTTTCGATATCTTTTTGCTCCGGCAATAAATCGATAACTGGGAAAGGGGTAGTTGGATTGATTTCGGAACTGTTGGCACCATCCAGACCTGCAACGTTCCGTGCATACTCAATTACGGCCACCTGCATACCAAGGCAAATGCCGAAGAAAGGAATCTTCTTGTCACGCGCATACCGGATAGCTGTTACTTTCCCCTCGATGCCGCGGTCGCCAAAACCTCCGGGAACCAAAATCCCATCTACACCGTCAAGCATTTCTTCTACATTATGATCATATAAATGCTCGGCATTTACCCATCGGATTTTCACCTCGGTATTATTAACAATTCCCGCGTGCCCCAGGGATTCCACCACACTTAAATAAGCATCATGAAGGGCCACATATTTACCTACAATCGCAATCTCGGTTGTATGCTCCAGAGACTTGACACGTTTCACCATAGCTTCCCATTCGGTCATATCAGGCGCATCGGTTTTGTCCAGTTTAAGATGATTCACCACGATGTCATCCAGCCCCTGCTCACGCAACATCATCGGCACTTCGTACAAAGTATCAGCGTCCCGGCACTCTATTACCGCATTTGCATCTACATCACAGAACTGGGCGATTTTATGCTTAAGGTCTTCCGCCAGAGCATGCTCCGTACGGCATACGATCACATTCGGCTGGATTCCGATGCTTCTTAATTCTTTTACACTGTGTTGGGTAGGTTTGGTCTTCACTTCTCCAGCTGCCTTGATATAAGGTATCAGCGTTACATGAATGTACATTACATTCTCGCGGCCTATGTCACTTTTAATTTGCCGAATGGCCTCCAAGAAAGGAAGGCTTTCAATATCCCCAACGGTACCGCCAATCTCGGTAATGACTATATCTGACTGGGCTTCTTTACCGGCACGGAATACCCTGTCTTTAATTTCGTTAGTAATATGGGGGATAACTTGAACTGTTCCCCCAAGATATTCCCCTCTGCGCTCTTTGGTAATGACTGAGGAATACACCTTCCCTGTTGTAACATTAGAGTTTTTGGACAGATTAATGTCAATAAAACGTTCATAGTGTCCTAAGTCGAGATCGGTTTCCGCACCATCATCCGTTACAAATACTTCCCCGTGCTGATAAGGGCTCATCGTGCCTGGGTCCACGTTAATGTACGGGTCAAACTTTTGAATAGTCACTTTAAGACCGCGATTCTTCAGCAGCCGACCCAAAGAAGCTGCCGTTATCCCTTTACCCAAGGAGGAAACCACGCCTCCTGTTACAAAAATATATTTTGTCATGATATACCCCTTTCCCGCTTGATTCTACCAAGCCTTAATCAATATATAGTCCAGTCGCCTCAAGCTGCTTAATCCTTAATTTAGCCAAATTCAGGTTTTGCAAACTGGGAGACAAGCTTATAAAAATAACCAGCCACTTACGTCATGAAGAATCATGAAAAAGTGGCGCAAAAACAAAAAAAGTGACACCCGTAGTGACGGGGCACTTTTCATTTTCAGAACTTCATTCTTAGTTTACATTTAACGAAAAACTTCATCGTCTCAATGACGGCAAAGCGTTTTCTCTTATATGAAAATTCAAGTTTCTTTTGAAGCCCATGCAATAGTGTACTCTGCCGCAGGTCCCCTTGTCAAGGACAGACCGGCATTTAATTATTTCTCTTTCTCTTCGTCTTCCCCCAGGTCTTCCTCTTCATCCAGATCCTCGTCCTCTTCATCGACTTCTACCTCTTCGTCGATTTCGTCATCAAGATCCTCGTCCTCAAAGAACTCGCTATCTTCCGCTTCGCCGTCCTCACTATCGTCGAAGTCTTCGCCTGCATCAAAGGATTCGTATTCTTCCTCCGCATAAACCTCTTCGTCCAGATCATCATCGTCATCATTTATGATTCTAGGACGCTTTGTATTAGCCACGGCATCTTCGGATTTTTCAACCGGATACCATCTTTTCAACCCCCATAGATTTGTGCCTACGCAGGCAAAACGGCCGTCAATATTTATTTCTGTATATAGTTGGGCGATAACGTCCATCGTTTGTTCTTCAGTAAGCCCTTTAATCTTTGCCACTTCCGCCATTAAATCACGGTAGTAAAATGGGGTATTCACTGCTTTTAAAACAGCAAATGCAATATCCACCATCGGCATTTCACGAGCCTGTTCTTCATTTAATTTGAGTGTATATTGGCTACTCATGTAAGCACATCCCTTCAACCTTTTCACATTTGGGGCATTTTGCATCTCAAAATGCGGATTCTTTATCTACCATATCCCATATCTTCATTAAGTAAAACCTATTTTATGTAAAAATGCAACCTTCACATGAACGGTTACCAAAAACGCTGCCAGAGCTCGATAGATGCTCGGTTTTCTTCCTCTCAAGATAGGAAAAGCGAAGGTTTCCCTTCGCCCCCGACTGTACCCTCCGAGCAGCAAACCCGTTTTCGTCTGCCCGCCCTTATAATGAGGATGGAGACTCGCCGTTCAGTCTCTACTTCATCCTATGTGGGAGTTTACCCATTGACACGGCACTCCACCTATTTATTGTGGAAAAAGGCCATTCACACAGACCCTTCCTATAACGTGGACATAGAATAAGGCATCGACAGCATTCTGAAGTTATCCGTTGTACGGGGGGAATGGGCGTTGGACTACTCTTTACCGTTTGTTGAGCTATTACACGATCAGATGCAGGCGGGACCCCGGGCGAAAAAACATATTATCCATTTCCGAAGCAAAAAAGAGTTCCACGCGTGTCTCGAAGGGTTGAAGCGTTACAAAACGTCTAATTCCACTCTATTCTCTGTTCGCAGCTTAAAACTGATTCATGCGATCTCATGTCCACTATTATCCGAATCCAAATTACTAAAACATCCTTCTATAGCAGGATTTGAAGAAGATTATCAAGTAACTGTCCATGAAGTTCGCAAGTCGAAAAAAAAGCTGGCCGAACGCTCCTCCCTGGCTACCGGTTCACAGATTATCCCCTGGGGGGTCAGCCATATCAGGGCTCCAAGAACTTGGCCACGCACCCAAGGTAAGGATGTCCATATTGGAGTTATTGATACAGGCATTGATTACAGCCATCCGGATTTACGGCAATCCATATCCAGGGGAATTAATCTCGTCCATAGACAGGCCCTCCCACATGATGATAACGGACATGGGACACACATTGCCGGAACCATTGCCGCGTCAAGTACCCATTCGGGTATTCTCGGGGTAGCTCCCAAGGCCCGCATTCATCCGGTTAAGGCATTTGATCATAACGGGAGCGCCTATGTATCGGATATTATAGCGGGTATAGACTGGTGTGTACAGCAAAATCTGGACATCATTAATATGAGTTTTGGCATGAAAACTTACAGTAAGTCTTTGGAGCAGGCCGTGTTAAACGCCTATAATTCAGGGAAAATCATTGTAGCGTCCTCAGGTAATGACGGCAAAAAAGCGACGATCGATTATCCAGCACAGCTCTCTCATGTTATTTCTGTCGGCGCTATAACAAGCAATAACAAAGTGGCTTCGTTCAGTAATCGCAGCAATTTGATTGATATTTATGCGCCTGGTGAAAAAATATATTCAGCCTGGCTGGGAGGCAAATATAATGAATTGAGCGGAACATCTATGGCAACGGCCCACGTCAGTGGTGTCATTGCCTTAATCCTTGCCATAAAACCTGACCTCAAACTTATGGCGGTTAAAAAGTTGTTAAAACGAAGTTCCCTAACAGGAAATAAATCGAGGAATACAACCGTTGAAATACGAAGGCTTCACGCCCGCAGAGCTGTACTGGCAGTGATAAAGAAGACCTAGATGCCCGAACAGGCCGGCCATGTCTAGCCCGCCTGTTCGGGGTTTAGGCTTTGCCGTAGATTTCTCCGAACGGCAAAGCCTAAACAGGACCGGAGGCTCTTGTGAGATCGAGTCTGCGGTCCTGTTTTAATGGTGGTCGGTACGAGCATAGGGAAAGCGCTACATGCGCTCCGGAACCGATACGCCCACCGCTGCCAAGACGTTGCGGAGCACAACGCGCAGGGCGGCCAGAAGGGCCAGCCTTGCTTGTGTTTGTGCCGCATCGTCCGTGATCACACGCTCCGCCTTATAGTAGCTGTGGAACTGGCTGGCCAGTTCGTACACATAGCGGATCAGGCGGTGCGGAGCGTACTGCTCCGCTGCAATGGCAACTTCCTCAGGAAGCTCAGCCATTTTGCGCAGCAGGTCGAATTCTGCTTCAGCGGTCAGCCTGGATAAATCCGCCTGGCCGGCCGGCAGCATTGAAATCCCTTGTTCCTCCGCCTGGCGGAAGATGCTGCAAATACGGGCATGAGCATACTGTACATAAAACACCGGATTTTCGTTGGACTTAGAAATGGCCAGGTCCATGTCAAAATCCAGGTGAGAGTCCATGCTGCGCATGGTGAAGAAATAACGGATGGCGTCCACGCCCACTTCATCCATCAGATCTTCCATCGTTACAGCCTTGCCGGTACGCTTGGACATCTTGACCTTCTCGCCGTTTTGGAACAAGCTGACCATTTGCGCGATCAAGACGGTCAGTTTATTTGCATCATAGCCGAGAGCCGTCACGGCAGCCTTCATACGGGGAATATATCCATGGTGATCAGCCCCCCAGATATTGATGATTTCATCATATCCGCGTTCATATTTATTACGATGATAAGCTACATCCGGAGTGAGATAGGCATAGGTCCCGTCGTTCTTGATCAGCACCCGGTCCTTGTCATCCCCGTAATCCGTAGTTCGCAGCCAGGTCGCACCGTCCTGCTCAAAGACATGTCCATTATCCTTGAGCTGCTTTAATACATCATCGATCATGTTATTCTCATAAATGGAAGTTTCGGAAAACCATTCATCAAACTTGACCCCAAAACGCCCCAGGTCCCGTTTGATTTTATCCAGTTCTTTCTCCAGCCCGTACTTGCGGAAAAAAACAAGACGTTCCTCATCATTTAGTGCAAGCAGACGGTCCCCTTCAGCCTTGGCCAGTTCCTCCGCGAAGCCCTTAATATCTTCCCCGTAGTATCCGTCTTCCGGCATTTCGGCTTCTTGACCGAGCGCCTGGCGGTAGCGGGCTTCAATCGATTTGGCCAGGTTCAGCACCTGGTTACCGGCATCGTTAATATAATATTCCCTTGTCACCTCGCAGCCTGCCATTTCCAGCACGTTACAAAGCGCATCCCCTACTGCAGCTCCCCGGGCATGTCCCAAATGAAGAGAACCGGTAGGGTTGGCCGATACGAATTCAACCTGGACACGTTTTCCTTTTCCCATGTTGATTTTTCCGTAGCTGTTCCCCTGCTCCAGAACTTGTCCTATAACCTGATATAAGTAACTTTTGTTCATACGGAAATTAATAAAGCCAGGCCCTGCAATCTCGACTTCATCAATATAAGCCGCCTCTTTATCCAGATGGGCAATCAATTTCTCCGCAATCTGGCGGGGGTTTTGTTTGGCAATCCGGGTTAGCTGCATCGCAATGTTGGTAGCAAAGTCCCCGTGTGCTTTATCCTTAGGTACCTCAAGAGTTACAGCCGGCAGCTGCTCAATGTCCACAATCCCGGCTGATACCACCGCATCCGCGATCGCCTTTTTGACAGAGGTTTTGACCTCATTTAACACGTTCATCCTTTATCCTCCTGAATGACTAACTTTAATGTATAAGTGCCCGCATGCTCTTCCATTACATGCAGGTCGTACTCCCACTCCAGACTTCCCAGTCCCGCGGACAGGTTTTGACGGATCCACCGGGTTTGCGTTTCCAAACTCAGCATTCCATGCTGGGTCTCATAATAACCATTTCTCTTTCCTCCATGAATAAAGGTTTGCTCCGAACGGATATCTCCGTGGCGGATGAGTTTGATCTCCTGCCCCCCTATTTTCACGGTAGTCAGTGTGTTTCCCATCTCCAGGGATGGCTCCCGGTATCTCAAATAGATTTGCCGGCCTTTGAAAAAAAGTTCGCCGGAAACGCGCTGGATCAAGTTATGCCCGTCCTGCCTGCTGTCAATCCGGACAAGCACTTGCTTCTTGCTCGTCATATCTACTGCTCCTGTCTGGCCGTCTTTTAGATTTTAGTGTATAGTATAGCGTCCGGAAATTCAATCACAGCCTTCACTTCAATTGATAAACCGTATTTAAGGAGAGTTGGCCGGATCCCTTGCATCACTCTCCCCTTCATTCAGAAATCCAGTATGATTTCTTCCAGTATTACAAGTTATATCAACTCAACTCACACGATGAACAGTATAATGGTCATAGCAGTACTAAACTCATGTCGAAAACAGCCTCAGTCCGATGGAAGTTCGAACTAAGGCTGCATAGATTTTTTATTTTATTTCTGTCTACTTGACGGGAGCTGTTCATTTCCGGGACAGCCCTTCCATATGCGTCTTGTATGCAGGATGGTTAATTCACAAATCCGAGCAGAATCTCCCGGATCAGTTTGGCCGCTGCAATTTGGGTTTGTTCCGTTGGATCATAGATCGGTGCGACCTCTACTACATCCGCTCCAACCACATTCAGTTCCGAAGCGGCAATCGCATGAATGGCACCCAACAGTTCTTTCGACGTGATGCCCCCAGCTTCTGCCGTTCCCGTACCTGGAGCAGCAGATGGGTCCAAGACATCGATATCGATGGTAACATAGACGGGACGACCCTCCAGTTCAGGCAGTACCTGTTTCAACGGTTCCAACACTTCAAAGGGGTAGAAGTTCAGGTTTTCGCGCGCATAAGCAAATTCCTCCCGCGTACCGGAGCGGATACCGAATTGGTACACATTCTTGCCTCCAATTAATTCGGCAGCTTTGCGGATCGGAGTAGAGTGGGAAAGCGGTTCGCCTTCATACTGTTCTCTTAAATCCGCGTGGGCGTCGATATGAATCAGGGCTAGATCCGGATACTGCTTATAAACCTCCCGAATCACCGGCCACGATACAAGATGTTCCCCGCCAAGTCCAATAGGAAATTTGCCGTCCGCCAGAAGCCCGCGGACATAATCACCAATCAGGTCAAGACTTCGTGCTGCATTTCCGAAGGGTAGCAGCAAATCCCCAGCGTCAAAATAAGTTATATCTTCTAAACTTTTATCCAAGTATGGACTGTATTCTTCCAGACCGATGGATACCTCCCGGATGCGAGCCGGGCCAAACCTGGAGCCAGGCCGGAAGCTGACCGTATAGTCCATTGGCATTCCATAGATAACAGCCTTGGACTCTTCATAATTTTCCGAACTGGCAATGAAGACATTACCGGAGTATGCCTGATCTAACTTCATGTTCCGTCTCCCCCTACTTCACCAAATCTTCCACGAATTTAGGAAGAACGAAAGCCGCTTTATGCAATCTTGGTGTATAATACTTGGTTTCCATCTCTGGAATGCTGTTTTCATCCACTTCAAGCGGGTCATAAGTTTTGCTGCCCATTGTAAATGTCCAAAGGCCGCTCGGGTAAGTAGGAATATTCGCTCCGTATACACGGACAATAGGGAAAATTTCCTTTACATCTTTGTTCACATTTTGGATCAAATCGGCTTTAAACCATGGATTGTCCGTTTGTGCCACAAAAATGCCGTCTTCTTTTAACGCATCATAAATTCCCTGATAAAATCCTTTGGTGAACAGCTCCACAGCAGGTCCAACCGGTTCGGTTGAATCTACCATAATTACATCGTAAGCATTCTTATTATCATGAATATGCATATAACCGTCATTGACGATTACTTCTACACGAGGGTTGTCCAATTCTCCTGCAATCTCGGGTAAGTACTTCTTGGAGTATTCAATTACTTTTCCGTCAATATCGACCAATACCGCTTTTTCCACTTGAGGATGTTTCAGTACTTCGCGGATCACACCCCCGTCTCCACCGCCAACCACCAGTACATGCCGGGGATTAGGGTGGGTGCACAATGCAGGATGCGCTACCATTTCGTGATAAACGAACTCATCTTTCACCGTCGTCATCACCATACCGTCTAGCACCAGCATACGTCCCCATTCCAAGGTATCAATGATGGCCAAATCTTGAAAGTCCGTCTGCTCGCGCACAAGGCTTTCCTTAATTTTCGCCGTAATACCGAAGTTGTCCGTTTGTTTCTCCGTGTACCATAAATCCATTGTCATAACCTCTTTTCCTGGGATATTTCCATTACATGCCGTATACAAGACGTGACTATGAAGCCATTTGTAGAACTGCTTCGTATGAACATATATCTGTCCGTCTTATACCACATCTTTGGCTAATCATGCATGTCCCGCATCTTCTGTTAAGGGGTTTACCCAAATGCTAATGTTCATTCATGCATAAAATGTATTATAGTAGATTAAGTTCCAAAAGCAAAGATTTTGCCGGCATCATTTTTATCCGATTTGGTATAAAAAATTTCTTTTTTCCGGACCATACATTGAATAGCTCTGTCTTTCCTTATCCATACTGGTAAAATAAATCTATTATGCACGGCCGTTCATCATTGATTTTTATGGAAAGGAGTGTTCTTATGGCAGATCCCAAGCAACCGAATTCATCCAATATGAGCCGGCTCGGTAAGCATGCCAAACGTGCCCGGCGTGCAAGCCGTTTGAAACGAACGCTCACTTTCTTGTTTACCTGCTTTATTCTGGCCAGTCTTTGTGCCGGAGCGCTTCTTTTTTATTTGAAAGTGAAAGATTTGCCAGTAACCAAGGTATCCCAGACTTCAGAGATGTATGACTCCAAAGGCAACAAAGTAGATACGATTAATTCGGGACAAAACCGGCAGGTGGTCCCTCTTAAGGACATCTCCTCTTATCTTGCCAATGCTACATTATCCATTGAAGACCAGCATTTTTACGATCATATGGGAGTGGACCCGAAAGCAATCGCACGGGCAGTTATCGTGAATATTAAGCACATGTCCAAAGTCCAGGGAGGCGGAACGATCACACAGCAGCTTGCCCGTAATCTGTATTTGTCCCATGAAAAAACATGGACCCGTAAAATCAAGGAGTCAGTCTACGCCGTTCAGATGGAGCTGCATATGTCCAAAGAGGAAATCCTTGAGAAGTATTTAAACCAGATTTACTACGGCCATGGCGCTTATGGAGCTGAGGCAGCTGCCCAGATGTATTTCGGCAAACATGCTAAGGACCTCACTCTGGCCGAAAGTGCCCTTCTTGCGGGCATTCCCAAAGGGCCTAAATACTATTCACCTTATGCGGATATGAAGAATGCGACTGAACGGCAAAAAGTGGTACTCAGCACGATGGTCAACACCGGTTCCATAACCCAGGAAGAGGCGGACAAAGCCAAAGAGGAGCATATTTCGATTCGTCCGCAAGAGGAAAATGAAGCTAATCCGGCCCCTTACTTTCGGGATTATATCAAATCCATAGCTATGGAAAAGCTGGATATGCCCGAAGAAGAATTCGAACTGGGCGGTTTTAAAATCTATACTACCCTCGATACCAAGGCTCAAAAGGCGGCGGAAGATGTCATTGCCAAAAATCTTGGCAAAAACGGGGACCTTCAGACAGCTCTTGTGGCAATAGATCCCCGTACGGGCTATATTAAGGCGATGGTAGGAGGGCGGAATTATAAAGAGAACCAGTTTAACCGGGTATTCGCCTCTACCAGGCAGCCGGGCTCCTCTTTTAAACCGTTCGTTTACCTGACAGCTATTGAACAGGGGATTTCCCCGGCGACTCACTATACAAGTGAACCGACCACATTCAAGTACGATAATGGGAGGCAGACCTACGCACCCGGCAATTTTAACAATCAGTTTTTCGGGAGTATCGATATGCGGGAAGCCGTTGCCCATTCGGATAATATTTACGCGGTTCATACGATTCTGGAAGTGGGGCCGGACAAGGTCATTAATAAAGCACGCAAAATGGGTATTACCAGCGACATGAAGCCCCTGCCTTCTCTGGCACTGGGTACGTATCCGGTCAGTCCTTTCGAGATGGCTTCGGCTTTCTCTGCCATAGCGAATCAGGGAGTAAGGATGGAACCGACAGCCATAACTAAAATTGAGGATATGTCCGGAAAAGTCCTATATGAAGCAAAACCTAAAAGCGAAAGAATTGCAGATCCCGGACCAAGCTATGTGCTGACACAGCTTATGGAAAGTGTATTTGAACAAGGAGGAACCGGGAGCCGTGTTGCAAAAATGATCAAGAGGCCGGTAGCCGGTAAAACAGGCACTACAGATCACGACGCCTGGATGGTCGGATTTACACCTGAATTAGCTACAGCCGTTTGGGTCGGGTATGACAAAGACAGGGCAATTAATTCAGTGGAATCTCATCTGGCCTCTCCAATCTTCGCCGAATTCACGGAAGAGGTTCTTGAATCAGTTCCGCCCAAAAGCTTCGAGGTACCGGATGGAGTTACGATCGTTCAGCTGGATAAAGAAAGTGGACTGCTCTCCAATTCCGATTGTCCAAACTCTCATGAGCAGGCCTTTATTGCCGGAACAGAACCGAAACAGTACTGTACGAACAAATCGGACAAAGGAAAAGAAGGCGGCGGGGACTCCTGGTGGAGTCAGTTTAAACGCTGGTGGAACGGAGATTAACCAGACAGGTAAACAGGGGACGCAAAAAGGCAGCGCTAAGAATATCTTAGCCTGCCTTTTTACTGTCCTAGCATATGTTGGCAACATATACTAAATAATAGTATACTCTGTTATCCGGAGCCTAACAATGGATGACACATAATGGACATAATTTACTTTAATGCCTCTTTTAAGGAGTTATCTGAACGGTCCCACCATTCCTTATTATGCTCCATAAGCAATTGGCGCAAGGCCGCCCTCTCCTTCTCATTCAGACCATCCAGCATAATTTTGCGCTTCATGGCAGCATCCATACGGTTAACGTGGTCGGGAAGAATCTTCCACCCTCTGCATGCCTCTTCATCAATCAGCATTTCACAAGCCGTTAGCCCTGCATAATACGTACCTTCAGGGTTCCGGTCCACAGCCACCCATACTATCCAGCAAGTGCGGCCATTCGGCACATCTTCTTTGTTCGGGGAGAACTTAATACGTTTTTCCACCTTGCTTTTGGCATGCAGCGCCCCCATATCCAAGTAAGCTTCCTCCCCATCAATGATGATGCTGGAAACGTTACTTAAATTAATGGAACCTGCTCCAAACCCCTTATGATTGATATTCGAACTAACAATATTTAATGCGTTCAGCTTGCTGCCTTTATTCAGTTCCATATGCACACCTTCCCGTCATGCAGAAAATTATCTAGCTCTTCCTATTATTTTAGCTAATATTCCCCTTCTTGCAAACATATACATGCTGTAGATGCTTGTCAGCGGGGTGAAAAAATGAAACACTTGTTAGCTAATCGAATCATTCAATGGATACTGGTTCTCCTGCTTGTTGTGCTTACAGTCGGAGGAACAAGACTTTGGCTTTTCCCGAATATGGAGTCTGAACAGCCCAGTTTCCAGCCCTCCAAAAGTATACCCACAGCTGAGGAGACTCCTGTGGTACCTCCCGCGGAAACGGCTCATAAACCCCTCAGCAAACGGGTCATTGAGTACCACATGTCAGTAGACTATGCCGTTGACCGGAAAGAGCTGAACGGGCAGCAGGTGTTTACCTGGAAAAATCCGGGCACTCAGCCGGTCCGGGAATTGTACATGCACCTTTATCCAAATGCTTTTTCATCCATGAAAACGACTTTCATGACAGAATCCGGAGGGAAACTTAGACAAGACAAAGTGAAAGAAAACAGCTTTGGTAGTATGGACCTGCTCTCTATAAGGACAGAAAATGGAGAGGACCTTCTGCCCCGTATTCAATACGTCCAGCCTGATGACGGCAACAGGGAGGATCGCACCCTGGTCAAAATTCCTTTGAATGAACCCGTAGGTCCCGGTGAGAAGGTGACTCTGCGCACTCAGTTTTTGGTCAAGCTGCCCGCCGTGTTTGCCCGTATGGGAACGGCAGGCGATTTCGTAATGGCGGGCCAATGGTTTCCTAAAGTGGCTGTCTACGAACCGGCGGAAACCCGGGGACGGACTGCCGATGGCTGGAATCTCCATCAATACCACGGCAACTCGGAATTCTATGCCGACTTTGGCACATACGATGTAAAAATCAAAGTTCCTTCTTCCTACGTGGTGGCAGCAACCGGATTTCCTACCAAACGATTGGATGACGGCCAAACCAAAACGTATCAATTCTATGCCGATGATGTCCATGACTTTGCCTGGTCTGCTTCACCCAACTTTGTATACGTAGAAGAGCCCTTTTCAGGGGCTAATATTCCCGGTGTGAAAATCAAGCTTTATCTGGACCCGAAACATGAACCCCTCAAAACCAGGTATATGAGTGCGGCTAAAAAAGCACTTAGCCGATATAGCCAGTGGTACGGTACCTACCCGTATTCCACCTTATCCGTCGTGGTACCGCCGGAAGACGGTAACGGAGCAGGAGGGATGGAGTATCCAACCCTGATTACCGCGTGGGGTGCTTCCGATGACAAGCCCGGACCCGAACTCGAACGGGTACTTGCGCATGAGATCGGTCATCAATTCTGGTACGGATTGGTCGCTACCAATGAATTTGAAGAAGCTTGGCTGGACGAAGGATTAACCTCCTATACGGAAGACCGTTTCATGGAGGTCGAGTACGGCGTATCGCCCGATCTTCCATTAGAATCCAGCTATATCACTTCTCCAGCACCCTTGAAACAAAACTCCTGGGAATACCGGAATGACGGGGAATACGCAGATAACGTTTATACGCGAGCCAAGCTGGTACTTAAGGCTATTGAAAATCAGGTAGGCCAGAAAACTATGGACCGCATACTGAAGCAGTATTTTACTAAATGGAAATTTAAACATCCCACATCAAGCGATTTCCAGCAGGTAGTTGAAGAAGTGACCAAAAACGGATGGGACGATTTCTTTAAGCAGTATGTTTACGGTGGCCTCATGTCTAACTACGCTGTTGAATCTGTCCAGGTACAATCTTCCCAAAAAGACGGGGGTACCGTCTACGAAAGCAGTGTAATCATACGTAAGCTTGGGGGTACAGTCCCCTCAGTTCCTATTCGTTTTCACTTTACAGATGGTACGAGCATAGACAAGGCATGGGATGGCAAAGACGAAAGAATCGAGTACAAATTATCGCACTCAGCCCCTGTGGATTGGGTAAGAGTCGATCCTGACCACTCGCTGGTGCTGGAAAATAAGCATATGAACAACTACTGGCAAACCAATGTGAATGACAAAGCAAAAGTCCGCTGGAATCTGGGCATTACAGAAATAATAAACGGAATTCTAAAATGGGTGGGGTGGTGAGTTACCGATGCTGAGCTATTTGAAAAAAGGTCTGGGCTCGGCAGCCCGCCAGCCTTTCGCCGTCACGATTCTGTTTTTGTATCAATTTGGCTGGGGAGTCTTCTTGTATAAATGTATCCAGTCCGTACTGGTCCCCCTCCTGCACAGGTATCCGGGGGAAGATCAGGGCGCAGCCTTTCAGCAGCTGTTTTGGGCAGAAGCGCATTTCCAGTTAGTCAAAACGGATCTCGTCCTCCCTTATGTCTGGTGGCTTTTAGGTCTTATGGCGATCCGCCTGTTCATCACCCCTCTATTGAATGCTGGTCTATATTATTCACTTGTTCATACGGAACTCAATGCGGGTTACCGGTTTGTCAAAGGGATTAAAACCTTAATTCTGCCGTTCCTGGGTTACTATCTTCTTCAAATGTTGCTCCTCTTGACCCCGCTTTATTTTTTGATTAAAAAAGCGGCAAGTCTCTTCAACCATGCAGGCAGCTACAAAAGTTTCCTGATTGACCTGCTGCCCTGGGCCATTGGCTATCTTGCTTTCGGTTATTTGCTTCAATTGGGTTTTATGTACTTACAGTTTGGCCATGCCCACCGTGTTCCTTTTCTCAAAAGATTCGGCATCATGCTGCGGTCTCTTCTGCCGATGATTATCACCGCATTCTGTATTTTGATCATCAGTTTGGCAGTAACGGCAGCCGAATGGACCGCTTCCTATGTATGGGCAGGATTAACCGCATTGATTGTCTACCAGGCGCTAACCCTGATCAGACTGTTTACAGGTGTCTGGGCTGTTACGGCTCAGCATGAATTATGGAAGGAAAAGCTGCTGGATTAGACACTTTCCCTTTTCCTGTAACGCGTGATTACGATAATAGATTAGTTTCTTGAAAAGGCTGCCCGCGCGGACAGCCTTTTCTATCGTTAAAATACGTATTAGATCAACACAAGCTTTCCCAACGATAACAAAACTGAAGCAAATCACTTCCAACTGCTCTTTTTAGAAAACGAAGAGAAGCTTTTTACCCAAAAATTCCGTCCGACACAGGTCTCTCGGATCTTTACCCGTCACCCGCAGCAACCGGATTATAAGCGTAAGAAATCCAGTCACTCCAGCTTCCGGCGTAAAGTTTGACCTTGGAATGACCCGTTTCCATCAGAGCAAGCACATTAGGACAAGCAGTTACCCCTGAACCACAGTAGACGATGACCTCATCCTCCAAGGGGATATCTGAAAAACGTTCCCGCAATTCCTCAGGCGTTTTCCAGCTATTATCTTCATTCAGATTCTCTTTCCAAAACCGGTTAATGGGTCCAAAGCAACAATATTTTTGTTCATAATTTCGCATCCTCCCCATTTTCAATTGATCAGTCCCCTACTCCAAGCATAGGCTTGATCCAATAAATATACCATTCATCCCTTTCGGCTCCCATTTTTTCATAAAATTTCTGGGCGTTTATATTTTGTTTATGAGTCTCCAGTGTCATAGACGGATAACCATGTTGGGCAGCATATTGATAGCAGGTATTGAATAATTTGGTGCCGATGCCGCACCCTCTCCTGTTCTCTTTGACGAACAAATCATTCAGGAGAACAATTTTTGAGGCTCGCAGTGTACTGTATGTAAAATACAGGGTGGCAAAACCCACTAGTTCTTCTTCTCTGGCAACAAATTGAATGCCTTCCCTCTGTTCTAGCAACAGGTCAATCAATGCATCCAGCTTGGTTTCCTCAGGTTTCGGATATTGATAAAAATCAAAAATATACGAGATCATCAGCTTTCTGATCTGTTCCCGATCTTGTTCTTCCGTAGGGCGAATCCAAATTCTGGCCATGACCACCATCCTCCTTTGAGTTGAAGTATTTCCTTAGGAGAGTTTAGACGAAAACAAACAAGAACATGCATTCCCATCATCCATTGACGATTATTATTAAACCAAGTATACTACATTTTAGTTTAGTTCTAAAATATTCTGTAGTACATTATTTTGTAACCTAAAAGGAGCTATCACTATGCCACAACGACAAGAATTACTGAAGCTGGAGGATGTGTTCAGGCTCGTGCTCAAAAAATTGTCCTACACCTGGAAAAAAAATGTGGACAGCGACATATCCCGAACTCAGTTCCTTATATTAGACCGGCTTTTCTCCGAAGGACCCCAAAAGGTCTCAGACCTGGCTGAGGCCCTTCATATTACCTGTGGAGCAGTAACCGGAAACTGCGACAAGCTGATCAAATCCGGGCTGTCTACCCGTACCCGCGATGAACAGGACAGAAGAGTTGTGTTTATGGAAATCACTTCCCAAGGGCAGAAAATTATGGAGGAAGTAAAAAAACAGCGGAACCGGATTATCGAATGTTTGTTTAAGGATTTTACGGAAGAAGATCGTGAAAACCTGACCCGCTTGTTCTCGCACATGCTTACGAATTTAGAAGAAATTGATTCAAAGGAGTAATGCATACATTTATGGAACATCTGGATAAAAAAAGAAAAGTTACGATTATGATTGCCATCATGGCGGCTCTGTTATTTGCCTCCATCAACCAGACAATTGTTTCAACGGCTTTACCAAAGATTATTGCTACACTTGGAGGAATGGAATACTACAGTTGGGTTTTTACTATTTATATGCTGACGTCCAGCATAACGACAATCTTAGTTGGGCGTTTATCAGATTTATACGGACGTAAACCCTTTATTCTGATAGGTATTGGAGTTTTCGTCACAGGAGCCTTCTTGTCCGGAACTTCATCCACCATTTTCCACCTCATCACCTACCGTGCTATTCAGGGAATTGGGGCAGGGATGATCATGTCTACCTCGTTTACAGCAGTAGGGGACTTATTCTCACCCCGGGAACGGGGCCGCTGGCAAGGTCTGCTTAGTGCAGTTTTTGGCCTTTCCAGCGTATTCGGCCCTACACTCGGTGGCTACATTGTGGATCATGCCGACTGGCATTGGGTCTTCTGGGTATTCCTTCCGTTTGGTATTATCGCTTTCCTGATGATCTTATTCCTGTTCCCAAGCGTTCCCCACCGAAAAGGAGAATCTGTTGATTATTACGGATCACTATTCCTTACTTTATTTATGGTTCCGCTTCTTCTTGCTTTCTCCTGGGCTGGAACTACGTATGCTTGGGGTTCTGCGCAAATTATCAGTCTATTTGCGGGTGCGGCCGTGTCCTTGCTTATCTTTATCCTCATTGAAAGAAAAGCAAGAGGGCCGGTATTACCGGTACATTTGTTTAAAAACAGTGTATTTACCTTATCCAATTTAGCTGCCTTTACCATGGGAGCAGGAATGTTTGGCGCCATTATGTATATGCCGACTTTTATTCAAGGGGTTATGGGAACATCCGCGACTTACTCCGGATATATTACGATGCCTATGACACTAAGCCTTGTGGCAGGAAGCACCCTTAGCGGTCAATTGATCTCCAAAACGGGCAAATATAAAATTCAGGCTATTTTAGGTCTGGCGGTTATGGCTTGCGGTATGTTCGCCATGTCAACAATGGGAACCCATACTACTACATTAACTGCCATACTTTACATGATATTAGTCGGCTTTGGTCTTGGGATTGGTATGCCTGTCTTTACATTAACCGTACAAAATGTAGTACAGCCGTCTGAACTCGGTGTAGCCACCACTGCTTCCCAGTTGTTTCGGAACATTGGAGGAACGATCGGTGTATCTGTTATGGGAACCGTTATGGCCCATAAGACATCTGAAAAACTTGTGGAAACAATGGCAGGTATCAAAGACAAGCTTTCCCAATTAGATCCGGTTACGGCCAAAAAATTGGAGGTATTTGAGAATACCCAGGCATTACTGGATGCGGACAAAATTAAACATATCAGTAAGTCCTTACCTGCGGATGTCCACATCGTGTTTGACCAATTGATCGCCGCGGTAAGAGAAGCTATGAGCTACGCTCTTTCGGGTGTATTTTTTACCGGAGCTGCTATTGTAACGATTGCCGTAGTGCTCACCATTTTCCTGAAGGAACTCCCACTTCGTGGTTCCGCTCCCAGCTCCAAAAAAAAACATGGGGAAGATGCATAGCCTCAGGGAGCATCCACCCCAAGGGTAAAGGAGAAAACTATGATATCTGATAACTCCACATGGTCCATGCATCCTATGACCAAGCAGCACACCAGGAAAATTTGTTCCTGGCGTTATCCCTGCCCGTACGATATTTATAATTTTGATTCATGGTGCTGTATGGAGACCCGGAAGTCAGAGTTCGCCGATCCTCTGATACGCGAGCAGCAATACCGGTCCTGGCTGGATTCCAACCAAGAATTAATCGGGTTCAGCCAATTTTTTCCCATGCTAAATGTGGTCCGGTTGGGTCTGGGACTTCGGCCGGACTTGTGCGGTCTTGGTTTAGGTGCTGAGTTTACGAGATGCATCGCGGAAGAAGCCCGAAAATTCCAGCCTCATAAGGCAATTGATCTTGAGGTGTTGGAATGGAACGAGCGTGCTATCAGGACTTATCAGCGTGCCGGATTTGTTATTACGGATACCTATGAACGAATGACAATGGCAGGACCGGCTATTGTGCACTGCATGGTATGGGAAAAATAGAAAGTTATTCGTAGGAATCTTCCTGACAGGTATAGGACTGAAGAAGCTCCAGAAACGGGTTTCCATATTTCTTGAACTTAACCTCTCCTACCCCTTTGATTTTTAGCATTTCAGTTTCAGTGGTCGGAACATATTCGCTCATCTCACGCAATGTGCTATCGTTAAAAATGATATACGGCGGTACTCTTTCCTTGTCGGCTAATTCTCTGCGCAGTAATCTTAGCTGTTCAAACAGCGTATTGTCCACTGCCGGAAGAACCTCTGTTTTCTTCGAGATTTTTTGATATACCTTCTGTTTTCCCTGAAGTACGTCGACGGCTTTTATCTGAAGCTTAACAACCGGATACTGTCCTTCTGACAGATGGAGGATCCTTCGGCAATCAGAACATTGATCAAATCGACAATCTCTTTCTCGGTATGACGATTCATAATGCCGTAAGTCGGAAGGCGGTCAAACCGGTATTGAAGAACCTTCTTGCTTTTCGACCCTTTTAGAACCGAAGCCACCATTGTTACGCCAAACCTCTCCTGCATCCGCTTGATGCAGGAAAATATTTTTTGGGCTTCGATCGTGATATCTTCCACTTCTCTTTCATCTTTACACGAACTACAGTTGCCGCAGGTTTCCACTGCATGGGTCTCTCCAAAATAATGCAAAATATAATTTCTCAGACACTTGGTCGTATAACAGTAATCGATCATCGTCTGCAGCTTTTTGTATTCGTTTGTTTTCCGTTCCTGGTTTGTCAGGGTCTGTTCAATTAAAAATTTCTGTGTCTGAATATCCTGGGCACTAAAAAGCAGGACACATTCACTAGGTTCCCCATCCCTGCCCGCACGCCCAGCTTCTTGATAATAGGCCTCCATATTTTTGGGCATATTATAATGGATGACATAGCGAACATTGGATTTATCTATACCCATTCCAAATGCATTGGTAGCAATCATTACCCGGATATCGTCGTACAAAAATGCCTCTTGGCTAATCGCTCTTTCCTCGTCTGACAATCCGGCGTGATATTTGCCCACAGAAACTCTCTTGCGCCCCAAATAGGTATATAAGTCATCTACTTCTTTACGGGTTGCGGCATATATAATTCCAGATTCCAGCCTGTGCTCCTGAATATACCGGCTGACATAGTCACGTTTATTTTCTCCCCGGAGTATATTCAAGGAAAGGTTGTTCCTGGCAAAACCGTTAATATGAATGGCCGGGCGTTTAAGATCAAGCAGACCTGCGATATCTTGTGTAACCTCGTTAGTAGCGGTTGCGGTAAAAGCCGCCACAAGCGGACGGCGCCTTAATTGTCCAATAAATGGGGTAATCGCCCGATAGCTCGGCCGAAAATCGTGCCCCCACTGCGAGACACAGTGTGCTTCATCCACCGCTATAAAGGAAACCTCAAGTCCCTGCATCAGAGAGCGGAATCGCTCTGATTCCAGACGTTCCGGAGCGATATACAGCAGTTTTATTTTGCCCTGCATAGCCCTTCGTATCCGGTGTCCTACCTCAGCCGCGTCCAGTGTACTGTTAATGTAAGAAGCTTCAATACCTAGAGATGTTAAAGCATCTACCTGATCTTTCATCAATGATATGAGAGGCGATATGACCAAAGTCAGCCCATCCAGCAGCAGAGCCGGAATCTGGTAGCAAATCGACTTCCCCCCGCCCGTAGGCATAATCCCCAACGTATCCCGGCCTTTCAACAGGCTTGAAATTATCTGTTTTTGCCCTTCCCGGAAGGAAGTATAACCATATAGCTGCTGAAGCAGAGCTTCGGCATGATCCAGCGTCAGTCTCCCGCCGCCCTGAACACCGGTTCCGCCATACTTTTCCTCCTGATTAAACAAGGTGGACAATAGAAGTAACCTGGCCGCTGTGGATTTGGATAAGATGGCGGGAAGAATCATATTGTACGGTTCCACGTCCTACTTCAATGACAGGTTCTGCCCCAAGGCCGTAAAATACATCATCAGCAAAAGTCCGGATGCATTCCAGTCGCTCCTGTCCGGCAAGAGCTCCCCATTCTTGCTTGGACATGTCAAAGCAATCATAAATTTCCTTTATCGACTCCGTATGTTTCATCAGATCTAATAAGATATCTGTATATTCCCTTCCATATTTCACACCCATTTTTTACATCCCTTCCGTTTCAATCGTTCCTCTACAGGATTCATCTTTTAACACTTTATCATACTTTAGGTGGAAATCTGAACCTTTTGTTTCTCAAAGGGATTAAAACGAATGATAAAAACCGAAGCTGTTAAATGGGCATGAAAGGAAAAAATCTGTTACTATGATAAGAAGAAAAGCAATACCCGGAGGTACAAGCTCGGATGCTGAAACTGCATATTCCCAAAAACAGAATGAAAGAACTGATCAAGCAGGCACAGCTCCATTATGATCCTTCTATCTTGGAATTAGGCTGGAATCATTTTCACCGGGGGCATGTGAAAGTACTTACCTTGGAGAAGGGAGCTCTGGAGGCTAAAGTACAGGAACAGAAGGATTATAAGGTTCATATTCCGCTCTCCCGTTTAACCGGCAGCTCATGCATATGCTCAGAGGAAAAGCCTTGTTCCCACATGGCTGCTGTGCTTTTTTCCTTATATTCTTCTTTTGGCAGACCCGAGCTGCTTTTACAAGAACTGAAACAGGCTATTCAAACGAAACGGAGGACGCAGCGGTCGCAGAGCTTAAAGCAAGCCCGCAAAGCGGAACGGTCTGCAAAACTCACTTCCCGACAAACGATAGGTGAATGGCACGAATGGTTTGAAACCAAGTTTCATGGTTTCGCCGTGACCCATCAGCAGTCTTTCGACACTTTTGCCTCACAGGTCCAGGAAACCTTAATTCCGGAAGTGGAGAAATGGGAACCGGAACTCCAGTTCATATACCAAATAAATGTATATGTGTTTATCTTAAGAAAAATGGAAACTTTTTATGAGGAAACCAAATCAACTTATCTCTCTGCTTATCACGAGCAAAATTGCCGGACTACATCGGCAGACATTATTTCAAAACTCAGAAAACTGTTTAAAGAACCCAAAGCAGAGACATGGATAAAAAAGGCCGATAATAAATGGTCCGAAACCTTGAGTATTTTAGGCCCTTTTGCTTTAAATGAAATAAATAGTCCCATTGACTGGTTATACGTATACAGGCTGTTGTGGTGGAAAGATACCCTGCCGGAAAGAAAACAAAGAGAAGTAGAACAATTGGGAGAACGGCGCATCTCTTCCCATTCCCTAAACCCCCGGCAGGAAGATGTATTATGCATTGCCTTAGCCCACTTCTCAGTCATTCGCAAGGAATGGGAAAAGGCTTGTTCTATCCTGGACAATCTTCATGAACGGCGGGCTTCTGACTTCTTTTTTTATTTGGAGGAAGCCCGTACCCATCAGGAATGGGATGTTTTATTGGACTGGTTACGTTGGTTAAAGCCGTCCATGACAAAGTCTTCTCAGGATGATTTCCGCTTGCTTTGTCAGTACTGGATGGAGGTGGCTAAGCATACCGGTTCTGATCAGGAATGGGTAGAAGTGATGGAATCTCTTCTTCCGCGTTCTTTTTATTACTATACCGGCTACCTGCTGCAGACAAAGCGATACCAGCAATGGGTAGATCTACAACTGTCCAATCAGGAATCGCCGCTTAATCTGTATACTATGGAACTAAAAGCGGTAGAAGAAACAGATCCGGCGCTTTTGCTGCCCCTGTACCACCAATCTATTGAGAGAGCAATCCTGGAGAAAAACCGTTCCTCTTATAAGATTGCCGTACGTCTTTTAAAGGAGCTCCAGGAATATTACCGGATATTAGGGCGTGAACTTCAATGGAAGCAGTATATTACTTTTCTATCGGATAAATATGCCCGGCTGAGGGCTTTTCAAGAAGAATTCAAGAAAGGAAAATGGGTGCTATGATGGATACCGGAACGCTTGTTGTCCATGCGGAGTGGATGGCGTCCGAAGCTTTTTTTGTTTGGGGAACACGGGGAAGCGGCGGAATATGGGATGCTTTTGATCTTAAAAATGTTTTGTTTGCCTGGCATGCCCCTTCCTATTACGGAACAACCATTGAAACCTTGGAATGGCATGAGAAAAAAGGACTCCTTCTGACTCCATTGGAGGCATTGGATTATTTTGCGGCCCCTTCCTGTGCCAGGCACCTTCCCCTTAAATGGGGACCTCTAACGGAAGAATTAATCCAAATCTCTCCTCATATCCTGTCGGCTTTGGAAGCAGGGCAATTTATGCCGGACTATGAGCAGTGGAAAAAAGGGACATTGGGGTGGAAAATAAACTTGTCTCCTGATCATCAACCCTCCTTTGAAGATACTTCTGCGTGGCTGGCCCGACTTGTTCCGGAATGGATCGATCAAGACGGAAGCAGAAAATCCGTACTTAAGGAACTGGAACAACAACTTTCCTTTCGGCAAGGCCTCTCACCGGTAACGGCCTGGATGGATGAAGAGGATTGGCTTGTGGCAATTGGATGGAAAAAGAATCGGCTCCCTTTCCGGATTTGTCTTAAACTGAATGAACCTGCCTATCGGGATAACTGGAAACTTGATATTATTCTGCAGGATCGTGACAATCCTGCTATAATTCGGACCGTCGAAGAAAATGGCAAGCCTGCCATAGAAGAAATTTCTTTACCCAAAGAATGGATTGATCATCAAATCAGGGTACAAAAAGACACGAAGAAATGGATAATGATGCTTCCTTGGCTAAGGGAAGATAAAAAGCCTTATTCTTTGAAAAAGCAGCTTTCTACGGACGAAGCCTGGCGTTTTCTGACTGAAGGGAGTTTGCGGTTGGTAGAAGCCGGCTATTCCATCTTTTTGCCTGAATGGTGGGAACGAATTAGAAGAATAAAGCCCCGTATGAGAGCTAAGCTAAAAGGCCAGGCCGGAGCCGCCAGAGAATCTCTGATTGGGCTTAAGCAGCTAATGGAGTTTGACTGGAAACTAGTTATAGAAGACCTTGAACTGACCGAAGGGGAATTCCTCAGGCTACTGGAAGAAAAGCGCAATCTCGTACAAATCAGGGGTCGCTGGGTACAAATCGATCCGGGGCTTTACGAACAGATGGAGCAGATGGTCGAAAGAATGAAGAAGCAAAAAGGTCTTACTTTGAAGGATGTACTTGAACTTCATCTTCTTGAAGGAGAAGACCAAGTTCCTGTTTCCGGGGAAGCTGATAAAACTAAACAGCGGCTTCTTCTTGAAGTGGAGGTGACAGACCATTTACGCCAGCTGATCGACCGTATGACGCATGCGGCCTCAATTCCCGGTATTTCCACTCCCAAAGGGTTTCGCGGGACTCTGCGGCCTTATCAGTCGGAGGGAATTTCCTGGATGCATTTTCTTAGACAGCTGCAGCTTGGAGGATGTCTGGCCGATGATATGGGACTTGGAAAAACCATTCAATGGATCAGCTACTTATTAAAAGCAAAGGAAGACGGAGGCCTCTCCTCTCCTTCCCTTCTCATTTGTCCTACATCCGTCCTGGGTAATTGGCAAATGGAACTCAAGCGGTTTGCTCCTTCACTAAATGTACATCTGCATTATGGCCCTAACCGGCGGAAAGGGGTCTCTTTTGAGCAGGCGGTATCCGCAACCGATCTGGTTCTGACCTCATATACGTTGTCTCACCTAGATGAAGAAGAACTCAGCACCGTATATTGGGACTCAATTTGTCTGGATGAGGCACAAAACATCAAAAATGCCTATACCAAACAGGCCGCCTCGATCCGTAAGCTGAAGGGGCACCATAGGATAGCTTTGACCGGTACCCCCATTGAGAACCGCTTGACGGAACTATGGTCTATCTTCGATTTCCTTAATCCCGGTTACCTGGGTACCCAAAGGGAATTTACCCAACGGTATGTTCATTCAATTGAACGAATACAGGATACGAAATCCATTAATCAGGTGCAAAAACTGATTAGGCCCTTCCTATTACGCCGTATTAAGAAAGACCCGGCTATTCAACTGGATCTGCCCGATAAAAACGAAGTCAAAACATTTGTTACTCTATCTGCGGAACAAGCTTCGCTGTATGAAAACTATATCCATGATATGCTCGACAGATTGAATCAGGCTGGCGGTATGGGACGGCGCGGTATCATTCTCGCTGCTTTAACAAAGCTAAAACAAATTTGTAATCACCCCGCCCTCGTGCTCAAAGAACGGCCGGGCGGGCCATGGGAGCAGCGGTCCGGCAAGCTTGATCGTCTGGTTGAAATGGTTCACGAGCTTCGTGACGAAGGTGATAAATGCCTTATCTTCACCCAATTCGTGGACACGGGTTTTCTGCTCCAGCACGTACTGGAGCAGGAGCTTGGACACCCTGTACTTTTCCTGCACGGGGGTTCCTCGAAAGCAGATCGGGATAAGATGATAGCACGCTTTCAAGATCTTACATTACCTGAAGATGAGCAGCGTTATGTTTTTCTCCTGTCGCTTAAAGCAGGAGGAACGGGACTCAATCTGACAGCGGCAAACCATGTGTTCCACTTTGACCGCTGGTGGAACCCAGCCGTAGAAAACCAGGCCACGGACCGGGCCTACCGGATTGGTCAGACGCGAAATGTGCAGGTCCATAAATTTATAACTTTGGGAACTCTGGAAGAGAGGATTGACGAGATGATCGAACAGAAGCTCGGCCTAAGCCAGCAAATTGTGGGCCAAGGGGAAAATTGGATCACTGAATTGGATACAGATGAACTGAAGGAGCTTCTTTCGCTAAGAAAAGACTGGTAAAAACGCAGAATATGGAAAAAATTTCTATAACTTTTCCCAGCTTGGTGATATAATAATCATACAATAGAGTAAGTTTCAAGGGTGTCGGCTAACCTCAAATCAGGAGGTGATGCCCTGTGGAAGTGAAAGACGCACTGACGCTGATGATTTCCTTCGCGAGCTTAGTCGTCCTGATCCTTTCGCAGAAAAAGAAGTAGACCTCCCTTGACTTTGCGGCTCAAGGAGGTCTATCTTCGTCCCAATGATTGAAGCTGATTACCCTTGAAGGCAATCTATTGTGTTAGACCGTGGATGTTCCCGCATCTACGGTCTTTTTTATCGTATGTAGAGAAGGCAAATATGTTTCCATCAATTTCTGAAACCTTTTTCCGTTTAACCTCACTAAAGCGTATTTTACCACAGCGAATCGTGAAAAGAAAAGAAAATCACGCACTTAAGTGGAATTTAGGATTTCCTCTTTTCTAAAAATAAACAAGCATACAACCTGGTGATAATTGTCCGGCTTACGGTACACAAGAAATGGACACGACAAACCGGATGAAGTAGATTCTTCTTGAAAAAAACCTTTTATCCTAATCTTATTTTAGACAATATGGACAAGCTTGGCAATGGTATAAATCAAGCACTCTCAAGGATTTTTAGGGGCTTTAAACACAGTCTCAGCTTGTTAATACTAAAACAGGCCACGCTAATTTATTAAATGGGGGTCCATTTTAAACTAGAACAAAATAAAAAAACCTTTCTTAGCCCACAAGCTAATGAAAGATTCGGTAATCACTGGCGTCCCAGGAGGGATTCGAACCCCCGACACACGGCTTAGAAGGCCGTTGCTCTATCCAGCTGAGCTACTGGGACATCTATATATGGTCGGGACGACACGATTTGAACATGCGACCCCCTGGTCCCAAACCAGGTGCTCTACCAAGCTGAGCTACATCCCGACATAAAAATGGCGTGCCCTGAGAGATTCGAACTCCCGACCTTTTGATTCGTAGTCAAACGCTCTATCCAGCTGAGCTAAGGGCACGTGAAGCGGAAGACGGGATTCGAACCCGCGACCCTCGCCTTGGCAAGGCGATGCTCTACCCCTGAGCCACTTCCGCAAATGGTGCGCGTGGAGGGACTTGAACCCCCACGTCAGAGACGCTAGATCCTAAGTCTAGTGCGTCTGCCAATTCCGCCACACGCGCAAATTATGAAATTTGTGTCTGATCTTGTTGTAAAACTGGTGAGCCATGAAGGACTCGAACCTTCGACACCCTGATTAAAAGTCAGGTGCTCTACCAACTGAGCTAATGGCTCTCATATGTGGCTGGGGGTATAGGATTCGAACCTATGCATGACGGAGTCAAAGTCCGTTGCCTTACCGCTTGGCTAACCCCCAAAAAAAGTTATGGGGCGATCGAAGGGAATCGAACCCTCGAGTGTCGGAGCCACAATCCGATGCGTTAACCACTTCGCCACGACCGCCACATGACAAAAGGGTTGGTAAAGTAAATGGCGGAGCTGACGGGATTCGAACCCGCGGTCTCCTGCGTGACAGGCAGGCATGTTAGGCCTCTACACCACAGCTCCATATTGCGGGGGCAGGATTTGAACCTACGACCTTCGGGTTATGAGCCCGACGAGCTACCGGACTGCTCCACCCCGCGACGATTTAATTATTACGAATATGGTGGACGCTGACGGGATCGAACCGCCGACCCTCTGCTTGTAAGGCAGATGCTCTCCCAGCTGAGCTAAGCGTCCATATAATGGTGACCCGTAGGGGATTCGAACCCCTGTTACCTCCGTGAAAGGGAGGTGTCTTAACCCCTTGACCAACGGGCCTTATTAAGATTGTATAGCGGCGGAGGGGCTTGAACCCCCGACCTTACGGGTATGAACCGTACGCTCTAGCCAGCTGAGCTACGCCGCCGAATAAAACTGGCGGAGAGAGAGGGATTCGAACCCTCGAGACGCTTTTGACGCCTACACGATTTCCAATCGTGCTCCTTCGGCCAACTCGGACACCTCTCCATTAGAAATGACCCAAGCAGGTTCTATATGCCCGCAGGTATACAGCTTGGCAACGTCCTACTCTCCCAGGACCCTTCGGTCCAAGTACCATCGGCGCTGGAAGGCTTAACGGCCGTGTTCGGGATGGGTACGCGTGGTTCCCTTCCGCTATCGTCACCAAACCGGATTTTTCGAAGCGTTACTGCTTCGATCAGGCTGCGAGAAAATATCCTGCCTTAGAAAAGGCATGCAGCTTGAACCAGCCTCTTGCACCCTGAAAACTAGCAGCGAAGCAAAGTGTACTTAGAACAGTTGTTTCTTTAGGATAAGCCCTCGACCGATTAGTATTGGTCAGCTCCACGCATTGCTGCGCTTCCACCCCCAACCTATCTACCTCGTCGTCTTCAAGGGGTCTTACTACTTGGGAAATCTCATCTTGAGGCGGGTTTCACGCTTAGATGCTTTCAGCGCTTATCCCTTCCGTACATAGCTACCCAGCTGTGCTCCTGGCGGAACAACTGGTACACCAGCGGTACGTCCATCCCGGTCCTCTCGTACTAAGGACAGCTCCTCTCAAATTTCCTGCGCCCACGACAGATAGGGACCGAACTGTCTCACGACGTTCTGAACCCAGCTCGCGTACCGCTTTAATGGGCGAACAGCCCAACCCTTGGGACCTACTTCAGCCCCAGGATGCGATGAGCCGACATCGAGGTGCCAAACCTCCCCGTCGATGTGGACTCTTGGGGGAGATAAGCCTGTTATCCCCAGGGTAGCTTTTATCCGTTGAGCGATGGCCCTTCCATGCGGTACCACCGGATCACTAAGCCCGACTTTCGTCCCTGCTCGACTTGTAGGTCTCGCAGTCAAGCTCCCTTCTGCCTTTGCACTCTTCGAATGATTTCCAACCATTCTGAGGGAACCTTGGGACGCCTCCGTTACTCTTTAGGAGGCGACCGCCCCAGTCAAACTGCCCACCTGACACTGTCCCCGAACCGGTTCACGGTCCCGGGTTAGAACTCCGATACGATCAGAGTGGTATCCCAACGCTGCCTCCACCGAAGCTGGCGCTCCGGCTTCTTAGGCTCCCACCTATCCTGTACAGATCGTACCAAAGTCCAATATCAAGCTGCAGTAAAGCTCCATGGGGTCTTTCCGTCTTGTCGCGGGTAACCTGCATCTTCACAGGTATTAAAATTTCACCGGATCTCTCGTTGAGACAGCGCCCAAGTCGTTACGCCATTCGTGCGGGTCAGAATTTACCTGACAAGGAATTTCGCTACCTTAGGACCGTTATAGTTACGGCCGCCGTTTACTGGGGCTTCGGTTCATAGCTTCGGGCCTTAAGCCCTAACCACTCCCCTTAACCTTCCAGCACCGGGCAGGCGTCAGCCCATATACTTCGCCTTGCGGCTTCGCATAGACCTGTGTTTTTGCTAAACAGTCGCTTGGGCCTATTCACTGCGGCCCCCTCGAGCTATTCACTCTACCGGGGCACCCCTTCTCCCTAAGTTACGGGGTCATTTTGCCGAGTTCCTTAACGAGAGTTCTTCCGCGCGCCTTAGAATTCTCTTCTCGCCTACCTGTGTCGGTTTGCGGTACGGGCACCTGCACCTGGCTAGAGGCTTTTCTTGACAGTGTGAGATCAAGACCTTCGCTACTGCTATTTTCACTCCCCGTCACAGCCCGGCTTTCATCGTGTGCGGATTTGCCTGCACACCAGCCTCACTGCTTGGACAAGCACTTCCATCAGCTTGCGTCCCTACCCTACTGTGTCACCCCATCGCTCATAGCGGTGTTTGGTGGTACAGGAATTTCTGCCTGTTGTCCTTCGACTACGCCTTTCGGCCTCGCCTTAGGTCCCGACTTACCCTGAGCGGACGAACCTTCCTCAGGAACCCTTAGGCTTTCGGCGGATCAGATTCTCACTGATCTTTTCGTTACTCATACCGGCATTCTCACTTCCAAGCGCTCCAGCTGTCCTCACGGTCAACCTTCTATGCTGCTTGGAACGCTCCCCTACTGCCCTTAATTAGGACCCATAGCTTCGGTGGTGTATTTAGCCCCGTTACATTTTCGGCGCAGAGTCACTCGACCAGTGAGCTATTACGCACTCTTTAAATGGTGGCTGCTTCTAAGCCAACATCCTGGTTGTCTGTGCAACTCCACATCCTTTCCCACTTAACACACACTTGGGGACCTTAGCTGATGATCTGGGCTGTTTCCCTCTTGACAATGGATCTTAGCACTCACTGTCTGACTCCCGGGCACCGAGTGGATGGCATTCAGAGTTTGACTAGACTTGGTAACCCTTGGCGGGCCCCGCACCCAATCAGTGCTTTACCTCCATCACTCTAACCCGAGGCTAGCCCTAAAGCTATTTC
>NZ_CP019687.1:3360000-3475000 GCF_002003265.1 Paenibacillus larvae subsp. larvae
ATGGACCCATGATAGAAACAAACTCACCATTTTCAATGGTTAAGCCAATCCCATGTAAAATAGGTACAGATAAATTTCCTTGATCATAAGTTTTGGTAATCTGATTTAGTAGAATCATTTTACTTGCACTTCCATTCCGTCGTATGTGTTATTGGAAGGATGTTCAACGACTTTTTGTCCTGCTGCCAGACCTTCAAGCACTTCAATTGAATCCTTATCACTTGAACCTGTCTTTATCATTTGTTTACGAAGTTTCCCTTTCTCTTCTACATATACAAATGCTTCATGATTCAGTTCCACAACACTGCTGCGAGGAACTGTAAGCCCTTTCTTTGTCTCTAACTGAACTTGAAGGGATACATGGAAACCGGGGGATAAATCGTTTTGCGTATCTAATGCGGCCTTATAGGTATAGGAAGACATTGTTTGTTTTCCGGTTTCCGGACTGGTTAGGCCTGTACCCATTTCCTCACTTATTGGATTATCACTAACTTCAATAATTTTCCCTGTCCATGTTTTCTCCGGTGCTGTTTTGGCCGTAGCTATAAAAATTTGACCTTCCCGAATTTGTGACTTTTGCAATTCCGTCAAGGTTCCTTGAACTTGCAACGGCTCTTTGGAAACCATTTGTAAAAAAGGCTTTGCTGAGCCGCCGATTTCTTGAGAAGAACCCTGCGAAGTATTAAGATTTTGAACAACACCATCAAACCTGCTGTGAACTGTAAATTGTCCCATTTTTCTTTTTAGCTCATCCATGCGGAGAGATCCTTTTTCTTTTTCAAGTTCCGTTGTTTTTAGCTGCATTTCCAGTTCACTTACCTGTGCTTCTAATGGTTCAAGTACTTCTTTTCCGGCACTGTTATTTATGGCTGTTTTCATTTCTTTTTTTAATGCATCCAGCTTTTTTTTATTTTTCCCGTAATTGATTGAGATGATCTTTTGATCCAGCTCTGCCTGTTTGATTTGCAAATTAATTTCCTCTGTGTCATAACGAAATAGAGGTGCTCCTTTTTTTACTTCCTGACCTCCTTTTACAAAAATTTCCTTGACTGTCCCTTTTGATGGGTCGATATAATAGCGTTCTATATTTCCCGGCTTTACCTGGCCGGAAATAAGTTTGGTATTGCTTAAATTCCGTTCGGTTACCTCTGCAAATTTAACATCTACGGGTGTTTTTGCCTTGTTACTACTTTTCATTATGCCGATATTGATTCCTGCGGCGATTATCAGCAGTGAAGCAACTCCAATGATGATCCATTTCTTTTTCTTCTTTGGGGTTTGAACCGTTTCTGGCAATAGAACTCCTCTCCTTTTAAAAAATTTTATAAACCGGAACTTCTGCTAAGCAAAGAAACAGGTGCATCAGTTCTTGAGCTTGATTTACTTTGTTAGGGAACTTAAATACTCCCGGGTCTTTCTGTAATTATGAACGTTTGACAATCCTCCCATCCCTTCATGAAGCATAATTAGGAGCTTAGGTTAGCCTGCCAAATAGGATGTTTACCTTAAACCTTCATATCCGGCTAGCGTTTCCCCCAAAAGCGCAGTTACTAAAAATTATAATAATTTAGCACCTATAAAACAATAACTTTTTTTGGATAAAAATTACTTTGGAGGAAATCACTTGTCTTGCTTATCTATTCTTGACAAACCAAAAGCTATCGGGGACTTTTATCTTAGAACGATATAAGGTTAGAGGACGAGAATAAGATGGTTTGACTCTGGGTGTGCCCAAACTCCATTAAACAGATTAGGGCCCTTGACGCTTACACGCACATTCTGTATATGTCGCAGAAACAATGTATGACCATAAAAAAGGGGTAGACTTGAGACTTCCAACTAGAGAAGCGAAAATGACACTAATACTCCCAGGTCCATCAATGATAGATAAAATTCCATAAACCTACTGTCGACGTTTTTGCAGAGAAAATGGAAAATCAGAATTTACTTTTGGAATATTTCATATTAACATGAAGATAACAGATTTATTGCAAAAAAATGGAATCATTAAGGATAAGGATATAACGTAGCTTGTTAAAAGTGATAATACATTTCCAGCCCTGTAGCAGAAATGGTTTTAGGGACAATGGTTGTTGGAAATGCTTAATGGCGTGGGATAGATTATTTTAGGAGAATAAATCATGGAAAAAATGATTGTAATAGAAAATTTACATAAAATTTATGGGGGAAAACAGGTACTAAACGGGGTGAATTTAGAAGTTAAAACGGGAGAAATCTTAGGGTTTATTGGCCCTAACGGTGCAGGCAAAACAACAACGATAAAGATATTGGTGGGACTTCTTCGAAGTGATCATGGAAAAACTTTTATTAATACCTATAGTATGGAAGATGGGAAGCCGTATAAAAATCTTTGGCTATGTAGCCGATAATCCATTTTTATATGAAAGTCTAACAGGTTATGAATATATCACATTTTTATCTCAATTATGGGAGGTTTCATACCCTGAGGAGATAGTTTCCGATTTATTAGAACGTTTTCAAATAAAAGAGGTGTACGATAAAAGAATAACAGACTATTCTTTCGGAATGAAAAAAAAATTAGCCATTATAGGCGCTTTAGTACATCAACCCAAATGTTTAATTCTTGATGAACCTTTAAATGGTTTAGATCCTACTAGCGCTTTTACGGCAAAACTCTTTTTAAAAGAGTACGTAAATCAAGGAAATACGGTCTTCTTCTCAACTCATACATTAGAAATTGCCCAAAAGTTATGTCATAGAGTAGCTCTCTTAAAAGATGGATGTATTTATAATTGTGATACTGTTGAGAACTTGACACAAAATCAATCCATTGATTTAGAATCCTATTACATGGATGTAACTCAATCATATAAATAAACCCTAATTTAACTATAGAAAGGATATCGTTTCTTTGGATACATGTAAAAGATACTTTTCTTGGATCAGATGGAAGTTTGCTATTAGGATGTTTTATATCTTCAACAACTCCAACTTCTTATCTTCAATTACCTATAAACAGAGATTTGTTATTTTTACTCTCTTCATGATTTTTCGTGACATCCTTATTTTATTAATCACCTATTTAGGTGTATATCTTTTGTTAAATCACACGGATATCGAACCCTTATACCTCTTATCTTTTTATATTCTCATACAAATAATTCCTGATTTTTCTGAAGCTAAAAAAACTTGGAGATGGAGCTTTTTCGCTCCTGATTATGAATGGGCAAGAGCCTGTACACCTTTTAATAAAGAAGAACTATCAAAACTATACTTTATTGAAGAAATGATGTTTAAATTATACGGTTACTTGACCGGGTTAGTCCCCATTACCCTAATCATTTCATTATTATGTGGTGTATCTTTCGGAACCTCCTTGATTTTAGGTATCACTCTTTTGATCTATAAAATAGCATTAATCTTTGTCATACATCGCATTTACAATATTGTACTTACTTTGTTTTTGAAAGGGAAAACATTGCTCATATCTTTCCTTAGATTCATAATTTCAAGTCTAATCATTATTGCGATTGGAGCATATATAGGGAAATATATAGGTGAAATTCTAAGAAATGCTCCTTTTATGGACAATAGGCCGGTAAATTTAGAATTTATAAAAGATTGGGGGATTTTGGCAATACAAGAACTGAAACGGTTATTCATTGAGCCGTTCCAATATCTTTTAGGTGATTACACTCCCTGGACCTATATGGCTAAAAAGCTGTTGCAAGGTGATGCGTTTGAATCTGTAAAGCTGTTTTTGGGAATATTAGCTATCTTATTTATTGTGAATTATTTGTTCAAGTATTTATTGGCTAAACCTTTGGAAAGTTTTGATAAGGTTACGAATACTTATCCTTTAGAGAAATATTCCATAAAAATATCAGAAAAAATAATTAATTATTTAAAAATGGATCCACATCTTCTATTAAGAATCAAGTTGTTGTTCCGTCACCCTATTTTCGCTGAAAAACCTTTTGTTTTCTTAGGCTCTATGAAAAGCTGGCTGTTATTAGGTGGCATATTGGGGGTGTTAAGTATGGATGAAATTCCTGATTTACTCCTTCAACTGTTAATCATTGAAGCAGGTGTGGTTATAGTTAAAGAACATGTGCAGCAGCTAACGCAAAGATTGAGGGCTGTTCTTTCTTATGATTCAGATGGGGAAAAGACAAGCCTCTACTTTATATCCCCGAAAGAAAGCGGGTATTTATTCCATATCAAAACTAACCTTGTCCGTATACTAGCGTTGCCTGGAATCGTAATTATGATTAGTATAATTCTCTTAACCGGGGCATTTTCTTTAGGGCAAATTCTCTTAATTGTATCATTAAGCGTCCTGTCCATATGGGTTTACCCTGCTTTGGAGTTATTACCTGGCCTCCTATCGCCGCATTTTGAAATCAAGAATGTACAGCAGATTGGAGGTCATTCAGATCAACATATATCCCATGGAGGCATTTCGGTTATAGATTACATCCTTCATGATATGATCAGAGTCATTCCTATAATTGCGGCTGTTGGTTGGATACCTGATTTTCTCCTATATCCAATTTTGATATCAGCAAGCTTGTTACTGTTTATTTTAGTTCATCTAATTATGATTAGAACCACCCGTTCACTTAGCAAAAGGATACCTGGCATATTGTCTCATCATACGAAAATAAATTGAGGAGCGAATGAAAGAAAATATTCATTTATCGTGGGAGGTTATTATGTTGTTAAAACTCAGACTCATTTCTCTAGTGGGTATAGCACTTTTAGCTATGTCTATCTTTCATGACCGACTTCGCATTTCTAATACAATAGGGACTATATTAGGAGCTATTGGAGTTGTTCTTTTAATTTTTTCAGAGGTTCTTGTACGTAAAGAAAAAAAGTAACGGAAGCAGCAGCGAACAGCTCGGGGATCAGACGATTAAACCTCTTCTTCGGTGTATTTATCATACTTTACCAAGGGGAGGTTTCTTTTCGTCTCATAAACATGTAAAAGGGCCGTCCATTCTTTCGTGATTTTTGGGACAGACCCGTGGTTTTATTTCATGATCTATTCAAGATAACATTCCTTCTTGAGTACTTGAGCACATCAAACACATATTACTTCCAATTTATATATAGTAGGTTAAAAATAAATAATACTATTATAATGATAAGAACGATAATGGAAAAATAAAATTCTTTACCTAATTTATTCATAACACATACCTCCTTAAAAAATCAATAATAATAGTATGCTTGGAATACAAGTGAATAACACATAGACCACGCCAACTTTTATCCAGTCCAACACAGTATTGGGAAAAATATTTTTCTTGGATAAAAAATAACAAAGCATGAAAGGCTTGATCAAATAATTGACTGGAGATAATAAAGTATACTGTTTTAAAGCCTGTATATCATAAATATATGGGGAAATTAGTAAATTGATGCCCAGATTCAGAATTAAAGTAATAAGATTAGATAACAGAACAGGTTGGATATAAACTTTCAGGTAGTGCATTCTCTTATAAAAAAAGTATACCGTGAAGTAAAGTAAGAAGACCTCATAACCTATCAAAAAAAACAGAATGATGATTTGAAACAAGAATGAAATAATGAAAATAATAAAATGGAAATGATCGGTATAATCTTTAAACTTTGCAGGAAGTCCACTGCTCTCTGCAAGCTGTTGAATATAATTAAATTGAACATAACTTGATATCAACAAGACTAAGGTAAGAGCTATTACTAACAAAATTCCCTTGGTATTTTTCACTTTAATCAACCCCTATAAGTGCCGGTGTTATGAACGATTCAATAAGAGCAGCTGTAATTGTTAAAAGAAAAATAATTGCGAAGATGTTGGCCATCTTTCGAAAAATTAAATAATCAGCTTTCCTTCTCCAAATCCCCAGGAAAAACAAATCCCAAGAAAAAAAAGAGTACGGCAAATAAAGAAACTACAACCAGTAGTATGTTCAATCTCATATAGAATAGCTCACTTCTCTGAAGCAAATTTCATCGCTCCCATGAATATGAATATTATGGGTGACAATGTTATTTATTTTTTTATTTTCTGAATGGGTTGAAAAAATAACGATGGATTCAGTTTGGGAAACGTAATCCTGTATAAAATCAAGGATTCTATGCATCGATGTTTTATCAAAGTTAACAAAAGGTTCATCAATCAAGACTAATTTAGGATTATTTAAAAAACCAATAATAAAAGAAAGTTTTTGTTTAGTTCCCAATGACAGATTTTTTATGAAGACGGATTTGTATCGGGTAAGCTCCAAGTATTCGATCATGTTGTCTTTATACGCTGTCGTCAGACATGTATTATTGTTTGATAACAATGCAATGAAATCAATCATCTCAGAAACAGTTAAATAGTCATATAAGAAAGGGTCGTTAGAGATTAACCATGTTAGTTTGAGATAATCCTTAAAATGATATTTTAAACTGATTTCGTTTAACAGAACATCTCCTTCAAATTCAGATATTCCGCCCAGAATATTAAGAAGGGTAGTTTTCCCAATTCCGTTTTTCCCTGTTAAAGTTACAATGGATTTCTTCGGAATTTCCAGATCAATTTCTTCAAATATCTTTAATCCCGTGTAGCTTTTTTTTAGGCCACAAATCGTTAGCATCGTTTTCCCCCTCTAATCAAAAAACAGATCTTTATTAGACAATAAACAAGGAATAAGCTAGTATAGCCAATCATGCACAAATATGTATACAACAGATGGGATTGTGTTAACTGAATAACGGCAAGAGGCATAGAGTAAAGAATTGGAGTGCCAAATATAATATAATTTTCAATCGGTTTTGAAATAAGAGCATCAGAATTTAAAGTTTTCATTTGATCAAAATCGTATTGCTTTAAGTTATAGATTCTTATAACTGTTAAAATAATGGTTGAGAAGAAAATCAGAACATACAATACGATGAAGGCGAGCATATCCACCGGTTTAAGGAACATAAGCAGCACAAAGTACGGAAACAATAAAACAAAGGATTGAGAAATAGTAGGAAAAACAGTTTGTTTTAATAAATAGTTTTGACAATTAAATTTCCTTAGAAAATAATATGTTAAAACCATAAATCTTTTTTCCAAAATTCCATCATATAAATAAAAATTGATAATTAGGTTAAAAACCGAAGGAGTGTAGCTAAAAACCAGAATCGTTAAGGTTAAGGGAATAGAACTATTTTGGCTTAGCAGAGGATAGGAAACAATCATAGATAAAACCAGAATCATAGTTCCTATTCTCAGTTTCTGTACTTTATTATTTAAATAAAACCCTCTTAGCAATAAACGTTGATAAACTACTTTATTTTTACTGAATGTTTCGATAACGGTTTCCCTATCCTTGAAAATTGAGCAAGTAAAACGGTTTTTTCTTAAGTGGGAATAAATATAGCAAAAAAGGAAAAAAACAGATAATAATATTGTCAACAACAAACCCTGGGTTTCAGAAGGAAACGAAATCGGTTCATTCTTCAGAAATAAAGTGAATACGTGTTGACTATTTATTTGAAATGCTCTTTGGAAATCAAATACCCTTATCGCTTCTATTAGAAGCAGGACAACCATTCCTATAGCAGACAGAGACAAACCTTTTTTATTCAGGATTTTTCCAATAAGCAAGGATAAGCCTAATAAATAGTTAAAAAGAATAAAAACTAAGCCAAGCAATAAAACCCATAACGCTGGATTAACGAAAAGAATAATCAATAACGAAAAAAAATAAGGAACAATGGAATAAATCAACGTGCCGCCAACTAAATCCAGGCTGAGTCTTTTTAGTATAAAGGAGGGTTCTTTCCTTTTCGGTAAAAGACGCAGTACAAATCTGAATTCATTTTTTAAATAATCGATTGGACGATGGCTGAATTTGAAATGAAGGGAAAGAAGGGTATGGATACTGCTTAAGAATCCGCTCAAACATACACCTGCCACTAGTTGGGCTGAAGATAACGTCTCCACCAGTAAATACAAAGTAGTGAATAAAAGAAGTGGAATAATGACCAGAACTTTAGATGATATCACCAAGAAATTCACTATTTTCATTCTATCCCGTTCATAAAATACGTCTAATATTTTTTTGTAAAATAAATTAATGCTCTCCCTGCTAACGCGTTTACGAATCCATTTATAATATTTCAAATAGCTATTGAACACCATTTGATTCATTTCCCCATTTTTTAATGATTTTAAATTAGGATATGGGGGATTGTTAAGTATCCCCCCCATATATTTCCAAAAAGTTAAAATTGAATGGCTGCCTGTTTGCCTTTTTCTATAACTATCTTTTTAATAGCAACACGATAAGCAAAGATAGCCGCCGCTGCGCCAATACCAACTTCTGTGAAGGTCAATAAAGTTCCAACCCAAGTTGCATAATCCAATACGTTTAGAACTGCGGCAGCAGCACTTGCCGTTAGTCCAGCTATACTCATAATAAGATTGATTTACTTGTTTCTCCTTTATTACTATTATTTGGGGTGTTAACACGTCCAGTATTATCCGTTATTTACCTCTATTTGTCAATATCCCCCTTTTGTTTTCTTCCTCTATGGTAATAGGAGAATTTAGACCATTAGTAACAATTTTGCTAGACAAAAAAAGCCATTCCCTCCAAAAAGGAGATCATAGGCTTCTTTGGTGAAATGAATTTCTCACATCCAGATATATTTCGAACATGTTTCATCCCCCGGGTGGAACTATTCTAGAAGGATAACTTATTGCGGATTTCCTCGCTGAGGATGCGCTCCATCGGAAAGATATTTTTAGTACGTCTTATCGTAAAAGTAATGATGCTGACTATTTCGTCATCTTCATTACGGACGGTAACTTGAAGAGATTCATTCGGCAGCAGCTCGATGGTGCATTCTCTTTCATTAAAACCAAGTTCTGTTTTATCCAGCCAGAAAGTCAATTCGGTCCCGTCTTCCTCAGTATCACACACTTCCAGATCGGTCAGGATTCCAATAGTATTCATGAGCGTGAGTCCTGTGGGGCTGGCAAATTCGACTTCCACCGGTTCTCCTTCGCTTTGCCACTGCCCTAAGCAGGTGGAACGACATTTCTCCGGAATGACTTAAGAATGGAATAATAGCCATAGCGATCAGCGTCCCTCCTTGATGGGATAAGTGGTATGTTTGTGCAGGCAGGCTTTGAGGGGTCAGGCTTTTCCCGTCTGATGCCGGCAGGATCTGCCTGATGGGACCCATACGGTTCAAGCCTGGTATTTGTTTACTGGTAACATATTCGCATGAGTCAACTTTCAGTACAAAAATAACTTTGGCAAATGCCTCCCTTACATGATGGATAACGTTTCCGAAGAAACGATAATGTCTATTTCTTTATATTATAAGCCATATCTACAGGTTTTTCCTTCTTTTCAGTAAAAATAGGGATTTTAACCACACGGCAGAATCTTTCACAACTTTAGATACGGCTAGTCTGTTCCTTCCTGAAAGTAAAGAAAGAGTAGGCAATTCCTACGATCAGCCAGCCAATTCCAAGCATCAGGGCATGGACATTCAAGCTGGTGAACAGCCAGGCACTGAAAAGAGCCCCTACCGAAGGCACGATCAGAAAACGTACAATATCAAAGCCTTCCCGGTATTCGTTCCGAATGAAGTAGTGGGCAATTACGGATATATTTACAAACATGAAGCCGACAAGTGCCCCAAAGCTGATGAAGGATACAATGACTTCCAGCTCTCCAAACATGGCCGTCAATGACAATATCCCGATAAATAAAATATTGAATACCGGAGTTTGCAGCTTGGGATGTACATATCCGAACACCTTTTTAGGCAATGACCCTTCCCGCCCCATGGCATACAGCAGCCTTGATGCACTGGCATGGGAAGAAAGGGAAGAAGAACATACTGCGACCATTGTTCCTGCCAGGAAGAACGAGTGCATGAATGCACCTCCTACAAACTGCGCAATCTCCAGAGAAGCGGAATCTGCTTCCGCAAAGGAACTGTAATCGGGATAGACCAGCTGCAGGAAATAAGAAGTACAAGTAAATAAAATGCCTCCAATCAAAGCGATCAAAAGAATCGCACGGGGAATCGTTTTACGGGGATTGATTGTCTCCTCGGAGAGGGTCGTCACCGCATCGAATCCCAGAAATGAGAAACAAAGAATGGAAGCTCCCCCCAAGATCAGGCTGAAATCCATATCAGGCGTAAAAAAGGGGGCAGGTGATAGCAAGGTGCCCTCGCCCATTCCTCTTATAAGTCCTTGGATTGAAAAACCGACAAAAGTTAAGGCTACCAGAGTCTGGAAAGACACCAGTAAAGTGTTGATGTTGGCCGTAAGGCGAATGCCAAGCAGATTAATTGTAGTGATCAAAACAGCCATAATAAGCACCCATATAGCCCCTGGAATAGCAGGAAATGCCGAGGTCAGGTAAGCGGCCCCGATGGCGAAGTTAACCATGGGCAAGAATAGGTAGTCGAGCATCACAGCCCATCCGACTAAAAAACCTACATACGGACTTATGCTTTTTTGTGCATAGGTGTAGGTAGAACCGGCTACGGGAAAGGCCTGGACCATTTTACCGTAGCTGTATGCGGTAAACAGCAGCGCAACCAATATGGTGATGTACGATGCTGCTACATGTCCTTCTGTTAAATGAGACACGATGCCATATGAATCAAATACTACAAGAGGATCCATATAGGCAAGACCGATCAACACTACAGGTGCTAGTGTGAGGGTTCTTTTGAGCTGTGTTTGCTTGTCCAATTATCATTCCTCCTAGAGTCAAAAACGCATGTACCGATATGCGTTTTCTACAGTTTGTTTATGCTGGCGGGCTTAAATAAAAAAGCCTTTTTTCAACATGAAACACATGTCCCGTATAGAACGGAGCCTTTCTTGCTTATGCAAAAAGTCAACTATGTAACAATACTATAATTACATAAAAAATCAATGCTGTTTTTCGAAAAAAATCGAGAAATTTTTCCACTTTGTCCTATTTTATAAGCGAATCTTATAACAGGAATATAAGATTCGAATTTCACATTTCTCCCCCTTGCTTTTATAGTGAAGAGGAACTCTCATTAGCGCGCTATTGGAAATATAGTGGGGGGATGTACATCATGAGTGAACTGCAACCAAAGACAAATCAACAAGATTCTGCTTCAGGCCGTACTCTAACCGGCCACCGGACGGATGATAAACAAAAAAAGACCCGGGGATTTATCCTGGGGCTGGTTATTACTTTGATTATCGCTCTTGCAGCCAAAGCATTCTCACTGATCCCGTACCTCGATATTATGGGCCAGCTTGTTATTGCTATCCTGATTGGAATTGTATGGAGAGCTTCCGCCGGAGTGCCGGCCATTGCCGAAGAAGGCATTCACTTTGCCAGTAAAAAACTGCTCCGTCTCGGTATCATTTTGCTTGGGATGAGATTGAATCTGATGGATATTATCCATGCAGGACCTAAAGTATTCGCTATAGCCGTAATCAATATCACGTTTACGATGATTGTTGTTTATGCCCTCTGCCGGGTATTTAAAGTGGATAAAAATTTAAGTGTTTTGACAGCCAGCGGTACGGCAATTTGCGGAGCTGCGGCGGTGGTCGCTATTGCTTCCCAGATCAAATCAGATGAAAAAGAAACGGCTGTCGGTGCCGCCACCGTAGCCATTCTGGGAACTATTTTTACGCTTTTGTTTACACTGTTGTATCCGGTATTGGGACTTACCCCTGCGGGGTACGGCATTTTTTCTGGGGCTACGCTGCATGAAATCGCCCACGTTATTGCCGCAGCTGACCCGGGCGGAAGCGGAGCGGTGGATATTGCCGTCATTGTAAAGTTGACACGTGCAGCCCTGCTTGTCCCTGTCGCCATTCTGATTGGCGTTTTTATGTCAAAGGGGTCACCCCGGCAGGATAGCGGGTCTTCCCGTTCTTCCGTTCCGATTCCATGGTTCATTTTGGGATTTTTGCTTGTCAGCGGGATTAACTCTCTCGGGATCATTCCCGCACAGGCAGCTTCCTATATTGTGCTTTTAGCCTATATGCTCATTGCCATGGCTATGGCGGGACTTGGCTTGAACGTGGACATTGCCGCCTTCCGGAAACTGGGCATCCGCTCCTTCAGTGCAGGGTTAATTGGTTCCGTGATGCTTTCCGTTCTCGGATATGTACTCGTAATTATTTTCCAATTAAACACGTAAAGAACAGCCCTTGAACCGGATTTGGTTCCAGGGCTGTTTCCCTTTTATTTATCAATATGGCATTTAACCGGACGGGAAGGAGAGGAATACGCTTTGCATTTGAAATTAATCTGCTATAAAGAAGGAAACCGGAGAAGCCAAAGATTTGCGCCGCGAGGCGGCCAAGCTGGGCTTTGTCCTTCGCGATGAGGGGACACGCCAATATTTTTTTCTTAGTGATACAGACTGACTACGAATATTGTAAGGACGATGGCATAGGCGAACTCCAGTAAGCCCACCTGTTTGATGGTTATTTTTGTTTTTGGTGTCATGATTGCCCTAAGCAGACAGACAGCAAAGGGAATTATCAGCCATTTCGGGAACCACGTGAGGATGACCACAAAGGCGGCAGTATGATAGGTAACTGACAGCCAATAAAATGTTTTGTTATTTTTTTCTCTGATCATGGTTTTGACATAGAAGATGGTTCCAATGAAATAAAGCAGGCTGATCATAAAAAGTTCATGGACTGTACCCCAACCGGATATATATCCCCCTCCTGTATAAAAAGCTACATACACAATGGAGCAAAATTGAAGGACCGCAGCCAGATCGTTCACAAGCGACCTCTCCTGATTACGCGAAGCAAAGAAACAATTTACCAGGAAAAGTGGACCGTAAAACAGGGCTGTCCATACAAGCTGCGGATATAGAATCAGCAGCCAGACAGCCAGGGGAAACAGCAGGCACCCATAGAACAGGACAGGCCGTTTATAAATGGCCTTTTTACCTGTACGTACCCATTGAAGCAGGGGGTAGGAAAATAAATAAACAAGCAGCCAGGCTGTAAACAAAAGCAGATGACCAATTTTGGGACCGGAGGCCGCCATGCCGAAGGCAAAAGGTATTACAAGCATAGCCCAGGCACCATGTTGTGTCGGGATGTAACCTTTAATAAAATAACCCCCTTAAGATTCTCAATATTTCTTATTTTACCGGGTAGGGGGACCGGCGATAAGGGGAAATCACGATTTGTGAACATATAGTCGAAAATAATGTGAGTAAAATCACTAATTTCGGCCCCTTTTGTTAAGTATGTCATAGTTCAGGATGGACCGGTTGTCATATAGTGGATGTAAAATTGGATCATTTCTCCCGATTTTCAGGCAGGAAACGTTCATTGTTTCTTAAACAGTGAAGCCGTTTCCTCTTGTATATAAAGACCTCTTGTTAGCATTGTTATAACCAAATTGAAATGGAGGGAAGCAACTCATGCAACATACAAAGCTTTCGCGGGTGAATGAGCTCGGACTATTTGAAATCCGTCTGGAGTCGATTGGAGGGCTTGGTGCCAATCTTGCGGGGAAGATGCTGGCCGAGGCGGGGGTTCTGCATCTTGGCCTGAACGGTTCTAATTTTTCTTCTTACGGATCAGAGAAAAAGGGTTCGGCGGTAAAAGCTTTTATCCGTTTTTCTGACCCCCATGTTTCGTTAAGAGCATCCTCGCCTATTGACCATCCTCATGTTGTGGCTGTTTTCCATGAAGCCTTGCTCACTTCCCAAAACTGCGTAGACGGACTGGACGAAAATGGTCTGCTGCTTGTAAACACAACCCAATCACCGGAAAAAATCCGCGATTTATCCGGCTTCAACGGAGGCACAATCCTTTGTGTGGATGCGCTTGGTATTTCTATCCGGGAAAAAACGAGAATCAATACAGCAATGCTTGGTGCACTTTGCAGGGCGGTAGATTTCCTAAGCCCGGAAGCGGTAAAGACGGTCATCCGGCAAACCTTTGAAGCCAAATATCCGGCACTGGTTGAAGCCAACCTGAGAACTTTTGAAGCGGGTTATAAAGAGATCATATCCCGTTCGTTTGCCCCGGAAGACGGTTTTAAAGGGGGCCGGTTCAGAATGCCCCTGTATTTGGATATGAAACGCAGCCTATTGGCGGTGTAATCCTGAACCCGGGGAATACGGTGTTTAAAGATTTAAGCACCTCCCGCCAAGGCTTCCTGCCCGTTTTCAATCAGCAGGACTGTATCAATTGTGCAGCGTGTGATCAGAGCTGTCCCGATTTTTGTTTTGTTTGGGCAGAGGGAGAGGACAAAAAGGGAAGAAAACATCAGTTCTTGCAAGGAATAGATTATCAGTACTGCAAAGGCTGTTTAAAATGTGTGGAGGCATGTCCGACAACCGCCTTGTCTAAAGGAAGGGAGACAGAAGGGTATGCTGGCGTACATGCTGTAAAGCACAAGTTTTCGTTACTGGAACATGTTTAATAAAACTATTTATTTAAAAGGGGGAAGCCTATCGTGAGCGTACATGAAAAAGAACTTCCGATAAATGGCGGAGCACCCGCGCAGAAGATGGATTTCCGTTCCGGGAATGAAATGGCCGCCAAGGCGGCAGCGCAAATTAACTATCATCTGATGGGGTATTTCCCTATCACTCCATCCACGGAGATTGCGGAATATCTGGAGGAAATGAAATCAAACGGTGAACACGATATTAAGCTGATACCCGCGGATGGTGAGCATGGTTCTGCGGGTATATGCTATGGGGCTGCCACCGCGGGAGGACGCGTATTCAATGCAACTTCCGCCAATGGTTTCCTGTATATGCTGGAGCAGCTCCCTGTCCAGTCAGGTACGCGTTTTCCGATGGTACTTAATCTGGTCACCCGTTCAGTATCGGGACCTCTTGATATCCGCGGGGATCATTCCGATTTGTATTATGCCTTAAATACAGGCTGGCCGATTCTCATGGCGAGAGATCCCCAGGCTGTATATGACATGAACCTGATAGCGCTCAAAGTGGCCGAGCATGCCGATGTCAGGCTCCCTGTTATCGTGGCATCTGACGGCTTTTTCACTTCCCATCAGAAACGCAGGGTTCATTATTTCGAGGATCGGAAGACAGTGGAGGGGTTTGTCGGCAAAACCGGTCCTGTCTACGTAGATTCAACAGATACGAAGCATCCGGTTACCATTGGCCCGTATATGAACGACCCGGATTATATCAATAACAAATACCAGCAGTCTGAAGCCATGTACAGGGCTGGGCAAGTGTTTCTTCAAATAGCTGCCGAATATGAAGAACTTTCAGGACGGCATTATGGGCTTCTGGATTCGTACCGGATGGAGGATGCTGACATTGCTCTTGTTCTGCTTAATTCGGCTGCAGATACAGCGAAAGACGCAGCCGACCGTCTCCGGCTTCAGGGTGTGAGGGCCGGAGTGGTATCACCGAATGTAATCCGCCCCTTTCCTAAAGAGGCTCTGCAAAAAGCGCTTTCCGGTGTTAAGGTTGTGCTGATGGGAGAGAGAGCCGATTCTTACGGGGCTTATGGAGGGAACCTCAGCCATGAACTGAAATCAGCTCTTCTGGATGCGGGCTCTTCAGCTTCGGTTTATACCCGCATTTACGGTTTGGGCGGGAAAGATTTCTATCTCGAAGATGCTTTTTCTTTCTATGAGCTGTGCCTGGATGCTCTTGCCGGCAAAGAGGTTAAACGTTTTGATTATCACGGACATACACCGGGAACGGTGCAGGATAAGGCAGTAAAGGCAGGGCCGCTCAGCAAGGCAGAGACATCCGGATTTATATCTGTAACCCGGGATGCGGCTACTGGAGAGCTTAAGGTCAAAATGCCTACCATGCGGGCTCTGACGGCTAAAGCGAAAAGGATTGCGCCCGGACACGGGGCTTGCCCGGGATGCGGCATTTTCTCCGGACTTGACATGTTCTTTAAAGGAATCGAGGGGGATGTCGTGGTCCTTTATCATACGGGCTGCGCGATGGTCGTTACGACCGGTTATCCTTATTCTGCCCACAAGGTGAACTACATTCACAATCTATTTCAGAACGGTTCCGCCACTTTATCAGGTGTAGTAGAGATGTTCTGGGAACGGGTACGCCGTGGTGAGGTTCAGGTGGATGAATCAAACGTTACCTTCGTGATGATCACAGGTGACGGCGGCATGGATATCGGAATGGGTCCGGCAATTGGTACAGCTTTGCGCAACCATAGACTGATTATTTTGGAGTATGACAATGAAGGCTACATGAATACCGGAGCCCAGTTGTCTTACTCTACTCCGATGGGACATATGACCTCTACCTCCGCGATCGGCGGCGGTTTTGGAGGGAAACCGTTTCATCACAAGGATACGGCTCAAATCATGGCATCTACGAATATTCCGTACGTCTTTACAGGAACGGAGGCCTTTCCGCAGGATTTGATCAAAAAAGCGGCCAAGGCCCAATGGTATGCCCGGCATGAGGGAACGGTTTACGGTAAAATCCTTATTTCTTGTCGGAATTGGAAGGCGAAGGATGACGCAGGAACCAAAATCGTAGAAGCCGCCGTAAACAGCTGTTTCTTCCCCTTATATGAAGTGGAGCATGGGGTTACGAAGATAACCTATAATCCGGAAGATAAAAAGAAACGCGTATCCTTAAACGATTGGCTGAGCCTAATGGGAAAGACGAAGCACTTGCTGCTACCCGAGCATAAATCCACTTTGGAGGCGTTCGAAGACGAAGTGGAACGCAGGTGGAACAAGCTGAAAGCCAAGCACGAAAGCCCATATTTATAAAATGATTCGAGTCAATTTCATGATACAACTGGTGAGCGCTTAATAAAGAAGATATAGATAAATACGGTTCAGATTTAACTCTATCTTGTACCCGTTTCGGATGAAAATCTAAGTTATGAAATTGATTCATTCAGCTTGATTTCTAAATTATTGGAAAAATTCAACCCCAGTGCCGTTCAGGCGCTGGGGTTATTTATAGTAAAAGAAAAGTGAGAAATGACATTTATATTTGTGAAACTCTAATCTAAGGGGGATAAAAGCTATGATCACGAGAAAACAAAAATTAATAACTGTAGCAGCTACACTTGCATTAGGCATTGGCTTTACCGCAGGTGGAGCACCCGCTTTTGCACATCCGGATGGATCTTCATCGGGGGCCACTTCTGTCTCGTCTGTTGTGAAACAGGAGCAACTGCCTTTCACTGGGTATGTCATTTCTATTGATAACCATTACATGTTCGTGGCGGATACTTCTACAAAAGAGGAAGCATTGTTATATCAGGAAAGTTGGTGGGAATTGGCTTATCAAAATAAGCTGTTAAAAGTTCCCGTTACAAGTCATGATACTTATGAGGTCGGTGATAAACTGAATGTGTTTGCAAAAGCCATGACTAAATTCATTCCACCAATTGCTATTTCACCTACCATTGAAAAAATATCAGAGTAATTAACCTAGAAAAATTATTTTTTATTATTGGTAAGCTACAACCCAGTACCGCCCAGGTACTGGGTTTTGTAGTCTAAATTACTCAATTAGCACTCCTTGATAAGGAGAGATACAGGTCTAACATGTTCTTTTCTGAACGGAGGGAGAATGAAGCAAGGGAACAGGATAAATGTCTCTATCGGAGACGGTGTATACTTCTTTCCAATTGTTGCAAACTAAAAACATTAGTACCAGTTCCGTTGAAACGAGGGATAGCCATGTTTTCCGAAGAGCGGAGAGAACAGATTGTTGCCTTGCTGAACAAAAACAAAAAAGTATACGTCAAAGAGCTTGCAGAACGATTCCATCTGTCAATGGATTCGATCCGCCGGGACCTGACCATTTTGGAAGAACGGGGACTGCTGCGCAAAACTCATGGGGGTGCTATGCTTCCTCCCCGTTTTAAAACCAGGAGTTACCCGGCAGGTTCATATGCCCGGGAACAGATGGAACCGATTGTGGAGTATGCCTCAGGTTTGCTTCGTAACAAAGAAGTAATTTTTCTCGGAGGAGCGAATGTCCACCTGGATATGATCGGATCTATCCCGCATAATCTCCCCCTTACTGTAGTGACCAATTCTACCAAAGCAGCCGAAATCCTTCGTACAAGAAAAAAGATAACGACGTATGTGACGGGAGGAAAGCTTAGCCAATGCGGAGTTATGGATGATCTGCTGGCTCAGGGTATAACGCGGCTGTTTACGTTTGACCGTTGCTTTTTTTCTGCTTCGGATCTATGGGGTCCTGGTAAAGAGCCGCCCGGACCCGAAAAACTCCAAAGTATCCGTATGTTGGCCGAAAGGGCTCATAAAAAGATTCTCATCGCTACCCATCAGGAGCTTCCGATTGAATCTTGGCAGATGTCCCCCGCCGATTTGTTAAGTGATATCATTACGGATGAGGGATTGACGAAAGAGCAGCATCATCAACTCAATCAAAGAGGCATACACATTCATGCTGTTTCCCTATAAAAAGTGTTTTCAAAAATAAATAAAATGGGTATATAGTGGAATTAAGGGAGCCTGCCGCTCCAATCATTTTATTTAAAGGAGAGAGCATAATGAAGCTGACTTACTACGGACATTCTTGTTTTTTGGCTCAAACGGAACAACATTCGGTCATCATTGACCCTTTTCTTGACAATAATCCCCTTGCTCCGGTTAAAGCCTCGGACATACGGGTGGACGCTGTTTTGTTGACCCACGGTCATTATAACCATATTGCGGACGCTCTCACCATCGCCAAAAACAACGGTTGTGTGATTGTGGCTAATTATGAGATTGCCGGGCATTTTGCTGAACTAGGGGCTAAAACTTTTGGCATGAACCTTGGCGGGTCCTATAAATTCGATTTTGGCGAAATCAAATTTACACTGGCTTTCCATACATCCAGCTTTGAGCTGGAGCAGGGGAAATTCCTGGATGGGGGGCACCCAGCCGGAATTTTGCTTACTATGGAAGGCGTTACCTTTTATCATGCCGGTGATACGGCTTTGTTTGGAGATATCAAGCTGATTGGAGATACGAACCGGATAGATGCGGTTGCCTTGCCAATCGGCGATGTGTTTACGATGGGGCCGCAAGAAGCACTGGTAGCTGCTACCTGGCTGAGAGCAAAAACCTATATCCCCATGCATTTCAATACGTTCCCGCCTATTCGTCAGGATGGAGATGAGTGGGTGGAAAGTCTGAAGAAATTCCGCCTGAACGGAGTTCATCTGAAACCGGGTCAAGGTCTTGAGGTAGAAGCATGATTCAAATCGGGCTTACCGGATGGGGGGACCATGAAGATTTATATGAAGGGACTCCTAAATCCAAGGATAGGCTTCCTATGTACTGCGGGCATTTCCCTATTGTAGAGGTGGACAGCTGCTTTTATGCGGTTCAATCCCTTCACAATATGAGCAAATGGACGGAACAGGCACCGGATTCCTTCTCTTTTATTTGCAAAGCCTACCAAGGAATGACCGGACATTTGCGGGGCAAGAACCCTTTTACGGATACCAAGGAGATGTTTGATGCTTATTTGGAATCCCTCCGGCCCATGCGTGAGGCGGGAAAGCTTAAGGCAGTGCTGTTTCAATATCCGCCCTGGTTCACCTGTATCAAGGAAAATGTAGATATTCTTAAGGAGACACGGGAACGGATGAAAGACGTTCCGGTGGCCCTGGAATTTCGGCATCAGAGCTGGTTTGTACCGGAAATGAGGGAGAAGACGCTTGCTTTTATGAAGCGGGAGCAGTGGATCCACAGCATTTGTGATGAACCGCAGGCCGGAGAAGGTTCGATTCCGACAGTGGCTGTTCCGACGGACGAGAAGCTGACCTTGGTACGTCTCCATGGCCGGAATGTACGGGGGTGGAACCAGAGCGGAAATGAAAACTGGCGGGAAGTCAGATACTTATACCGGTATAATGAACAAGAATTGAAGGAATGGGCGGAGCGGCTGCGTATTCTTGAACAATCTGTCCGCGAGATAGCCGTTATTTTCAACAATAATTCAGGCGGGGATGCGGCAGCCAACGCGAAACAGCTCATTAACTTACTAGACATTGATTATCAAGATCTTGCTCCAAGACAACTGGATTTATTTTAGTTCTATCGACATATAGAAAAAGAGTTGTCACCATAAATCAAATCTTATGGTGACAACTCTATAAAGGAAAAAATTACGGATTTACTGCTGTAAACATATAAATAATAAGTACCAGCCTTGGCCTCATGAGATCCCGACAGACGCTTTCCTTCCACCTTATCCGGGTAGGCCGTGTAATTTTGTAAGTCTGACTCATGATACAAAAGCCAGGCCACTCCTTGCTCCTTATCCGCCTCCAAAAGTATGTCCAATTGCCCCGGGTGCTTCACTTCAAAACGGTAAATATCCGCATAGTCCGAACCGCCCACGGTTCCGGAAACCGTTTGTTTCAATTTTAATTGGCTTGCCTGCTTGAACGTATTGTTTGGTTCCTGGTCGCCCGAAAGGTTTCCATTATGTTCGTTATCCGTATTAGGGTTTCCACTATGGCCGTTATCCGGGTTTCCGCCAGCGCCAGGGTTTTCTTTTTCCGGTAACTTACCATGGAAGACGACGTCGTAAGCAAAACGGCCGTCCTCTGTTACGCGATAGTTTGTAAAATAAGCGGTTACGGTATTGTATCCGTTCCAGGTTAGGCCGGACAAGCTTTTTAGGAATCCGTCCGTCAACCCGTTCATCGTTTTCCAGTCCTGTACTTTTCCTTTTGACGGTCCTCCCGTATAGATACCCTGCAGGGTGAACGTTTTGAAAAACTGGGACTCATGCTCCTCGGTCTTGACGTTAGACAAGCCGGCCGCATTCGCGATTTCCGCATAGATTTCCGACGTGTTTTTCGGCTGAGGCACTTCCATATAATCATCGGAAACGAGAGGAGTACTCAAGCTGTCATACTGGGATATTTGCTGTTCAATAGTCTGTTGGAATTCGCGGTTTAATTTCTCGTCTTTACTTAGTTTTTCGATATTGTCCTTATATCCGTGGGAGTCATTGGCCCGAATCATATTATTAATTTTGTTAAGTTCAGAAAGATCGGTTTGATAAAGATGATTGAACATGGCGAATGAGTAATCATAAAATTTCCAAGAACCGTATTGGGCATGCAGGGTCTGTGATACAGAGTAGCGTTGGGAAGGGCTATCCTGCCTTAAATTGCCTACTACCGATTTCCGGGGCTGGATGCTATCCGTCCGGGTAGCCCCGGCAAAAAATTCGGCCCCGCCTTCTTCAAACCAGGGCATCGTTCCGCTTTCATATAAAGGTCCCCTGCCCCAAGTACCCGGGACTTCATATCGCCCTTGCAGATAGTGCGTAAATTCGTGCCGGAACAGTTCTTCCAGGCTGTAGGTACTTTGTTCTGCAGTTCTGTCATAAGTGAAGAATGTACCTATTCCTTCTATGTAAATACCCCCGTTATCGGTACTATAGCCATATAAATAATTGTTCATACGGTATTCATCCGGGTTATTATAAATCACCACGGTCAACACATCATCTGCATTACCTTTTTCGAGAGCTTTGTCGTTGCCGACTACACGGTGGAATTGCGCTTTCACTTCCTTAGCTGCCCAATATAACCGCTGAATCTGTTCTTCCTTCAACTGGCCGCCTGTTTGGAAAATAAACTTGCCATCATCAAACGAAAAACGCTGCGGCAAATAATGCGTTTTTCCCTCGTTCTTTAACTTTTCCAGGTCGATCCGGTTGCCGTTATAATCTTTTCCTGCATAATGCTCTGAAATTTGCCGGGCAGCAGTAAAGAACAATTCACTAAGACGCGGTTGCGAATTCATTGAATCCGTGAGCACCTGATTCGCCTTATCCGGATTGCTGTGATAATGCGCCAGCTCTCCGGTATAATATACCGCATTGTTTGTCAACCAGACTTTATCTGCAGACGAAGGTCCCTGCTTTGCCAACAGGAATAGCGGGTTTAAGTACGCATCAATATTTCCCTTAATGGCTTGTTTGTCAGGTTCACTCAAATCCCACAACAGCACATAACCGATTCCTTGTATGACATCGTAAAATGCCTTGCTCTTCCCGTGGTCTCCGGCATAATCATCCACATGTTCAACAAAGTCCTTCACCAACCCGGCCATACGATTCACGGTTTCCGTGTCCACAGTTGTGTTGGAAATCAATTTTCCGGCCGCCCCGATGACTTCGTTCTGGGTTGCAGATCCCCATGCAAAAAAACGGTTGTCCATCATTTTATTTATTGCGGGCAGCACTTTTTTCTTATATTCCCGGGTGTTCAGGAATCCCAGCTCCTGATTGTAATAGCCTAAATAATACCCGGAGCGTAATACCTCTACCAGTGTAGGAATCCCTTTGTCATCATCTTCCGTAAATTGGCTTCCTCTTGTTTTCAGAGCGTCGATGATGGACTGGAAGCGGTCTTGATTCTCATAAAATTGGCGAGAGTCCGGATTGAATTTAAAAAGTTCCGGAATTTGTGTCCAGCTCGAACTTGTGAGCAGATCAACAAGCTCGTTATAGGGAAGTGAATTTAAATACGCCATACTATAATCTTGATCAGTCTGGCGTTTCAGGCGTTTTACTTCCTGTTCAGGTTTGTTTGATTCGGATAATTGCTCTGTACCGGTGTCATTTTGCATCATTCCGGCAAGCGTTTCGGACAGCTGCTGGGCCTTAACGGTTCCAGACGGCCAAACCGCTGTCGAAGAAACTAAGAGCATTCCAGATAACAAAATGCTGATCCAAATGCGTTTCATATGTACGTAACTCCTTATTTTGATTATCTGTTCAAAACTATCATCCCAGAAAAGGAAAATAATAACGTTTCTGTTTGATTTATGAACAGTCATTTTTAATATCGGATTCACCTTACGAAAGATAAAGATTTCGCACCATTTTTTTCTTCTTGTGTATAGAAAAGGCTTTCTTTTCTCATAATAACTTCGTGCTCCTGAGAAGGACCATAGCGAATCATGAGGAGGTACCCAGAGACATGGCCAAAAATGACTCCAGCCTTCAATCACAAAATCCGATTTCCCAGGCCCAAAATTCCGTGGAAAAGGTACACAATGCCATTTCCCAGGCAATGACGCATCCGACGAACCAGACAGTTAACCAAGCCTATAAATCAATAGCGCATGCCGAAAACGCGGTTAGTCAGGCTGAGCTTAGCCACAGCCAGGAGGTTGTGGAACAGATCCGGAATGAACTGGAACTGGAGAAGGAGGATTTAAGCCAAATGAGGCGTGAACCTTAAGGCAGCTTCCCATGATGTTAAAAGGCCCTATAGATACTCTATGGGGTCTTTATATTATATAGAGGGAAATTCGCTGTAATTATTGACAAAAATGTATTTAATAGTAATATTTAATAGAAAGTATGGAATTTCAAATGAAAGGAGGGATTCTATTGTTTCAAATTGCGGGATATCTTGGTATTAGTACCGGGATGGCAAAAAAGATTGTTGATGTCATTGATGCTGCAGGGTGGGCATTTGTAGCTGTATCAACTATTATGGCGATTTTATCAGCAGGTGGACTAGCTGTTACAAGTGCAATGGTTGATTACGCTATTATTTATGTGAAAGATTTGCTCAAGAGAAATCTCAAGGCACAAGCTATTGTATGGTAATTGTTAGCTATCTTTAAAAGGAGACGGCTGTCTCCTTTTAAAGATGGTTAATTTTGGATTTGATGTTTAGGAGGGTGCTATGAAATATACCATTTTGAAACATATGATGGTTGATCAGCTTCGCCAGGATTTTGTTATGGTAACGAAAAAAACTAAGGAGGAATTTGGGATTCAGCTTCCAGCCACCTTAAGTTGGATGATTACACTTTTGTTTCAAAATATGCTTCTTTTACTTTTTGCATTGGTATTTGAAAGTATTACCGACCCCCAATTTAAGGGAATAGTTATATTTATTGTACTTCTGTTTAATCTCCTGCTTCCTGGTACAATGGCTAGACAAAACGCAAACAGAATAAGCCACCATCCTATACACGAATGTTTATGGCAAACTTCCATTAACAGATTTGAATTGTTAAATGTTATTTTATTATCTGAGGTACTTATGTTTTGGCTTCATGAATTGATGCTTGAAATTATTGCCATATATGTCCTCATAAGATTATCACCAGATTTTATATCCGGATTGCTTTTGATTTTAATTTGGCTCTTATTCATTTCAACTATTTATTATGTGAACTTAAAAAAAGAAGTATTGAAATCATGGGGTTTGACTATTACAGATTCAAAACCAGAATTCCATCATTTATTTGTTTAAGCTGGTTGTAATATTTGGGTTTGTTTCGCTTCTAAGCAGGTGGTTTCTGCTTCCGTTGATTCAAAGACCCGTTCCTTTTGAGATTTATCAACAAGGTTTCATGACGATAATTGGTTATTTTTCCTCTAACGTCAAAACGGTATTTTTGGACAAGTTTGATTTTTTGGTACATATCTTTCAAACACGATGGTTCTATTATGTAGTGGGAACTTTGGTTATTGTATATGCTTCTGTAATTGTGTATTATCTATTAAATTATTCTAGACGATTTCAGTTTGTACAAAATCCTAGAATATCCATTATTACATACTCGAAAAATTACATTTTCCGTATGTATAGGTGGTTAGGTAAAATTTTCTTCCCTAATCTTCCCTGGGTAAATAGGGATTTGTTAATAATGGAAAGAATAATCAAGAATACCAAACTCCCGCATAGCATTTCCCTAGTTTTTCCTCCTGCATTGAGTTCGTTGCTGGGCCTATCTTTTGTTTTGTTGAGTCTTCATGATTACTCCAGCTTTGTTTTAACCATTTGGTTTATTTGCTGGTTTGCCTTATCTCAGACTATATGGTTATGGCTGTGGAGTTATCCTATTTTACACCCTTCAAGCGAACTGAGGCAGATTGATCTGGTAAAACTATCTCCTAAATATTCAATTAACCAATTTATGAATACAAAAATGAGGCTGATTATGATTTTGTTGATTCCCTTACAGTGTGTTATAAACGGGGTGTTAATTGTTGGTGTTTTTTTACTAAATGGATCCTTTATGCAATTGTTAGTGGGTATTATTGGTTCTTGGTTATTATTTTTCATAAGTGCGTTTATAAGCACAGTTTGGATGAAATTTTGCAGTCGGTTCGACTATCCCAATTTATTTATGGTTCGCATAGACACTTACGAATCGAAATTTGTACACCAATCTTTCATGATACCTAAAAGGATGCTGAATGCCGGTTTATGTATTGTTTTTTTATTGGGGATTTTATCCATTTTGAGCAGGGGCAGAAGTTATTCTATGATATTTTCTTCATCTTGTTCGTTTTGTGGGGTTTTGCGTTATTTTTTTTCTATTATTCTTCCAGGGACAAAAAACATAAGGATGGGTATTGCTTTTATGAACGGCAAAATGAAAATGGGAGTATTTAAGTATTATTGGCAAACGTATTCCACGAAATCGATTCTGATTATTTTAGTTTTTATAGCCTCTTTCCTATGGGGAATGATCAGCCAAAGCTATCAAAATCCTCTTGTTATTTCATCACCCAATCTTACATGGATGGATTATTTTTTTCATAATACAAAACAAGCTTTCCTGACTATTTTATTGGGGTTTGTAACATATGGCTTTGGAAGCTTGGCACTTGGGGCTATAAGCGGCATATCCGCAGGTGTAGGTATTGAGATAACTTTGCAAAACAATATGGGTGAAAGTATTATTACAGCATTTCTCCCGCATGCTATTTTTGAAATACCTGCAATATAGTTGTCTTGCCTCTATCCGTTTATGATTTGGAGATTCATTACAGCCAGTATTAAAAACAAAAACTTGCAATATAAATTAGTTAAAATTGAACTTATTCCTATATTATTTTGCATTATTTTGTTATTTTTTATTGCAGCTATTATGGAAAGTATCTTTATTCTTGAGATAGAAGTTTAAAGGAGAAGCCTTATGTTCGAAATAAAGGAGATCAATTTTGGTTACGAAAAAGACCGGCTTTTATTAAAAAATATTCACTTATCCGCAAGTCCCGGAGAGATTATATGGCTGAGAGGAGCCAATGGAAGCGGAAAGACCACACTTCTGCGAATTATTACGCAGCTTATTGAAACGGATTCCCAAATTTATTTTAAGGGGCGATTAAGTCAATCAAGAGAGGAGATCCTGTCACAGGTAACGTATATTCCTTCGGAACCGTATCTGTTTGATTATTTAACGGGAAAAGAGAACGCTGATTTCTTTCAGGCATTATTTGATATTCCACAGGATCATTTTGAAAGCTTTTCAACGATGATACATCAATTTGGTATGGATGAGGCATTAGACCAATTTGTAAAAGATTACTCTCTGGGAATGAGACATAAATTATATTGGTCTGCTGTTTTTGCCCGGGAAACCTCCATGTATTTATTAGACGAGCCTTTCTCTCCCCTTGATCAGGACTCACAAGAAGTGGCCATGAATATGCTGATAAATAGGGCTGAACAAGGAAGCATCATCCTCTTTGTGTCACATCTTAATGAGATAAGCCGTAAGTTAGCGACAAGGAGCCTGGTACTGGAAAATGGGGAACTTAGAGAAAGTGAAGTGTTGAAGGAGCAATAAGGAGGAATTTGGTGAACCGGACATTTAGATATGTGGGGTATTTTTTTGGAATTGTTATGATGGTATGTGTTATTTTCAGCATTAAAATAAGGGACAATTTCTATATCAGTGATTATGTTTTGGGAAAGTTTCATGTCCAAAGCAATAAAATCGTAATCGTACTCATTTTTCTAGTAAGCTGGTGGATTTGTATGAAAACACTGAAAGGATATCGCCCGATTTGGTTGAATTGGACCAAGCTTTTTCTGTCCGTTCTTTTGCTGATTGCGTTTGTTTCTTACTTGATTTAAATTAAATTTTATGAACCTCAATGGTCTGAGGAGCCCCTGCCTTTAAGCGTAGGAAGTCGTCATGTATACCCTAGGGAATTTATTCTTTTCCCAAATTTTGTGTGGTATGATAAACGTATATGTTCACATTCCATTTTGAGAGGTAGAATCATGAGCAAACATTTATCAGATGCAGCCACATTGAACAATGGTGTTGCAATGCCTTGGCTTGGGCTGGGCGTATGGAACGTCAAAGAAGGTGAAGTTTATCATTCAGTTAAAGCAGCCATTGAAGTCGGCTATAGAAGCATTGACACCGCAGCCATTTATGAAAACGAAGAAGGCGTAGGCAAAGCGATCAAAGATTCCGGCGTACAGAGGGACCAGCTCTTTATAACAACGAAACTTTGGAATACAGAACAGGGATACGAATCTACACTAAAAGCTTTTGACGTAAGCATGAAAAAGCTGGGTCTGAATTACCTGGATTTGTATCTCATTCATTGGCCGGGTAAAGGCGAAAAGTTCGTGGATACTTGGAAGGCCTTTGAAAAGCTTTATAAAGAGGGATACATTTGCGCAATTGGAGTAAGTAACTTCCATGTTCATCATTTGAACCGGCTGATGGAAGCTGCAGATGTAGTACCTGCAGTAAATCAGGTCGAATTCCACCCTCGTTTTAGTCAAGTGGAACTCCGCAATTACTGCAAGCAAAAGGGCATTCAACTGGAAGCCTGGAGCCCGCTTATGCAGGGTAAGCTGCTTGATAATCCAACATTGAAAGAGATCGGGGATAAGTACGGGAAGAGCACATCCCAGGTTATTTTGCGCTGGGATCTGTAAAACGAGGTTGTGACTATTCCCAAATCGGTTAATCCAGAACGTATCAGACAAAACGCCGATCTTTTTGATTTTGAATTATCCGAAGAAGATATGGAACGCATTAACGGTCCTAATCCGGATGAACGGAACGGTCCTAATCCGGATGAATTCTTGTTCTAACTAAACCCCAGAAGCCTTGGTTCGGTAATCATCGGACCAGGGCTCTTTTTATAGAGCGGCAGTATGCATGTCCATGCCGCTTCCAAGCACATCTATGACCGTTGTTGGAACGACCGGTAATCATGCGTTAACTTTTAGGCGTTAATGCCGCATAGGAAAGAAAAATTATACTCAAATTTCCAGAAAAAGAACTCATTGACAACCGCCTAAAGGCAGGGTACAATCACAACATGTAAAAATCAATTTTGAAGAAAATGGAAAAGGGAAGAGGTGGTCTTCATGTTACAAAATGTGCAAAAAATAGCTCCTATCCAGCAGCAATACGGACTATCATCTACCCAAATGAATATGGAGCAGCCCCTTTCCGATCCCGGAGCAATGCCTTTTAAATTGTGTAAGCAGGTTCATGAGCAGGCGTTTTGAGGGGAAGCATTCCCTAATTGGCTGAGCAAATTGTGCTTACCGTCCAAGAGGTTGTACAGAGCATATGTCAGCAGACGTATGCTCTTTTTGTCTTTATCCACGGGTCCATTCGGAAAAGTGGAGTTAGGAATGATGAAAGAATGGGAATTTTCCATAGGGGGTGGACATATTGTTAAGCATTTTGTACAAATTGCGGTGGTTTTTCCGGCAGCATTGGAAGAGGTATACGATTGCTGTAGTCCTGCTGATTTTAGTAGGGGTTGGGGATATTATTCCACCGCAGATTGTGGGGAGAGTGGTGGATGGGATCCAGCAAGGGACCATTACATACGGGAGATTGGCAGAACTTCTGCTATTTACCCTTGGTCTTACATTTATTATTTATGGCATTACGTATGTATGGATGTATCAATTATTTGGTGGAGCTTACTGGGTGGAACGGATTCTTCGGTCCCGTTTGATGAAACATTTTATGAGAATGACGCCGACTTTTTATGAACGAAACCGGACGGGAGACCTGATGGCAAGAGCGACCAATGACTTAAAGGCAGTTTCCATTACGGCCGGCTTTGGGATTTTAACTTTAGTCGATTCCACGGCGTTTATGATCGTCATCTTATGCACCATGGGATTTGCCATCAGCTGGAAGCTTACCTTTGCGGCTTTGCTGCCCCTCCCCTTTATAGCCCTGGCCATGAAGGTATACGGGAAGACGATCCACGAACGTTACACGAAAGCCCAGGACGCATTCGGAGATATGAATGATCAAGTATTGGAATCCGTTTCCGGGGTTAGGGTGATCCGCGCTTATGTACAGGAGCAGGAAGATCGCAACCGGTTCAGGGATATTACGGAAGATGTCTATGCCAAAAATGCTTCCGTCGCCCGCATCGATGCCCTTTTTGATCCTACTATCAAGGTTTTGGTCGGAATCAGTTATATGATCGGTCTTGGATACGGGGCCTATCTGGTTTTTCAAAACAGTATCACACTGGGAGACCTTGTTACGTTTAACGTCTATCTGGGCATGCTGATCTGGCCGATGTTCGCACTGGGTGAGCTTATCAATGTGATGCAGCGCGGTTCCGCCTCCATGGACCGGGTGAATGAAACGCTGGGTTATTCTGAAGATGTTTCGGAACGCCCTCACCCCACTTATGTAGATTCACCGGAGACAATTGAATTCGAGGATGTTACCTTCCGGTATCCCTCTTCCACCGTTGATAATCTGAAGCATGTAAGTTTCACACTGAAAAGAGGGCAAACGCTCGGCATAGTGGGACGGACAGGAAGCGGCAAATCTACGCTGATCAAGCAATTGATGAGGGAATACCCGGGACTCAAAGGGAGTATCAGAATTTCCGGTGTTCCTATTGAACACCTTTCTCTAGAACAGCTTCATGGCTGGATTGGCTACGTACCTCAGGAACAGCTTCTATTCTCCAAGACGGTCAGGGAAAATATTTTGTTCGGTAAATCCGGAGGTTCTGATGGGGACGTTCAGAAAGCCATCCAGGACGCCTTATTCAGCCAAGATATAGAAACATTATCCCAAGGACTTGAGACGCTGGTTGGGGAAAAAGGTGTGGCCTTGTCGGGAGGTCAGAAACAGCGCGTATCTTTATCCAGGGCACTGATCGGCGATCCCGAAATTCTGATCCTTGACGATGCCATGTCCGCTGTGGACGCCCGGACGGAAGCCCGTATTATAGAAAATATCCGCCGGGAACGATCAGGGAAAACAACGTTAATCTCCAGTCACCGTCTGTCTGCCGTGGAGCATGCCGATTGGATTATTGTGATGGAGGATGGCAGAATTGCGGAGCAAGGTACCCATGAGGACCTGGTTGCTTTGGGCGGCTGGTACAGGGAACAATTCGAAAGGCAGCAAGTGGAATCCAATCTGAGTGAAGCGGAGGTGAATGCATGAGTGTAAGCAAGCGGCTTTTTCGATACGCGATGAAATATAAAAAAATGTTTATTATAGCTTTGCTGATGCTTGGTATCTCTGTCGCTGCGGAATTGACAGGTCCTTTCATCGCCAAGAAGATGATTGATACGAACATTCTCGGCATAGAAAAAGTATGGTACGAAACCGGAGCCGGGGAAAATGCTGTTTCATATCAGGGGAAACATTACACCCGAAGTGACCGCATGGCGGAAGCACCGGACCCTGCCAGACAGGCCAGGGTGCTGCAGGTAGGAAGGCAGTTCGTATTTACCGCCGAGACAATTGTGCAGGACGGGGAAAGGAAATGGGAAGAGGGTAAGCTTGCGGTTACCGCCAAAGACGGGAGTGTATCTGTATATCAGGCAAATCTGCTGACGACCGGGGAACTGTTTTCCTTTTACAAGCCGGAACTGCCTTATATACTCTTGCTGGTAGGATTTTATATGGTTTTACTGGTCATATCGGCTTTGTTCCAATACGGCGAGCGGTATATACTGCAAATTTCCGCCAATCGGGTCATTCAGACACTCCGGCTGGACGTATATGCTCATATTCAGCGTCTGCCGGTTCAGTATTTTGATAATCTACCGGCTGGGAAAGTGGTATCCCGGGTGACGAATGATACTGAGGCGGTACGTGACTTGTTTGTCTCGGTTCTTGCGAACTTTTTTTCCGGTTTTGTGTATATCACGGGTATTTATGTGGCCTTGTTCCTGCTTAATCCCGGCCTTGCGGGCATCAGCCTTCTGCTTTTGCCGCTGCTTGCCTTGTGGTTCGTCGTCTATAGAAAATTTGCCAATAAATACAATAAAATAATCCGTTCCCGGTTAAGTGACATTAATGCCATGATTAACGAATCCATTCAGGGAATGCCGATTATCCGTATTTTCCGCAGACAAAAAGAAACGAACCGGGAGTTTGAAGAATTAAATCAGGAATATTTTAAATACCAGAACAAGATGCTGAGTTTGAATGCGTTGACCGGGCATAATTTGACGAATGTGCTTCGGAATTTGTCACTGGTCGTGGCACTATGGTATTTCGGAGGGGCATCACTGACAGCCGGGACGGCCATTTCCCTTGGTGTTCTGTATGCGTATGTAGATTACCTGGGACGCTTGTTCCAGCCCGTTACCGGAATGGCTAACCAGCTCGCAAATCTGGAGCAGTCCCTTGTTTCTGCTGAGCGGGTTTTCAAACTGATGGATGAACCGGGTGAACCTGTCTCTCATGAAAGCATGCCTAGATACCGCGGGGATGTGGTATTCGATAAGGTCTCTTTTGCCTATAAAGAAGAGGAGTACGTATTGAAGCGGGTTTCTTTTGAAGCAAAGCAAGGAGAGACGGTGGCGTTAGTAGGGCATACAGGATCAGGAAAAAGCTCGATCATGAACCTGCTGTTCCGGTTTTATGATCCGCAAAAAGGCAAGATCCTCATCGACGGAATGCGCATCCGGGATATTCCGAAGCAGATGCTGCGGCAGCATATGGGCATCGTGCTTCAGGACCCGTTCCTGTTCACGGGGACGGTGGCGAGCAATGTTAGCCTTAATGATCCGTCCATCAGCCGTGAACGGGTAGAGAAGGCGCTGCGCGATGTCGGTTCGGAGCGGGTGCTTGCCCATCTGCCGAAAGGCTATGACGAGACGGTGCTGGAAAAAGGAAGCACGCTCTCAGCCGGACAGCGGCAGATCATTTCGTTCGCGCGGGCGTTGGCCTTCGACCCCGCGATTTTGATCCTGGATGAGGCGACCGCCAGCATTGATACCGAGACGGAGGCCGTCATCCAGGAAGCGCTTGAGGTGCTGAAACAGGGCCGCACCACCTTTATTATCGCGCACCGGTTGTCTACCATCCGGAACGCGGATCAAATCCTGGTACTGCATCGCGGGGAAATCGCCGAGCGGGGCCCGCATGATACTTTAATGCAGCTAAAAGGACGCTACTACCGCATGTATGAGCTCCAGCAAGGCAAGAAAGCTGCCGAGCAGGAGATACAGCGGCAGACAGACCCGGTGCCGGGCGAAGGACTCCCGGCAACTTGATGATGTGAAAAGCAGGGAGTTTTGGGCTGCCTGCTTTTTACTATATTTGAAACGCCTGTACATACTGCTGCGTAGTATAGAATACAATGATATACAGGAGAGCTTTTCTGTTTAACCATATGCAGATTTAAAATAGAAAGAAGGTTATAGGATATGAGACCGGATACCCGAAGGGTTTTAAATGGTATACAGCTGTTTGTTGAAATATTAATTGGCATTGGATTTTTCCTTGCTTTAGTACCATTTCTTTATATATGGTCTTCAGGTTGGGTGGTCCCGCTCGTCCTGATCAGCTTTATTCTTTCCATCGTTACCGGAAACGGCACGTTCCTGTTCAGCGGGTTGAATATATTGATGGCTCTGTTGAGCTTTATTCCTCTGTTAGGTTATATTCCCCGCCTGATTGGCATTCTGCTGGCCCTTCTAAATTGCGGTATCTTAAACAGACCAAGCCGTTTTTAATGAGCGGGATGCCTTCCGAATGTATAGACAGGTCATATACAAAATCTAAACTCCCTTGACATTCCTGGCAAAGCCGGACCAAGGGAGTTTTTTTGAAAAGAAGAAGAAACCCTGTCCCAAATCCGAAAGCATGTTGGCCAGATTCAATATCGGTCTCAAAACGAATTACTTTCGTTTTGAGACCTCCACATGTGCAGATGTAATTTTGTGGAAATGAACCCAGCCTCTCTTTTCCTCTTATCCGCCTAACCATTTTTGTTCCACTCCCTCTTAAATAAGGTTCAAGAGAAGGCGCTCCTCTTTGGATGATCTTTTCTTTATCCGTTTCCAATCTATGAAATTCAACGTTTGACGCTATGGTTCCCTGATTTCCTTACTTGTAAAACAGACTGTTTTCGTTGATAAGTCACTTTCCCGTATTTTGGGCATTTTGTACTGATTAACTGGAGAAAAAGGGACTGAATCATAACAAATTGCATGCATTTAGATAAAATAGACATCAACCTGTGCTACAATAGCTTAAAATCATGTAGAAGAGGGAAGGGAACATTTGTATGGGCACCAAGAGCAAGATACAAGTTGAAGATATTATCAAAGCGCATCATCTTCTGGGTAAAGTGATTGAGCCGTCACCTCTTCAACGGGATGTGCTGCTTTCCGACCAATATGAGTGCAATATCTATTTGAAAAGAGAAGATATGCTGATAGTCCGTTCTTTTAAAATACGCGGCGCCTATAATGTGATTCAGCATCTTTCCCCTGAGGAACGGGCAAATGGGGTAGTTTGTGCAAGTGCAGGAAACCATGCACAGGGAGTCGCCTATTCCTGCAAACAGCTTGGCATTGAAGGCAAGATTTTTATGCCTACCACGACGCCAAGGCAGAAGGTTTCCCAAGTGAAACTGTTTGGCGGACCTTTTGTAGAGGTCATTCTGACAGGAGATACCTTTGATGATTCATCCAAACAGGCGCAGGAGTACTGTACCAGAGAGAATAAAACCTTTATCCATCCATTTGACGATTATCGCACCATTGCCGGACAAGGTACGGTGGGTGTGGAAATTATGAATCAGATGTCGGACGCTCCGGACTTTATTTTTGCTTCCATCGGAGGCGGCGGACTTGCTGCCGGAATCGGTTCGTATATACAAAGCGTATCCCCTGGTACCAGGGTAATTGGTGTAGAGCCTGAAGGGGCAGCAGGAATGAAAGCTTCTTTAGATGAAGAACAAGTTGTAACTTTGGAGGAAATTGACAAGTTCGTGGATGGGGCAGCGGTGAAAGAAGTAGGTGAACTAACCTTTGAAATTTGCCGGGATGTACTCCATGATATCGTGCTTGTGCCAGAAGGCAAGGAATGCACTACGATTTTGGACTTGTACAATAATAATGCCATTGTCATTGAACCGGCCGGAGCCCTATCGGTTGCGGCCCTGGACGCTTACCGGGAACAAATCAGGGGAAAAAATGTAGTCTGTGTGATTAGCGGAGGCAATAATGACATTGACCGGATGCAGGAGATTAAGGAGCGGTCCTTAATCTACGAGGGGCTCAAGCATTATTTCATATTGAACTTCCCCCAAAGGGCCGGAGCGCTCAGGGAGTTCCTTGAGGAAGTGCTGGGAGAAGGGGACGATATCACACGTTTTGAATATATGAAGAAAAATAACCGGGATAATGCACCTGTGCTTGTGGGAATTGAGCTTAAAAACAAGGAAGATTATGAGGGGCTCATTGAACGTTTGTCACAAAAGGATTACCATTATATAGAAATCAATAAAGACCCGAAATTATTTAATCTGCTTATATGAATGGTGAAATGATAAAACAGGTAACTTTTCCCGAGAGGAGCTGCATAATGTTTCCTCCAGAGGCTGAAAATAATCAGCAATATCGCTTATTTTTAGCTGATACTTTCCTTATTCGGCACTCCAAAAAGAGGGATGTCGGAAGATCAAATTTTTTGTAGATTTTCTTGAACAGTGGTTGTATAATTGTGTCGCGGAATGCCATCATTCCGCCTGCCACTTCTCTGCCGGTTCCAGTAAATGGCCGGGAAGATGGACAAAAACTTTCGGGGGAAGTAAAATGAAAAAAACTCTGCAGTTCAGTCTAGTTATGCTGCTGGTGCTATCCGTAGTTCTTGCAGGATGCGGCAAGAAAAGCAGTAATGATGGTGGCAAGGAAAGGGCTTCCAAAGGATCTGATATCAAGATTGGTATGGTTACGGATATGGGCGGGATTAACGACAAGTCCTTTAACCAGTCCTCCTGGGAAGGCCTGAAACAACTTGAAAAAGAAACCGGAGCCAAAGTGAAAAATCTGGAAAGCAAAACTGATGCAGATTACGTTCCGAACTTAACCCAGTTTGCAAGTGAAAAGTATGCGCTGACTTGGGGAATTGGCCAGACGATTGATAAGGCAATGAAAACTGTGGCAGACCAAAATAAAGATGCCAAGTTTGCTATTATTGACAACATGGTTGAAGCTCCTAATGTTCACTCTGTAGTATTTGCAGAGAACGAAGGATCTTTCCTCGCGGGTGTTGTCGCGGGCCTGATGACCAAAACGAACAAAGTAGGTTTCGTTGGAGGCATGGAAATTCCGGTTATCAAACGTTTTGAAGCCGGATATGTAGCAGGTGTGAAAGCCGCCAATCCTAACGTGGAAGTTAAAGTAAATTATACAGGCGCATTTGACAAGCCTGACCAAGGCAAATCCGCAGCATCTACACTTTATAATGATGGGGCAGATATTATTTTCCATGCTGCAGGCAATACGGGCAACGGGGTATTTAACGAAGCGATTGACCGTGAGAAACAAGGCAAGAAAGTATGGGTTATCGGTGTTGACAAGGACCAGTCACTGGAATATGGCGATAAAGTAACCCTGACATCCATGATCAAAAAAGTAGACGAAGCTGTTATTAAAATATCCAAAACCGTCATTGACGGTAAATTTGAAGGCGGCAAGACCACTGTTCTCGGTTTGAAAGACAACGGTGTGGGACTTGCTGATACTTCCAAGAAAAACGTTCCTGAGGATGTTCTTAAGAAAGTGGACGAGTTCAAAGACAAGATCATTAAAGGTGAAATCAAAGTCCCTGAGCAATAACATTCACCTGACATTTTCGATATAATTTAAATACTCCCGGGCAGTTTTTATTAAACCTGCTTCAGAGTGTATCTGATAAGAAAAGCTCCGCTTCCGGAGCTTTTCTTACCCTATTATAAAATAGTAAGTGAAGGGTGATGAAATGAACGCAGTGCCCCCTGTCGTTGAATTGAAGGGAATTACCAAACGTTTTCCTGGCATTGTTGCTAACGACTCTATAAGCCTTCAGTTAAAAAAAGGCGAGATTTATGCGCTTCTCGGGGAAAACGGAGCGGGGAAGTCCACACTGATGAACATTTTATTCGGCCTTTATCAGCCGGATGAAGGGAGTATCGAAGTCAACGGGCAGCCTGTTACCATTGATAGTCCTAACAAGGCCATTGATCTTGGTATCGGCATGGTGCATCAGCATTTTAAACTGGTTCAGCCATTTACGGTTACGGAAAACATCATTCTTGGCATGGAACCTAAAAAAGGCCTGAATATAAATCATAAATCAGCTTCAAGAAAAGTAAAGGAACTTTCTGAACAATATGGTTTAAAAATCAACCCGAACGCCAAAATTCAGGATATCTCAGTCGGTATGCAACAGCGTGTTGAAATTGTAAAAACCCTTTACCGTGGTGCAGACATTCTGATTTTCGACGAACCTACAGCTGTTCTTATCCCCCAAGAGATCAGGGAACTGATGATTATCATGAAAAGATTGGTGGCAGAAGGAAAATCCATTATTTTGATTACACATAAGCTGAAAGAAATTATGGAAATTGCCGATACTGTTACGATTATCCGCAGAGGAAAAGTGATTGATACTGTTCATGTGGGTGAAACGAGTGCCGAACAATTGGCAGAAAAAATGGTTGGCCGCCAGGTCAGCTTTAAAGTTGACAAGCAGCCTGCCAAGCCGGACAGCCCCATTTTGGAAGTGAAAGGCGTAACTACAAAGAATAAAGAAGGCGTAAACGCCCTGAACGGCATTTCCTTTCATGTCAAAGCAGGTGAGATTCTGGGTATTGCCGGCGTAGACGGAAATGGACAAAGCGAATTGATTGAAGCTCTTACGGGTTTAAGAAAGATTGATGACGGTTCCATAAAAGTAAAAGGCCAGGAGATTGCTAATCAAAGGCCGCGCATGATTTCCGAATCCGGGGTATCCCACATTCCGGAAGACCGTCATAAGCATGGCCTTGTACTTGACTTTGCAATGAATGAAAACATGGTTCTGCAAACCTATTTCCATAAAGAGTATAGCCGTAATGGCTTTTTGAACTATGATGCGATAAATAAACAGGCACAACGTTTAATTGAAAAGTTTGATGTCCGGACACCGGGTTTAGAGACTAAAGCCCGCTCCCTTTCCGGGGGCAACCAGCAGAAGGCGATTATTGCCCGTGAAATTGACAAGGACCCGGATTTTCTGATAGCTGCCCAGCCTACCCGGGGTCTTGACGTGGGTGCGATTGAATTTGTCCATAAGGAGTTGATCGAACAAAGGGACAAAGGAAAAGCGGTTCTTTTGGTTTCCTTTGAGCTTGATGAAATTTTGAATGTTTCCGACCGGATTGCCGTTATTTATGAAGGTCAGATCGTTGGCGAAGTGCTTCCGGACCAGACAAACGACCAGGAACTGGGACTCATGATGGCCGGAAGCAAAAAGCATGAACAGGGGGGGACAGGAAGTGAGCAGTAAGATATTCAAAACATTCCAAAGCAACTCCCTTATCATCCCGTTAGTATCCATTGTACTTGGTATTCTCACGGGTGCCCTGGTCATGCTGGCAGGAGGATATAATCCTATTGATGCCTATTTGGCTTTATTAGATAAAGTATTTGGAAGCCTGAACGGTTTTGGTGAAACCATCCGTGCCATCACTCCTCTGCTGTTCTGCGGTTTGGCCGTAGCTTTTGCTTTCCGGGCGGGGCTGTTCAATATCGGTGGAGAAGGCCAATTCATGGTCGGGATGACCGCAGCAACTTTAATTGGGGTAAAGCTGGATCTTCCGGCGATTATTCATGCACCACTTGCCGTTATCGTCGGCGGGCTGGCCGGTGGATTGTGGGCGGCCATTGCCGGTTTCCTTAAAGCAAACCGCGGTGTCAATGAGGTTATAACCACGATCATGCTGAACTGGACAGCTCTTCACCTTTCGAACTATATGATCAATACATTCCTGCTGGAGCAAGGCCAGCAGCGTTCGGAAGCGATTCATGAGTCTGCTTCCGCCAGCCTTATCTGGCTATCTGATTTTATGGGAAGTGCCCGGTTGCATTGGGGTACCCTAATTGCCGTACTGGCGACAGTTTTCTTCCATATTTACCTGAACAAGACTAAACAGGGATATGAGCTGAGGGCAGTAGGCTATAATATTCATGCTGCTCAATATGCCGGAATGAACGTGAAACGAAATATTGTGAAAGCGATGTTTATCAGTGGTATTTTTGCCGGTTTGGCGGGAGCTTTCGAGGTGCTCGGCGTATTCCACTATCAAGTAATATCAGCTGCGCTTCCAGGATACGGCTTTGATGGTATTGCCGTAGCCCTGTTAGGCATGAATAATCCGATTGGAGTTTTCCTCTCAGCAGCTTTATTTGGTATCCTGAACTATGGGGCAAGCGGAATGAGTTTTGCCGCAGATGTACCGCCGGAAATTATGCGTGTTGTGATCGGGGCCATTATCTTCTTTGTAGCTGCTCAAGGCATTGTCCGTGCCTTGATCGCCCCATTTTATTCCAGGCGCAAGAAAGAGAGGATGCAGTAGATGGATTTAACACAATTAGGCATGTTGGTGAACACGACACTTGTTTTTTCAACGCCCCTCATCCTCGCGGCGTTAGGCGGCATGTTCTCTGAACGTTCCGGTGTTATCAATATCGGTCTGGAAGGACTAATGATATCCGGAGCTTTCGCATCCGCGATTGTAACGCTATACACTCAGGACGCCGGAATGGAGTCAGCTTCTTTATGGCTTGGGATGCTGGCAGCAATGGTACTTGGAATTTTATTTTCGCTCATCCATGCCGTGGCCTCTATTCAGTTTAAAGCAAATCAGGTGGTTAGCGGGGTTGTCATCAATTTTCTGGCCGCCGGCGCCACGGTGTACATGGTGAAAGTACTGTTTGACGGAGCCGGACAAACGGAAACGATCTCAGCTCCGTTCAGCAAAATAAGCATTCCTTTCTTATCGGATATTCCTTTCCTGGGGGAAGCGTTCTTCCACGCTTATCCTCCGATGTATTTGGCTATTATTCTGGTCTTTGTATGCTGGTATGTCCTGTTTAAGACACCATTTGGCTTGCGTCTCCGTTCGGTAGGCGAACACCCGAGCGCAGCCGATACGGTAGGAATCAATGTAAATAAATACCGATACATTGGCGTTATGCTTAGCGGTGCACTTGCGGCTCTTGGCGGCGCTACGCTGACCTTGACGACAACAAGCAGCTTTTCTCATAATACCGTTTCCGGACAAGGGTTTATTGCCTTGGCAGCATTGATCTTTGGGAAGTGGCATCCGATCGGGGCAATGGGTTCCGCCATCTTCTTCGGATTTGCTCAGGCAATCAGCCTGCAGGCCCAACTGGTTCCTTGGATCGCCGGTCTGCCTAAGGAGTTCCTCTACATGCTTCCATATATCCTGACCATTCTCGTTTTGGCAGGTGCCGTTGGCGGGCGGGGTAAAGCTCCTTCCGCGCTGGGCGAACCGTACGATCCGGGAAAACGATAATACCTAAACCGTATCTCCACTTCGGAGATACGGTTTTTTCTTTATAAGCAACGATATTTCCGGGGTACGAGGTTATGCCCGGGAAACATTATGAAATATTACTTCATAGAATGAAACAAAAGGAGGATAGAGTTCATGCCAATTGATTTTCATTCGGATTCAAATCGTTATTCCTATGCAGGAAGAACAGCTTCTCTTGAGTGGAGAAGGGTACACTCCATTCCAAGCCCTGTCAGTTTTCCTTCCGAATGTGCTTTATGCTATCCCGGTATTCGGTAGGTGCACATTTGTAGAACCGTTTAAACTGTTTAGAGAAGTATAGGGGATCATGAAAGCCTACGGATGAAGCGATTTGTTCGATCGTAAGCTCCATCCGCTGACGCAAAAGAAACCTGGCTTTATCAATGCGCAGTTTGAGCAAGAAAGTCACAGGAGTGAGCCCGGTTTCCTGCTTAAAAATGCGTGACAGGTAGGCACGGTTATAGCCGAGATTATCAGCCATTGTTTCTATGGATATGTCTTCGGCATATTGGGTTGATAGATAGTGAATGGCTTTCTGTACTGTTCTGCCTGACTCTGAGGAAGTACGCATTCCTATACCCGTTTTCGGATAAATGGCTTCACAAAGTTCGCCGAACAGTACATACAGGTATCCAAGCGCCTTTTGATGGGCGCCTTCTTTTTTGTCCTGAAGTACACTTAATATCGTGGAAAATAATTCGGATACGTTCTGATTATCCCTCGTATGCACAATGCAACGGGAAGATGAAAATCCGGTTTTCTCCAGAGCCTCCGGTACGCCTTTTCCCTGAAAAGCCACCCATCTGTACATCCACGGATTTACCTGATCGGCCTCATACCGCACAAGCTCCTCAGGTTCAATCAGGAACGTGTCTCCTGCTTTTAGTTCTAATTCTTTGCCCCTGTACATGAAGATACCTTTGCCGGATATAACATGATGCATCAGATAATAATCACATAATCTTGGTCCAATCTGGTGCCCTGGTCTGGTCTGGCTCTCTCCGGAGAATAGGACCGTAATGTATGAGGCGGAGTCAGGGTCCGAATTGGAAGCTACGGTATACGTCTCCCGATACATAAAGGTTCACCTCGTCTAAACATCTGATACGATAAATATAGCATGATGAGGTTTTTTTCTGTAGAGCAAACCTCATATTTGTCCATGTCGTTCTAACATGCCTCCATTTAGTTCAAAACCGTCTTTCTGTATACTGATAGCAGATCGTTTAATAATGAAAGATGCTCTGTACCAAAATATACCTTATATCATTAAGGCGGTGCTTTCATGGCTAACCTTCAGGCATTATACGAACAATTCCTTACTTTGTACGGCGAGAGCCATAAAGGAATCACAGTTTTCCATGCTCCGGGAAGGGTGAATCTTATAGGGGAGCATACGGATTATAATGGAGGCTATGTATTCCCCGCTGCACTTACATTCGGTACCCACTTGCTTATTCGCCGCAGGGAGGATCGCCAGATCGGGCTGGCCACAACTAATTTTGAATTAAAAAAGCTTTTGTCTATGGATGATTTGTCCTACCGAAAAGAAGATGACTGGATGAATTACCCGAAAGGTATAATTGTTCAATTAGATCAGACAGGACGGACTATTCAACATGGATACGACATGTTGTTTCATGGAGAAATTCCAAACGGTTCGGGATTATCCTCATCAGCTTCAATTGAAGTAGTGACAGCCTATGCGCTTTTACTTATGGAAGGACTGGCTATAGATTTAACAGATATTTCCCTATTGGCACAAAAATCGGAAAATGAGTATAATGGCGTTCAGTGCGGCATCATGGATCAATTTGCCGTGGCCAACGGAAAAAAAGAGCATGCGATTCTGCTGATGTGTGATACGCTGGAGTATAAACACGTTCCGTTCCGCAGCAAAACCTATAAACTGGTGATCGGCAATACATGCAAGCGAAGGGGATTGGTCGATTCGGCCTATAATGAACGGAGAAATCAGTGTGAGCAAGCGGTGCAGGAGCTGAAGCGGCAGTTTCCGGATCTGACTCTATTAGGTCAGCTTTCCTTGGGGCAATACCGGGAGTATGAACATTTGATTCAGGACGAAACGGCGAGAAGAAGAGCCCGCCATGTGATGGAGGAAATTGACCGTGTATTGCAGTCCATGGAAGTATTGGAACAGGATAACCTGGAGGCATTCGGCAAGCTCATGACGGAGTCTCATGAATCGCTTCGTGATCAGTATGAAGTGACGGGGAAAGAACTGGACATCATGGTATCTCGTGCTCTTGAGGTTTCCGGAGTATTGGGATCGAGAATGACAGGAGCCGGATTTGGCGGTTGTACGGTATCCCTTGTCCATGAAGACGGTGTAGAGCGGTTCAAGGAATACGTTGGCAGTCATTATCGCCAAGAAACCGGGATAGAGCCGGAATTCTATGTATGTGAGATTGGCGACGGTGTTAAACAAGTGAAGGAGGCGGACTAATATGGCAGTTTTAGTTACCGGGGGAGCAGGCTATATAGGATCCCATACGGTTGCAGCTTTACTCGAAGGCGGTCAGGAAGTGGTCATTGTAGATAACCTGCAGCAGGGGCATCGTAAGGCTGTGCTTGGTGGCCGTCTCTATGAGGGAGATTTGCGGGATGCCGTTTTTATGGACCTGGTATTCCGTGAAAATGAAATTGAAGCGGTAATCCATTTTGCGGCCAATTCTCTGGTCGGTGAGAGTATGAACCATCCTATAAAGTACTATCATAACAATGTTTACGGCACCTTGTGTTTGCTTGAGAAGATGAATGAATATAACGTGAAACGGATTGTATTTTCATCTACAGCCGCTACTTACGGAGAGCCTGAGCGGGTGCCGATCCAGGAGACGGACCGTACAGTGCCTACGAATACATACGGGGAAACTAAGCTGGCCATGGAGAAAATGATGCATTGGTTCGATATAGCTTACGGTATCCGTTATGTATCCCTCCGTTACTTTAATGCGGCCGGTGCCCATATCAGCGGCAAAATTGGAGAGGATCATTCTCCGGAGACTCACCTGATTCCTCTGATCCTGCAAGTTCCGCTGGGACAAAGGGAACATATCTCCATTTTCGGAGAAGATTACCCTACGCCGGATGGTACCTGTATCCGGGATTATATCCATGTCAGCGATCTGGCAGATGCCCACGTGCTGGCAGTGCAAAAGCTGCTCACCGGGGGGGAGAGCAGCATCTATAACCTTGGCAATGGGCAAGGGTTCTCCGTTAAGGAGGTTATTGATATTGCCCGCAAAGTAACCGGCCATGCCATTCCGGCCGTGGTTGAGCCCCGGAGGGCCGGTGATCCGGCTATACTGGTGGCTTCCTCTGATCGTATCAAAGAGGAGCTCGGATGGAAGCCTACGCGTGACAGTCTCGAAGCTATCATTGAAAGCGCATGGATTTGGCATCAATCTCATCCGGATGGTTACGATACCAGGTAGAGAAGGAGGAAAAGCGCAGATGGCACAACCTGGAGGCAGAACGGTAACGGAAGACCAGGCGGCACTCGCTGTTGAGAGACTGCTCCAATTTGCCCGGCAAAATGGCATGATTGAGGCATTGGATATTTACCAATCGCGTAATGCTTTACTGGAACTGCTAAGGCTTCGTGCGCCTTATATAGGTGACGTGCCGGAGGAAAGGATGGATAGTCCGTCGGCCGTGTTAGGAGAACTCCTGGATTATGCGGCCGAAAAAGGCATTCTGGAAGCTGATACGGTTACGCATAGAGATTTGCTTGACGCAAAAATCATGGGTCTGCTTCTGCCGAGGCCTTCCGAAGTTGTCCGGCAATTCCACCAGAACGATCAGTTGTTTGGTATGGAAACGGCAACCGGCCAGTTTTATAAATTATCGATTGATTCCAACTATATTCGAATGGACCGGATCCAAAAAAATGAATATTGGTTAGCGCCGACGGAATACGGTGAATTTGAAATTACAATAAACTTGTCCAAACCGGAAAAAAACCCCAGGGAAATTGCTATGCTGAAATCAGCAGCTGACAAGATTACATCCCATTACCCGTCCTGCATGCTCTGCATTGATAATGTGGGGTATCAGGGGCGCCTGGACCATCCGGCCAGGCAAAATTTAAGGGTCTTTCCCGTCAAACTGGATGGGGAGCAATGGTACTTTCAATATTCTCCGTACGCATATTACGATGAACACTGCATTGTGTTCCATGAGAAACATGTACCCATGCAAATTTCGAAGTTCACCTTTTACCGGCTGCTGGATTTTATTGAGCAGTTCCCTCATTATTTCATCGGGTCCAATGCGGATCTTCCTATTGTAGGAGGCTCTATTCTTGATCATGATCACTTTCAGGGGGGCCGCCATCAGTTTCCGATGGAGAAGGCTTCTGTTGAGACATCGTTCCGGCATCCGGGATGGAAAGACATCAAAGTAGGTATTGTTAACTGGCCCATGTCCGTTTTGCGTATTTCCACCCATCAGCGGCATACATTAATCAAATTTTGCGAGACTATTCTGGATATGTGGAAAACCTATAGCGATCCGGGTGCGGAAATATACGCCTATACCGAGCCGAACGGGAAAAAAGTGCCTCATAATACGATAACACCCATAGCGAGAAACAATGGGCGGGGAGAATACGAGATTGACCTGGTACTACGGAACAACAGGACCAGCCAAGAGCACCCGGACGGGATCTTCCACCCTCACTAAAATCTGCATCACATTAAAAAAGAAAATATAGGGTTGATTGAAGTAATGGGAGTTGCTGTGTTGCCGGGACGGTTGAAAGAAGAGCTACGCGGGATTCGGAATATCCTGACAGGCAAACAAAAGTGGAATTCGACTGGATCATTGCCTGCCGGATTACAAAAGCATAAAGAGTGGATTAACTGGCTTGTAAAGCGATACGGGCAATCCCTCACCGAGGAAGAGGCAGAACGGGTTTTACAACAAGAAACGGGCCGCAAGTTCAAGCAAGTTCTTGAAGATTCAGGAGTATTCAAGCGAACCGAAGAAGGGCAGGCCGCTTTCAGACGTTTCCTCGGGCATCTTGGTTTTGAAAAAATGTGAATTGCGGACAATATTGAGGTCATAAAGAGAAGCACAAGCCATAGCCGGATCGTTCCACTATGGCTACTTGCTCTTTATCTGGAGACTTCTTTCATTTAAAAAAGAGGGTAGGGAATAGGCTTTCTTTTGCTGTCCAAGGAAGAATTGAATAATAAAGATGGTCCCATGTAAAAAACGCCTACAGAAGACAAAATCCACGGGTACAGCTGAATTTTCTCTGCTCCCTAAGCAATCAGGGCACACCATTCTCCTACTGTAATCACAGACAGAGTATGCTCTCTCCATATTTAAAATGAACATATCTGCTCCATGAATAAAGATGTCGAAAACAGCTAGCTGGGCCATTAAGAAAAGTACCCATATCACAAGCATCGGAACAAATAAAATAGTGATGTATGGAATAAGAAAGGGTACTTCCGTATGGATTTGGGTAACGAGCACGGGCCTTTTTGTAATGAACTTACTTAACAAGATCACATTGTAGACCAGCAATATGATAAGGAAGAAATCCGGAATGGCGACAAGCACATGATGTATGGCGTTTGTTATGCGGGCCGAACCATTTGAATAAAGAAGCGGCAAGGGCAAAGCTAATCCCGAGTACAATAGCGCGAATAACGCGGGGAAAAAATAAGTGCTTGTCAGCTTTATCATGTTTTTAATTCATCGTAGGGCTGAGTATCCTTCAACCGGGAGGATTTAACATAGCTTTGTTGATTGGGGGGAATCTTGAATCAGTTCATCGGAAGGTTTATTGGTATAGCCGTGTTGAAAATTACCCAGCAAAAAAATAAAGATGAGTGTGGCAAAACCAGCTAATAGATACAACAACACTTTTTTCAATGTATGTTCACTCCCCTTTAGTGCACTAAAAAGATTAGGGTAAATTCTGCCACGGGTTAGTTGAACAAACTAGATCAAATTTTTTGACTATTCTCCTGTCCGTATGAATCGTTTACAATGAATATAGTTGGAAAGGGGAGGCGTTGTCTATGAAAGTAAGAATTTCGGCTGTCCAGTATCATTTGCATACGGTAGACAGTTTTCATGCTTTTGCTGCACAGGTCACTCATTATGTAAAGACGGCCCAGGAATACGAGTCGGATTTCATTCTATTTCCTGAGCTATTTACCACCCAGCTTCTTTCCATTGGCGATGAGCATGGGAATGCATTACCCATAAGCGCATTGCCTTCATATACGGACGATTACAAAAATTTGTTTCGCGGGTTAGCCACTTCTTCAGGAATGTATATTGCCGGGGGAACCCATATTATCGAAGAAAACGGTCATTTGTATAATACAGCCTTCCTCTTTTATCCGGACGGGAGAGTTGGAGAGCAGCGAAAGATTCACATCACTCCAACCGAGGTAAAAGCATGGAACATGGGGGCTGGAGATAAGCTTCGGGTGTTCGATACGGAAAAAGGGCGCGTGGCTCGACTGATATGCTACGACATGGAATTTCCGGAACTGGTGCGTATGGCAAGAGCCAAAGGAGCAGACATCTTATTGTGTCCGTCTTGCACGGATGACCGGCACGGTTTTTACCGGGTCCGTTATACCTGTCATGCCCGTACTATCGAGAACCAAGTTTATGTAGCCGTTACAGGAACTGTCGGTTCTCTACCGACTGTTGATTTCATGCGGGCGAATTATGGTCAGGCAGCCGTGCTGACACCGAACGACATACCTTTCCCGCCAGGAGGAGTTCAAGCGGAAGGACAGATTAACACTGATATGATCATAACCGCTGATGTAGATCTAACCCTGTTATATTACACTAGACAAAAAGGCTCTGTTACCATTTGGAGGGACCGCCGGACCGATTTATATACGGATTGGAGATAAGATAGATGAAAATTGGCGTACAATTAATTTCATATACATTGGTAGCATAATGGTGATTTGCTGAATGGAGCAGGCTGCATAAAAGACAGCTTCTGGCTTGCCTAATAATCTAATACCTGTTCAAATAGAAATTGAGTTATGAGAAAGCGGCATCTGAGCTTGTCTGAACAAATGCTTCAATAGTACTTCGCGTTATCAATATAGCTTCACAGTAGGTGAAAAGCATGTAGGAAGCCGATTCCTTACATGCTTTTTGTGTAGAAGTATAAGAAAGGCGAAGGTTCTCATATATCTAAACGTTCAAATATCTAACATATAAAATTGAATTTTTCTGTACCATATGTGGGTGGAAGGATTCCTTTCTGCTGTTTTATTGCCGGCGTTTGCCCCGTTTATCCGCATGAATATTTTTGGTTCCTTGATAATTCCCGTCATGCGTATTGTTCTCGACCACGTGCATCCCTCCTGTATTTATCAGTCATTTTTATTGTTTGTTATTTCATTATTCGGTATGCACCTAATAGGAATAAATTGTAAGATAATACCTGTTGCAAAAGAAACGGAATCGTGGTAAATTAAATGAGCTGCTTCGGACGGGCTGTTCGAAGTAAAAGGAAAACGGGCTCGAAGAGAGCAAATTTAATAATTTGGAAGAAATTGCCCTTGCAATTGACCCGGAAATATGTTAATATGAAATTCCTGTTGTCATGAAACAAATGACAAATTGTCGAAACGCTACTGGCAGCATGATTGTCCTTTGAAAACTGAACAACGAGTGATAAAGCGGGTCACGCAAAGTGACTAAGAGAAGAAATTCTCGTCAGCAAAGTATAGTTGAGCAATCAGCTCATTCGATAAAGAAACAACTTTATTGGAGAGTTTGATCCTGGCTCAGGACGAACGCTGGCGGCGTGCCTAATACATGCAAGTCGAGCGGACCTTGTGTTTCCTTCGGGAGACGCCAGGTTAGCGGCGGACGGGTGAGTAACACGTAGGCAACCTGCCTGTAAGACCGGGATAACTTGCGGAAACGTGAGCTAATACCGGATAGCTGGTTTCTTCGCATGAAGAAGTCATGAAAGACGGGGCAACCTGTCACTTACAGATGGGCCTGCGGCGCATTAGCTAGTTGGTAGGGTAACGGCTTACCAAGGCGACGATGCGTAGCCGACCTGAGAGGGTGAACGGCCACACTGGGACTGAGACACGGCCCAGACTCCTACGGGAGGCAGCAGTAGGGAATCTTCCGCAATGGACGAAAGTCTGACGGAGCAACGCCGCGTGAGTGATGAAGGTTTTCGGATCGTAAAGCTCTGTTGCCAAGGAAGAACGGCCAGGGGAGTAACTGCCCCTGGAGTGACGGTACTTGAGAAGAAAGCCCCGGCTAACTACGTGCCAGCAGCCGCGGTAATACGTAGGGGGCAAGCGTTGTCCGGAATTATTGGGCGTAAAGCGCGCGCAGGCGGTCTTTTAAGTCTGGTGTTTAAGCCCGGGGCTCAACCCCGGTTCGCACTGGAAACTGGGAGACTTGAGTGTAGGAGAGGAAAGTGGAATTCCACGTGTAGCGGTGAAATGCGTAGAGATGTGGAGGAACACCAGTGGCGAAGGCGGCTTTCTGGCCTATAACTGACGCTGAGGCGCGAAAGCGTGGGGAGCAAACAGGATTAGATACCCTGGTAGTCCACGCCGTAAACGATGAATGCTAGGTGTTAGGGGTTTCGATACCCTTGGTGCCGAAGTTAACACAGTAAGCATTCCGCCTGGGGAGTACGGTCGCAAGACTGAAACTCAAAGGAATTGACGGGGACCCGCACAAGCAGTGGAGTATGTGGTTTAATTCGAAGCAACGCGAAGAACCTTACCAGGCCTTGACATCCCTCTGACCGGTTTAGAGATAGACCTTTTCCTTCGGGGACAGAGGAGACAGGTGGTGCATGGTTGTCGTCAGCTCGTGTCGTGAGATGTTGGGTTAAGTCCCGCAACGAGCGCAACCCTTGATCTTAGTTGCCAGCACGCAGAGGTGGGCACTCTAAGATGACTGCCGGTGACAAACCGGAGGAAGGTGGGGATGACGTCAAATCATCATGCCCCTTATGGCCTGGGCTACACACGTACTACAATGGTCGGTACAACGGGAAGCGAAGGAGCGATCCGGAGCCAATCCTCAAAAGCCGATCTCAGTTCGGATTGCAGGCTGCAACTCGCCTGCATGAAGTCGGAATTGCTAGTAATCGCGGATCAGCATGCCGCGGTGAATACGTTCCCGGGTCTTGTACACACCGCCCGTCACACCACGAGAGTTTACAACACCCGAAGTCGGTGAGGTAACCGCAAGGGGCCAGCCGCCGAAGGTGGGGTAGATGATTGGGGTGAAGTCGTAACAAGGTAGCCGTATCGGAAGGTGCGGCTGGATCACCTCCTTTCTATGGAGTACAGAAATGTACAAGAAGGCTTTACTCACTCGTTGTCAGTTTTGAAAGGGCGACCTTTCAACCCTTGTACCTTGAAAACTAGATAGCGAAACAAAGCGAGAACTTAGAACATCCTTAATATAAAGCGAAGTGTTTCGTTTGAAGTGAGCGACTTTGCAGATGAATGTTCACCTTACGTGTGATTGAAAACATTCAGGTGCAGCGAAAGCCCTTCAAAGAAATACAAAGCATAGGTTAAGCTGGTAAGAGCACACGGAGGATGCCTAGGCGCTAGGAGCCGAAGAAGGACGTGGCGAACAACGATATGCCCCGGGGAGTCGTAAGCAGACTTTGATCCGGGGATGTCCGAATGGGGGAACCCGGCTGCGGTTATGCGCAGTCACTCACTTCTGAATCCATAGGAAGTGAAGAGGCAGACCAGGGGAACTGAAACATCTAAGTACCCTGAGGAGAAGAAAACAATCGTGATTCCGTCAGTAGCGGCGAGCGAAAGCGGAGGAGCCCAAACCAGAGAGCTTGCTCACTGGGGTTGTGGGACACCTTATACGGAGTTACAAAGGAGCAGATTAGGCGAAGAGGTCTGGAAAGGCCTGCCACAGAAGGTAACAGCCCTGTAGCTGAAAGTCTGCTCTCTCCAAGGTGGATCCCGAGTACGGCGGGACACGGGAAACCCCGTCGGAATCCGGCAGGACCATCTGCCAAGGCTAAATACTCCCTAGCGACCGATAGTGAAGCAGTACCGTGAGGGAAAGGTGAAAAGCACCCCGGGAGGGGAGTGAAAGAGAACCTGAAACCGTGTGCTTACAAGAAGTCAGAGCCCTATGATTTTCTTCGGGAAATCAGGGTGATGGCGTGCCTTTTGTAGAATGAACCGGCGAGTTACGCTTGCATGCAAGGTTAAGGTGAAGAGCCGGAGCCGCAGCGAAAGCGAGTCTGAACAGGGCAAAGCATAAGCTTACGAAGTAGCAATACTTTGTATTGCTTGGAAGTATGCAGGCGTAGACCCGAAACCGTGTGATCTACCCCTGTCCAGGGTGAAGGTGAGGTAACACTCACTGGAGGCCCGAACCCACGAATGTTGAAAAATTCGGGGATGAGGTGGGGGTAGCGGAGAAATTCCAATCGAACTCGGAGATAGCTGGTTCTCCTCGAAATAGCTTTAGGGCTAGCCTCGGGTTAGAGTGATGGAGGTAAAGCACTGATTGGGTGCGGGGCCCGCCAAGGGTTACCAAGTCTAGTCAAACTCTGAATGCCATCCACTCGGTGCCCGGGAGTCAGACAGTGAGTGCTAAGATCCATTGTCAAGAGGGAAACAGCCCAGATCATCAGCTAAGGTCCCCAAGTGTGTGTTAAGTGGGAAAGGATGTGGAGTTGCACAGACAACCAGGATGTTGGCTTAGAAGCAGCCACCATTTAAAGAGTGCGTAATAGCTCACTGGTCGAGTGACTCTGCGCCGAAAATGTAACGGGGCTAAATACACCACCGAAGCTATGGGTCCTAATTAAGGGCAGTAGGGGAGCGTTCCAAGCAGCATAGAAGGTTGACCGTGAGGACAGCTGGAGCGCTTGGAAGTGAGAATGCCGGTATGAGTAACGAAAAGATCAGTGAGAATCTGATCCGCCGAAAGCCTAAGGGTTCCTGAGGAAGGTTCGTCCGCTCAGGGTAAGTCGGGACCTAAGGCGAGGCCGAAAGGCGTAGTCGAAGGACAACAGGCAGAAATTCCTGTACCACCAAACACCGCTATGAGCGATGGGGTGACACAGTAGGGTAGGGACGCAAGCTGATGGAAGTGCTTGTCCAAGCAGTGAGGCTGGTGTGCAGGCAAATCCGCACACGATGAAAGCCGGGCTGTGACGGGGAGTGAAAATAGCAGTAGCGAAGGTCTTGATCTCACACTGTCAAGAAAAGCCTCTAGCCAGGTGCAGGTGCCCGTACCGCAAACCGACACAGGTAGGCGAGAAGAGAATTCTAAGGCGCGCGGAAGAACTCTCGTTAAGGAACTCGGCAAAATGACCCCGTAACTTAGGGAGAAGGGGTGCCCCGGTAGAGTGAATAGCTCGAGGGGGCCGCAGTGAATAGGCCCAAGCGACTGTTTAGCAAAAACACAGGTCTATGCGAAGCCGCAAGGCGAAGTATATGGGCTGACGCCTGCCCGGTGCTGGAAGGTTAAGGGGAGTGGTTAGGGCTTAAGGCCCGAAGCTATGAACCGAAGCCCCAGTAAACGGCGGCCGTAACTATAACGGTCCTAAGGTAGCGAAATTCCTTGTCAGGTAAATTCTGACCCGCACGAATGGCGTAACGACTTGGGCGCTGTCTCAACGAGAGATCCGGTGAAATTTTAATACCTGTGAAGATGCAGGTTACCCGCGACAAGACGGAAAGACCCCATGGAGCTTTACTGCAGCTTGATATTGGACTTTGGTACGATCTGTACAGGATAGGTGGGAGCCTAAGAAGCCGGAGCGCCAGCTTCGGTGGAGGCAGCGTTGGGATACCACTCTGATCGTATCGGAGTTCTAACCCGGGACCGTGAACCGGTTCGGGGACAGTGTCAGGTGGGCAGTTTGACTGGGGCGGTCGCCTCCTAAAGAGTAACGGAGGCGTCCCAAGGTTCCCTCAGAATGGTTGGAAATCATTCGAAGAGTGCAAAGGCAGAAGGGAGCTTGACTGCGAGACCTACAAGTCGAGCAGGGACGAAAGTCGGGCTTAGTGATCCGGTGGTACCGCATGGAAGGGCCATCGCTCAACGGATAAAAGCTACCCTGGGGATAACAGGCTTATCTCCCCCAAGAGTCCACATCGACGGGGAGGTTTGGCACCTCGATGTCGGCTCATCGCATCCTGGGGCTGAAGTAGGTCCCAAGGGTTGGGCTGTTCGCCCATTAAAGCGGTACGCGAGCTGGGTTCAGAACGTCGTGAGACAGTTCGGTCCCTATCTGTCGTGGGCGCAGGAAATTTGAGAGGAGCTGTCCTTAGTACGAGAGGACCGGGATGGACGTACCGCTGGTGTACCAGTTGTTCCGCCAGGAGCACAGCTGGGTAGCTATGTACGGAAGGGATAAGCGCTGAAAGCATCTAAGCGTGAAGCCCGCCTCAAGATGAGATTTCCCAAGTAGTAAGACCCCTTGAAGACGACGAGGTAGATAGGTTGGGGGTGGAAGCGCAGCAATGCGTGGAGCTGACCAATACTAATCGGTCGAGGGTTTATCCTAAAGAAACAACTGTTCTAAGTACACTTTGCTTCGCTGCTAGTTTTCAGGGTGCAAGAGGCTGGTTCAAGCTGCATGCCTTTTCTAAGGCAGGATATTTTCTCGCAGCCTGATCGAAGCAGTAACGCTTCGAAAAATCCGATCTGAATGGCCATATTTTGCTTCGCAAAAATGGTAGTCTAAGGTAGGATATTTTTTCGCAGTCTGATCGAAGAAGCAATGCTTCGAAAAATCCGGTTTGGTGACGATAGCGGAAGGGAACCACGCGTACCCATCCCGAACACGGCCGTTAAGCCTTCCAGCGTCGATGGTACTTGGACCGAAGGGTCCTGGGAGAGTAGGACGTTGCCAAGCAATAAGAAAACCTTTTTGGAACTAATCCAAAAAGGTTTTTTTGTTTTAATGATTTTTCACCATTAAGACTCGAGACGCGTATACTTTCTTTATATTTTCTGAGTGAAGGGGAGAGTGAGGCTAGGGATTTAGTTGGACACTTTGGATGCAAAAGTAAGATAACCAAAAGGTGGTATCAACTTCCCTAGCGTAAGTTATAACAGGAGACTATTGACGGTAGCAAGATAGTGTCCACCGGGTTATGAGCACCCATGAAACATCCTTGAGCTGTTTGCAGCGCATCAGAAAGAAAAACCGCGGTAACAGAATCCAGAGGTGGAAAAAGAACAGATCTCCCCGCACTAGTACAGGCAGCCAAACAAAAAAAGCTAATATAACCAATCCTCCTATGGCAAATACGTGCAAGTGCAGTTTCATCATTGTAGTGTATTTAACATATTTGGTTGGGAGATAGCCCACCCAAAGCAACTGGTACTGCCAGGTCCAGCCTGTATCTGGACGGTAAGGTCCTATTTTTACCAATGCCATTAATAAAAGGGCATGAAGCAGGAAGATAACCCCTGCGCTTAAGACACTTAAACCTGCATCTATAAATGAGACTGTTTTCAGACACCAGACCAATGCGGTTAAGGCATACAAGCTTCCGAACAAAGGGTTCATTTTAAACTTTCGGAGCAGCGTATATTCATAAATTGTGGCTTCTTGAGAAAGTGGATGCTGCAAATAGATCTTCCTTTCTAAGACAGGTAGTACCATAATTATCGGTAGGATAGGCTCTATTTGTTATGGAATGGAAGACTCTTTTTTAGATAAGGTTTAAGAGAAGAGATTCTGGGTATACTAGAATGAAAACGGATTCTAAGAATTGCAAAAAGGACGGGATGATCCGATGGAAAAGCCGGTGGTATGCACATGCACCTGTATTATTTGCGGCAGGGAAGAAACCGATGGCATTACGGTATTGGACGGTTTTATTTGCGAAGCATGTGAGGCAGAAATGGTGCGCACCGATGTATGCGATACCAAATATCCTTTTTTTGTTCATCAAATGAAAAAGTATCTGTTAAAAAAGTAAATTACTTTATTTAATTACCCAGATTTCAATGGCCCTTTTGCGGCCTTTTTTTCTTGTAACCCTGACAGTCAGCTTCCCTTCCATGTTTACTTTGAAAAATATGGAACTGCCTTTTCATAATATTGAAGTCAAGAAAAATTCCCCTTCTGGTATAATCAAGAGAAACAGAAAAACAGGAAGGGAGATTATTACTGTTGCTACCAAGACACAGAGCCCCTTTATATGAACAAATGATCCAACATGCAGACGGGAATCCGGCCAGCTTCCACGTACCCGGACATAAATCGGGGCGGGGAGCCATGAACTGGCAAGCCCCGTTTTACGAATCGATCCTAAAGATCGATTATACAGAAATTCCCGGGCTGGATGATCTCCATCAGCCTGAAGGTGCGATCCGCGAAGCCCAGGAACTGGCTGCCGATTGCTTTGGTGCCGAAGAAACGCACTTTCTGGTCGGTGGCAGCACCGTAGGAAATCTCGCCATGATCCTCTCCGTATGCCGGAGGGGGGATTTACTTCTTGTGCAGCGGAATGCTCATAAGTCTATTATTCACGGCTTAATGCTGGCCGGTGTGCGGGCGGTTTTCCTAATACCGCAGTGGGATCAGGAGAGCGGTATAGCGGCCGGTGTGCGTCTGGAAGACGTCTCGTCAGCTTTATGTACCTATCCCGAAGCCAAAGGACTGTTGATTACCAATCCAAATTACTTCGGGATGGGACAGCAGTTAAAACCGATTGCCGACCTTATGCACGCTCATGGTAAGCCTCTGCTGGTAGATGAGGCCCATGGTGCTCATTACGGATTTCATCCCGAGCTTCCGCCTTCCGCTCTTTCCTCCGGGGCAGATGCGGTCGTACAGTCCACACATAAAATGCTGACGGCCATGACGATGGGGGCCATGCTGCACGTTCAAGGCAGCTTGATTGACCGGTCTGAGATTAAACGGCAGCTAACAATACTGCAAAGCTCCAGTCCGTCGTATCCTATTTTGGCTTCCCTGGATTTGGCCCGGCGCCAGATGCACATACAGGGGGAAGCGGATATCCAGAAGGGGATGGATACCGTACGATTCTTTCGCAAAAGGATGGAGGAACTTCCCCGGTTTGAGATAGTATCACCTACTGTTAATAGTGTTTTTGATACGCTGGACCCATTTAAAATAACCGTCTCTGACCGCCGAGGCGTAATGAGCGGTCCGGAAATCCAGAGAAACCTTGAGTCTAAAGGGTGTTATGTGGAACTGGCAACACCTCGGCAGGTACTGCTTCTATTCACCCTGGCTTCTACTCAAGAAGAAGCGGCCCGGGCTAGTAATGCCTTCCGCCGTATGGAGTCTGATTTTTGTATCAATAAGGAGGAACTAAAGGCCCAGGCAGCGAATATGATGAATAACCCTCATGTTTCGTCAATATCCGCCCCGGTTGTCTTTGATCTCCATCCTAATACTGAACGGATTAACCAAAGCCGCAGTGTTCCCATTCATCAAGCTGCCGGCCTGTATTCGGCTGAGATGGTGATTCCTTACCCGCCGGGTATTCCGGTCTTGTACCCAGGTGAACTAATTACAACTGAAACTGCCCGGTATTTGGAGGAATTGGCCGTTCAAGGTATTCGTTTTCATGGATCAAGAGAGGCCACAGCCGGATATTTGCAGGTATACTAAGGGTCCAAGATATAACTGGCAAAGCTGGGTTATCGCAGCTATGTTTCAGCTGAATTTTTAGGAGGGTAATGTGAAAGGAGTATTTGTAACATTCGAAGGACCGGACGGATCAGGAAAAACAACTCAAATCCGCCTTTTAGCAGACGCTTTAAATAAACAGGGGTTTCAGGTACTCCAGACCCGGGAGCCGGGAGGGACGCCGATCAGTGATCAGATCCGTTCCCTTATCCTTTCTCCCGAACACCAGGAGATGAAGGATCAGACAGAGGTGCTGCTGTATGCTGCCTCCCGTGCCCAGCATGTACATGAAGTTATCCTTCCCGCTCTGAAACAAGGAAAGATTGTTCTTTGCGATCGCTTTATTGATGCCAGTCTGGCTTATCAGGCCTATGGGCTTGGAATAGAATTTGAAAGCGTGATAGAAGTCAACAGGTTTGCCAGCTCCGGACTTCTGCCGAACAGGACTTACCTGCTGGATGTGCCGGTGGAGATTAGTCGAAGTAGGCTGACCCGGCGTGAAGAGGGACTTGATCGCATTGAACAAAAAGGAAGGGATTACCACCAACGTGTAAGGGAAGGATTCCATCAAATCTATAAAGAAAATCCCGAACGAATCTGTCTGATCGAAGCCGAAGGAAATGTGGAGGATATCGCCCTCCGGATTCAAACCGACTTTTTTAGTTGGCTCAAAGGCAAAATAGGGAAAATGTTGCTGGATGGGTCTCATTTTTCTTAAAATCAGGTATAATGAAAAGGGAGGAATCAACCATGAAATTAGTAATTGCCGTAGTGCAGGATAAAGACAGCAACCGTCTGTCCAATGCCCTGATTAAGGAAGGGTTTCGCGCCACTAAGCTGGCGAGTACGGGCGGTTTCCTAAGAGCGGGCAACACGACGTTCATGATCGGGATCGAAGATGAGCGCGTCAATGAAGTGTTCGAGGTCATTAAGGCCAACTGTAAAGTACGCGATCAACTAGTTACCCCAGTATCTCCCATGGGGGGAACTGCCGATTCCTACATTCCTTTCCCTGTAGAAGTTCAAGTCGGCGGCGCTGCAGTGTTTGTTCTGCCGGTGGAAAACTTTGAGCATTTCTAAACAGATCATATAGATAAACGATATTCCCAACAAAAGGAGGCCCCAGGTGAAAATTAACCCAGGGTGGCATCCCACCAGTAAAAATATGAAAGTTTCGGAAAATCCGGTGCCATCCCATACTTCTCTGAAAAATTTTTCCGAAATGATGATCCGGCATGATAATAAGGTCACCCAGGAGCAGCTTGTCCGCCTATTCGAGCAAATCGGTCTGCAGGGTGACCGTCTTTCTAGGAATATGACCCTCAGAGAACTCAGAGAGTATAAACTTCTGGTTAAAAAGTTTCTGGAGGAAACAGCGCGCCGCGGGGTCCATCTGAAGGACACACGCGGATGGGACCGCCGAGGGAGAAGCAAGAGGTACAAACTGCTTGAAGAGGTAGATGCGGAACTGCTTCAAATGGCGGATGAACTTCTGGAGACCGAACAGGGCCGGATTAACTTATTGCACCAGATTGGTGAAATTCGTGGGATGTTAATACACTTTCTTTACTAAGCACATGATGGTTGATCCGCCTTAAGAAATTCGGACGGAGTGTATTCAGCTATGTCTTTTCAGTCTATACGTGGACAAGCCACGGCTAAGCGAATGCTGCAAAACAGCTTACGGGAAGATAAAATTTCCCATGCCTATATTTTCAGCGGACCAGTAGGTACGGGCCGCAAACAAATGGCAATAGAATTTGCCAAAGCGATCTATTGTTTGAATGGAGACGGTGATTCCTGCGGAGAATGCAGAGAGTGCCGCAAGGTTGAACATGGGAATCACCCAGATTTATATATGATAGAACCTGATGGGGCTTCGATTAAAATCGATCAGATCCGGGAGCTGCAAAAGGAATTCTCCTATAAATCGGCTTCTTCGAGTACCAAGATATATATAGTAAGTGAAGCAGAAACAATGACAACTCAGGCAGCTAACAGCCTGCTCAAGTTTTTGGAAGAACCCGTGTCACAAGTAGTGGCGATTCTCATTACGGAAAACGGACATGCCTTGCTTCCAACTATCCAATCGCGGGCTCAGTGGATTTCATTTACTCCTATGCCACGTGCTGAAATGACACGCATATTAATCGAAGAAGGTTTTCCTGAGATACTGGTTCGCTCTGCCGTCCAGATGACGGCTGGGGTCCAACTCATAGAAGCAAATTGGTTTGCAGAGATGAGAAACCTAGTGATACAATTACTGAAAGAGACTTTAACCAGATTTCCCTTATCATTCATCACAGTACAGCAGAAGCTGATCAAAACCAATTTGAACGAGCATATGCCTGTCCTGTTTGATTTTATTATCTTATGGTTGAAGGATATGGTGCGCTTGCGTCTTGGACGCAATGAGCCTTTTGTATATATGGATCAATTGGACTGGATGAGTTCCCTCGCATTCAGTCGGGATGTGACAGACTGGGTGCAAATGATGGAGCAGGCTGTTGAACTTCAAAAACGCTTGCGTTCTAACGCCAATCCGCAGTTGGTCATGGAGAAAATGCTTGTGGGGATACAGGGGGTGTAGAATTGTACTCAGTTGTAGGTGTCCGCTTTAAAAAAGCGGGTAAGATATATTATTTTGATCCTCTTGAACTGCCGATCGAAAAAGAACATGCCGTTATTGTCGAAACGGCCCGAGGGATCGAATACGGAAAGGTTGTTATTGGCAAGAAGACAGTTCAGGAGCAGGATGTGGTACTGCCTTTAAAAAAAGTTATTCGCATTGCTGATCAGGCGGATTCCGTTTTAGTGGAAGAGAATAAGAAGGCAGCCAAAGATGCTTTCTCGATCTGTCTGGACAAAATTAGACAACACCAGCTCAAAATGAAATTGGTGGATGTGGAATATACGTTTGACCGAAATAAAATTATCTTTTATTTTACGGCTGAAGGCCGGGTCGATTTCCGGGAATTAGTCAAAGACCTGGCCAGCATCTTCAGAACCCGGATTGAACTCAGACAAATCGGTGTTCGTGATGAAGCCAAAATGCTTGGCGGAATAGGCCCATGTGGCCGGATTCTGTGCTGCTCGTCCTTTCTGGGGGATTTTGAACCTGTGTCCATTAAGATGGCCAAAGACCAGAACCTTTCCCTAAATCCTACCAAAATTTCCGGATTGTGCGGTCGGTTAATGTGCTGTCTGAAGTACGAGCATGACAACTATGAAAGTGCCAAAGATACCCTGCCTACTGTTGGGAAAATGGTCATTACTTCTTATGGGAATGGTAAGGTCCTGGCACTTAATATGAATGCCAAAACCGCCAAGGTGCAGTTATTTGAACTCGGTAAAATAATGGATTTACCGTTCGATGACGTGGTAGAACAAGAAGTAACGTAAATGCACTGAGGTGAAACAGTGGATAAACAGGATATTTTTGTTGAAGTCGGACAAATTGAAGAGCAAATGGGCAAGGCCTATGAAGAATTAGGCGCACTCAAGAAGAAAATTATTGCCCTGCTGGAGGAGAATAAGCATTTAATGCTTGAAAATCAGCAGCTTCGTGCCGTCCTTCAAGAAAAGGAAAACGAATATATTCAGCGAACGTCTAAAGAAGATGTACCGAGCATTGGAGAAGGGCATGATAATCTCGCCAGGCTTTATAATGAAGGCTTCCATATCTGCAATGTGTACTATGGCCATCTTCGGACGGAGGGAGACTGCTTGTTCTGCCTATCCTTTTTGAATAAATAATGCGGGTATACTCCCGCAGGAGCGTCGGGTACACACCGTAGGGGACCTCTCTACGGTTTTTTCTATATGTACAAGGAGAAAGGAGTTACTATGACAAGGGTTCCCTTACTACCACAAGAACGCATCGATGATTTGTTGACACATGGCCTGCACATTATTCAAAGCGAAGAGGTCTTCAGTTTTTCCTTAGATGCGGTGCTGCTTGCCCGGTTTTGCACGGTGCCAAACAAGGGGAAAATTATGGACTTATGCACGGGGAATGGTGTTATTCCTTTGCTGCTTTCCACTAGAACTAAAGCCCATATATGGGGTATTGAGATTCAACAAAAACTGGCAGATATGGCTATGAGAAATGTGGATCTCAACATGCTGCAGGAGCAGCTTCATATGATTCATGGTGATCTTCGCCACATTTACCAAGTTCTCGGAACGGGACAGTTTGACTTGGTGACTGTTAATCCACCCTATCTGCCTGTACCGACAGGAGAAAAAAATAAAAATGAACATGTGGCCGCTGCCAGACATGAAATTTTTTGTACCCTGGAAGATGTGATTGTCGTTGCTTCCAAATTGTTGCGCACAGGTGGAAAAATGGCCATGGTACACAGGTCCAGCCGTCTGGTAGACATTTGTTTTTTGATGAGACAGTACCGGATTGAGCCGAAACGTATCCGGTTTATTCATCCGCGTATAGGGGAAGAAGCCATGATGGTTCTTATAGAAGGAGTGAAAGATGGCAAGCCTGAAATTAGGACCCAACCCCCCCTCATCGTTTATAACGAGCAGAATGAGTATTGTGATGAACTTATGGCAGTCTATTACGGGGAAAGAACAGCATTGGAATGAGGGGATATAGATGAAGATACAAAAAAGCTATCAGAATACGGAAAGCGGGGGGGTCTTATATTTAGTAGGAACACCTATCGGTAACCTGGAAGACATTACATACCGGGCTGTCCGTATTTTACAGGAGGCGGAGATTATAGCGGCTGAGGATACGAGACAAACCCGCAAGCTTTTAACCCATCTCGGTATATCGGGACGGTTGGTCAGTTATCATGAACATAATAAGCGGGCCAGTGGTCCTGAATTGATCCGCCTGATGAAAGAGGGAACTACTATAGCCCTGGTCAGTGATGCGGGGCTTCCTGCCATCTCCGATCCAGGGACGGATTTAGCCCAGATGGCCATGGAAGAGGGGATTCCTGTTATTCCCATTCCCGGTCCTAATGCAGCTTTATCTGCACTAATCGCTTCGGGGATGCCGACAGATGCTTTTACATTCCTGGGATTCATGCCAAGGGATCGAAAAAGGCTGGAAGAGCACCTTAAACGGTGGAAGCATGTGTCTTCAACCTTCTTACTGTACGAGTCCCCTCACCGTATTATCAAAACGCTGGAAGGAATAGAGGAACATTGGGGGAATAGGCAGATATGCCTGGCTAGGGAACTGACTAAACGGCATGAAGAATTTGTCAGAGGCTCAGTTCGTGAATGTTTGGCCCATTTGGAGGAATATCCACCAATAGGAGAATATTGCCTAATTATGGAAGGAACTGGAGAGGCGGATGCCGAAGAAGAGATATGGTGGAAAAAATTATCACTGGAGGAACATGTAGCCCACTATCTTGCCCTGCACGGAAACAAGAAAGAAGCGATCAAACAAACGGCTGCCGACCGGAAATTGCCCAAACGGGAAGTATATAATCATTTGCTGGATTCTTAATCCCAGAAAAAAAGATCTCTAGTTCACAGTGAAAATATCACCGGAACTAGAGATATCAAGGAGATATGAAAAAGGTTAGAATTACCAATAGAAAAATTGCTCTTTCTATTATAACCTATATTCTTTATTTTGTCACAGGGATTGGCATTTCAGACAAACAATTTTGGCAAACGATTTTGCCTTTGAAGTAAGTTACGTTTTCAGCGTTGCCGCAGAAAATACAAGCAGGCTCGTATTTTTTCAACATAATGCGCTCGCCGTCTACGTAAATTTCCAGAGCGTCTTTTTCACCAATGCCTAAAGTACGGCGAAGTTCGATTGGGATGACTACCCGTCCTAATTCGTCAACTTTTCTTACAATACCAGTAGATTTCATCATCTATGATTCTCCTTCCAATTGCTGAATCGTCAATATTCGACATTCTTTTTCTTTATTAACTATACCAACCATTCCCAGTTTAGTCAACCAGTACATTGGATCTTTAGCTGACTTTAGCTGACATAACATTAAAAATTCACAAATTCGCTATGGGTCGAAACCAATTTAAGCCTTGATATATAAGGGACTTTAGAATAAACTATTATCCAATAACAGGCAATGACAAATTTCACAAGCTTCTTAGACGGGACGGGGAATTGGAAATGTCTCTATTTATGTTTTTCGACAATAATCTACATAACTATCGATTCTATAGATCAGATTCGACAAAGGTGGTGTTAAGACAGTGAGGGAAGAAAAAGTATTCAAGGACCCTGTTCATCATTATGTATATGTCAAGGATCGCCTGATTTGGGACCTTATCAATACAAAAGAATTTCAGAGATTGAGGCGTATTCGCCAACTGGGTACTTCTTTCTACACTTTTCATGGTGCGGAACATAGCCGTTTTTCACATTCGTTGGGTGTATATGAGATTACCCGAAAAATTATATCCCAGTTTGAAAGAAACGATTATGAGGATTGGCCTAAGGAGGAGCGTCTTCTTTGCCTGTGCGCTTCCTTGCTCCATGATTTGGGACACGGACCATTCTCTCATTCCATTGAAAAAGTGTTCGGTACGAATCACGAAGAATGGTCCTGCCGCATGGTACTGGAAGATACAGAAGTAAACCGGGTACTGAAGCAGGTTTCTCCGGATTTTCCCCAGAAAGTAGCGGACGTTATAAAGAAAACTTATCAGAAGGAGATTGTCGTCAGTCTGGTATCAAGTCAGCTGGATGCGGACCGGATGGATTATTTGCTCCGCGATGCTTATTTCACAGGTGTAAACTATGGCAAGTTTGACTTAGAGCGCATTCTCCGGGTAATCCGTCCTTACAAGGAACATATTGTAGTAAAAGAAAGCGGCATGCACGCTGTGGAAGACTACCTAATGTCCCGGTACCAAATGTATTGGCAAATTTATTTTCACCCCGTAACCCGGAGTGCTGAAATCTTGTTGCACAAAATATTTATGCGCGCCAAGCATTTATATGAGGGGGGCTATACATTCCATTTTATGCTGGAACCGGTCCGTAGTCTCCTGAGTGGGCATATAACTATAGACTCTTATTTTATGTTGGATGAATCTCTTGTTCAAACTAATCTGATCTATTGGATTAACGAAAAGGATAAGATTCTGTCTGACTTGTGTCACCGTTTCATTAATAGACGTTTGTTTAAATACATAACAGTAGACGGTCCTCACCCCGATTTGTTGGGAGAGATTCAGGAGGCTTTGGAAGACCTCGGCAAGGATCCGAATTATTATAGTGAAGTGGATTTCCCCTCCGATCTTTCTTATGATGTTTATAAGCCCGGTGAAAAAGACGAAAAACTTCCTATCCTGCTCCTGAACCGGAAAGAAGAGCTCACCGAAATCTCCAAAAAATCGGAAATTGTCCGTTCGATCAGTGGACTTCAGGCAGGAAAACGCCATATTTATTACCCGGAGGAATTGCTTTTAAATATCCGGACCTCTAATTTGAAACAGTGGTTAAACAAGGGTTAGCAAACCTACATTTTTTTGAAAAGGGGAGACAGCAAGAATGTTGACGGATACTCATACCCATTTGAACGCCGAGCAATTTAATGAAGACCGGGAATTGGTTATTCAGCGTGCTCTTGAACAAGGGGTAACCCGCATAGTGAATGTGGGATTTAATCGTGAAACGATTCCAAGCTCCATTGAACTTGCGGAGCGTTATGATTTCATTTATTCCACGGTTGGATGGCATCCTCAGGATGCTAAGGATATGACAGAGGAAGATTTGGTTTGGATCGAGGAATTATGCAGCCATGAGAAAGTGGTAGCCATTGGAGAGATCGGACTGGATTACTACTGGGACACATCCCCGAAAGATGTTCAGCAGGAAGTCTTCCGAAAACAAATCCGGCTGGCGCATAAGCTGAAGATGCCGATTGTCATCCATAACCGGGATGCTCATGCAGATGTTATACGCATTTTGCAGGAAGAAAATGCCGCCGAAGTCGGCGGCATCATGCATTGTTATTCGGGAAGCTGGGAAACAGCCAAACAATGTCTGGATATGAACTTCTATATTTCCTTCGGAGGTCCGGTTACCTTCAAAAATGCCAAGCAGCCGAAGGAGGTTTTGGCCCGGGTTCCTCTTGACCGGCTGCTTGTGGAAACGGATGCCCCTTATCTTACTCCACATCCTTTCCGCGGCAAACGTAATGAAACCGGTTATGTCAGACTAGTGGCGGAAGCAGCTGCGGAAATCAGGGGAATGCCTCTTGAAGAGCTTGCAGAGATCACTACCCGGAATGCTATCCGCCTGTTGGGTCTTAAGTAGTCCAGATTTCCTTAAACTTGCGTTTCAACCGAATCCGGCCGGCCCATAGGGCACATGCAAGTCCCAAAATAATCCAAGCCGCCCCTGCCAGGAGTTCCAGGCGGATAAAGAAGGGCACACTTAACAGCACGACCACTGCTGTTAGCGTTACTTCAGTTATCCGCACGAGAGCTCCTTTTTGCTGACCTTCTTTAAGGGGATACATATGTATCCAAAACGTATACGTATGCATATGTTCTATAGAAGAAACTTGTACCGTTATGATAAGAAAAGCGACGATTGCTACCAGACCCCGCATGATTTCTGCCGAACTGACACACATGATCATGAAAGCCAGACCCAGAGTGCGGAGCGTCATGCTGAACAATTCAGAGCGGATGAAGCTCTTGGCATATAAATAATGGAAAGTATGGGCAGAATCAAAAGGGATTCGTTTAAAAATACCGTTCATCCATCTTCTCCGCATCACACGTGTTCCCAATTCCGGTACTTCCATAAACCAGCTGAAAAATAAATTCAACCTGTACTTATGCTGCTTTTCCCGGTCTATCAGATATTCCCAGCCTATGATATAACGCCGAGTTGATCGAAAAACTGCCAACCAGATTAGGATGGCTAAAATAGTACAGATAGCGGCGTACAAAACTCCCCATTGGAAAAGAATCAGGAGGATAAGCGTCGCTGTTAGCCACCGGTATGCGACAGAAACTGACCGGATTACCGGATGAATCCACTTTGTCTCCTGCCAATAAGCCATTAAATGGGTAGCCTTCATTATAAGGAGAAAAGCAAGAATCGACAAAAAGGGCCGGGCTTCATTACCCGTACAATGCCGGTACAAAGGCCATAACAGGATCAGGGCCGCAAATATACGAAAAGCCTGGATGCCGAAACTGTACCGGAACGCTTTTTGAAAGTATAGGCTCAGCTCTGTTTCGACAGGAAGGAGGTAGATTCGATCAGGCTCCCGAATTAAAGTACGAATGTTGCCCGGGCAGATCATCAGCGACAAAAAGGGAATTGCGATCCATAAGTAAGGGAAAGAGGCGGGAAGCGTCTGCAATGTTTTTCCATAATAATAAGAGAAAACAATAATGAATAAAACCAGAAACCCTCCGAAGTTGCTTCTTCCTACAACTCTCCAATATCCCATAACAGATTGGATATAATGATCGAATCTTTTTTTCCATAACGTTTGAGGATGCATTAACGTACTCCGCCTTTAACCATATAATAGAAGAGTTCATCCAAAGAGGCAGCGGGCATTCCCGTTTTCCCGCGTAAGTCCTCCAATGTTCCTTGAGCCACAATTTCGCCTTGGTCCAGTACAATGAACCGGTCGCAATATTTTTCAATTGTTGATAAAATATGCGAACTGAGCAGGAAGCTTGCCCCGTTTTCCTTATATTTCGACATTAAATCCAAGAGAGAGCGCATGGCTAAGGGATCAAGACCCAGAAAGGGTTCATCGATCACATAGAGAGAAGGTCTGACGAGAAAGGCGTTCATAATCATAACCTTCTGCTTCATTCCTTTGGAGAGCTGTGTGGAGAAACTGCCGGTTTTTTCTTTCATGTGGAATTCATTCAGCAGAATCTCAGCTCTTTCTTCCAGCTCTTTTCGATTCAGCCCATAGGCCATGGCAGTCAATTCAAGATGCTCTTGGATAGTCAGCTCTTCATAAAGTTCAGGGCTTTCCGGTACATAAGCGTAAGAGCTGCGGTAGGAAGTTCTGTTTTCTTTCAGGGTATTTCCGTGGATGCGTATGGATCCCTGTTGGGGTTCCAGTAGCCCCAGGATGTGCTTTATCGTGGTACTTTTGCCGGCTCCGTTTAATCCGATGAGGCCTACCATTTCTCCTTTTTTAACGGAGAACGTGATATTTTTTAAAACGGGTTTTCCTGGCAAATAGCCCCCATAAAGTTCTTCAACGGTAAGGACATCTGTCATCATGATCACCTGCTTTTATTGCTAAATGCTGTAAAACTATTATAATCAAAACTGAGTCAAAAGCATAATTGGAATACATTTCCTTAGAAATTCTCATAAAAATTTAGTTTTAATGAGGAAAAGGCAGAAAAGATGGGGGTTATCTTCATATAATGGACTAATAAAGCCAAATTTTAATGAAAATAAGGGTGGCTTCCTCTTTACAGAATATGCTGGAACAGCGTAATATACTTTCATGATAACTTAATAAGCTATCTCAATGTGATCGCTGAATTTCCTGGTAACAGGAAAACGGGGGGAACCGCTGTGAATACCGATAGGTGGGAAAAGTCGAACCTAATCGGAGGGTAACAGACCATTATGGGGTGAATCCTTACAGGTCCGGGCTGGTGAAGAATACCGGCAAGGGTGGGTAAGGTAGGGCTACTCTCAGTCCGAATCCGTCAGCTAACCTCGTAAGCACATGAGAGAGGGTACATTGTAGTGTCGTCTTTAAAAATTAAGACAGATTTTCTCAGGCCACGGGAAGATTCCTCTTTCCCTGGCTTTTTTTGCTTTCGTTAGGACGAGGATCCGTCAGGGATCCACTAAAGACTAAAGAAGGAGGTGGATTGAACCCGCTGGTGCCACTACCTTGTCATCGGATACGGGGGAGGCCTAACAAGGCACGGCATTCATTATATTTTACTTGAGTCACGTCATTTTAATCATGCATAAACTCGACGGCGGGACTTTGAAGGAGGACCGAAGAAGTGGGCAATATATCGAACCCTGAGACCCATGAAAAACGATCATCCAGCATGTCCTTCGCATTGCGATGGAAGCATGAAAACTTGCGTATGATTTCTATTGTGGCCATTATTTCATTCGCTTTGACTTTCATGTTGTTGGTGTTGTTGTACGGTACGGCTACCAAGAGCGTATCCCTAGTTGTGAATGGACAAGAGAAAAACGTCGAAACCAGACAATGGGTCCTGCAGCGGCTACTGGATGACGAAGCTATTACAATCGGAGAACACGATTATGTGTCTGTAGCGCTGGACAGCAAAATTCAAGACGGTCAGAAGATTGTGATTGACCACGCTATACCGGTTGAACTGAAAGCTGATGGACAGACCAAAACTGTTTACACAACTGCAAGAACGGTAGAAAGTGCATTGAAGGATTTTAATATAACTTTGGCAGATTTGGATAAAGTAAAACCTTCCATGGACTCAGCTCTAACTCCGAATATGGGCATTCAGGTTATCAGGGTAACAAAGGAGTATGAGGACATTACCGAACCAATTGCCTTTGACGTTGTGAAGAAAAATGAGGAACAGCTGTTAAAAGGCAAGGAACAAATTGTGCAGGAAGGCAAGGAAGGCATCCTGTCCAAGAAAAAAGAAAAGATTTTTGAAGATGGCGTACTGGTTGCTGAAGCCATTGTGAATCAGGAAGTACAGTCCGAGAGCGTAAACAAAGTCATTGCTGTCGGTACAAAAGAACCTGTGACGATTGCCTCGGTTCCCGAACCGAAACAAATACCCGCCATGGTTAATAAATCTACGGTGAAACAACCTGAAACGAATTCAGGCGGGCCCCTGGCTAACAGTAAAAAAATCTTGAAAAATGTTACGTTGACGGCCTACTCCGCTCAAGAGCCAGGCTTAAGTATGGCTACGGCTTCCGGTGCAAAAGCTGCAGAAGGAAGAACCATTGCGGTTGACCCAAGTGTTATCCCTCTTGGATGGTGGGTATACATTGAAGGTATCGGCTATCGTCGTGCGGAAGATACAGGCGGAGCGATCAAAGGCAACAAAATCGACGTTTATTTCGATACATTAGACCATGTGAACCGTTTTGGGGTAAAACGCGGCCTGACGGTTCACGTTATTGGACCAAACAAACCATCCGAAGACTAATCCCTGCATAAACAGGGTATACTGCTTCCCATACAAGATGGCGAAAAAGAAGAGGAGGTTCCTCTTCTTTTTTCTGCGTTCTGTGAAGTTTGAAGGAAGAGAAGAAGGGGAAACTAAATGATTAAAGAGATCATTGTCGTTGAAGGCAAGGATGATACAACAGCCATTAAACGGGCCGTAGAGGCGGAAACGATTGAAACAGGAGGTTCTGCAATTAATCCGGCTACTATAAAACGTATAGCTCTGGCCCAGCAGCGCAGGGGTGTCATTATTTTTACAGATCCGGATCACGCGGGGGAAAGAATCCGCAAAATAATTTCAGCCAAAGTCCAGGGATGCAAGCACGCGTTTATAACCAAAGAGGATGCAGAAAATAAAGGGGATATCGGGGTGGAGAATGCTACTCCGGAAGTTATCCGCAAAGCTCTGCAAAACGTTCGTACGGAGTATGAAGGGGCAGTCTCCCAGCTTACTATGGAGGACTTGATCCGTGCCGGCCTGATCAATCATCCGGAAGCAGCCTCACGCCGTCTGGAAGTAGCCAAGCGGCTTGGAATCGGTTATTGTAATGGTAAGCAATTTTATAAACGCTGTTCTATTTTTCAAATCTCCAAGGAGGAATTTGAAGCGGCGGTAGAACAATTACAGGATAAAGAAGAGGAGACTTTATGAATTCACACTCCCATTCCTCCCGGGATGTAGCTACTCCAAGAAAAACAAAAGAAATCATTCAAAAACACGGATTTTCATTTAAAAAGAGTCTGGGGCAAAACTTTTTGATGGATTTGAATATCCTGCGCCAGATCGTATCAGCGGCTGAACTGACTTCGCAAAAGGGTGCTCTGGAAATTGGACCTGGCATCGGAGCATTGACCCAGCAACTTGCCAAACAGGCGGGTAAAGTAGTAGCTGTTGAGATTGACCAAAGGCTATTGCCGATTTTGTCGGAAACCCTGGAAGGGTACCCGGCCGAAGTGATTCACGGGGATGTGCTCAAAATGGATTTAAAAGAGCTTCTCCGGGATAAATTTCAACAAGTTTCTGCGGTTACTGTAGTAGCAAACTTGCCCTACTATGTAACGACCCCCATTATTATGAAACTTCTTGAGAATAAGCTTCCTTTAGAAAATATTGTGGTCATGATTCAAAAGGAAGTAGCTGAGCGGATGGCGGCAGTCCCCGGGTCAAAGGATTACGGCAGCTTAAGTATTGCTGTCCAGTATTACTGTGAAGCGAGAGTTATTTCAATAGTTCCACGTACCGTTTTCGTCCCCCAGCCTAACGTGGATTCAGCCGTTATTAAACTTGCCTTGCGGAAGGAACCACCGGTTAGGGTAAGTGACGAAGCTTTCTTTTTTGAGGTCATACAGGCATCATTCGCGCAAAGACGGAAAACGATCTATAACAACCTGGCTGCCAGATATTGCAGCAAAGAAAATAAGAAAGAGATGGAAGCTCTTTTGCGGGAAGCCGGCATCCAGCCTTCTAGACGGGGAGAAACGCTCAGCATTGAGGAATTTGCCCGGCTCAGTGAAATATTGCTCCAATATAAGCAAGGGAAAATAACAAAATAGACACCAATTACCCAATGCCGCCATAGGATAGCCTAGGGGAGGGGATTACCATGAGGCAGGGTGACCTGGTGACGAGAAAATCCTACGGTGGAGACATCCTTTTTCGCATTGAACAAATTATATTCTCCGAGAAGGCGGTATTGCGGGGAGTGGATTACCGGTTGATGGCCGATGCACCGGTTCAGGACCTGGAAAGGGCCAATTCATCCTCTTCAAGTGATTACCCCAGGCTTAACGAGCCTACGGTGCTTGAAACGATGAGACGAATGGGGCAGTTCCGCAAACAACAGCATTCCCGCAATCAATCCGTAATCTCTCAAAAGAATGCGGCCCACTCCCATTTTTTCGAAATGCCGGGGAAAGTGCTTCACCTGGATGGCGACCCATCTTATTTAAAGAAAAGCCTTCATTTATACAACAAGCTTCGAGTGCCTGCCGAGGGCTTTTATGTTAATGAAAAACAAATGCCGGATGTCCTGTACCGTTTATTGCCTCGGATTAAACCGGATATTGTGGTTATAACCGGACATGACGGGCTTATTAAGAACCGGAGAAAGGACTTGAACAGCCTTGAGAGTTATAAAAATTCGCTATACTTTGTTAAAGCTGTTCAAATAGCCCGTCAGTATGAACGGAGTAGAGATAATCTAACCATAGTGGCGGGGGCTTGCCAGTCTCACTTTGAAGCTTTGCTTCATGCAGGAGCCAATTTTGCAAGTTCTCCTGCCCGGATTCTGATTCACGCCTTAGATCCGCTGTGCATTGCTTCCAAATTGGCCTGTACCTCTATACGGGATACAATCTCTATGATTGACATGGCCGAACTGACGGTAACAGGCCTCGAGGGTTTAGGAGGATTGGAGTCCAGAGGAAGCTACCGCTTAGGTGTTCCCCGGCTTAAGGCTTACGAAAAAGAATCCGTTCCATAACATCTATAGCGCCCTTAAAGGGTGCTTTTTTGTGTAAAGATAAGTAAATATAAGCCGACAAGAGCCATTTTCTTTTCTTTCCGTATAATTTCCATAAAAATAACAAACCCTGTCTAAAGAGTTAACTGAAATTAATCCCGATAGACTGTTGACAATAAACTTGCCATCCTGATATAATATTTGGTTCGCTTGACAAAATGTCAGGGTTTGGGTATAATATATACGGAAAGAGGTGGTTGAGGTAATGGCAAAAAATTCGCTGTTGGAAATTAAACGCAGTTTGGATCCGCATGTAGGACAAAAGATTCGTTTAAGAGCAAACGGTGGCCGCCGAAAGACCATTGAGCGATCGGGTGTTCTCGAAGAAACCTACCCTTCTGTTTTTATTGTGAAGCTGGATCAGGAACAGCACACGTTCAAGAGAGTTTCCTACACTTACGCAGATATATTAACGGAATCCGTAGAAGTTACCGTATGCAATGATGAGGGACAAACCCGGATTACGTATATTGAGCACTGAAAGGCTTGCCGGCAGGCTCCCTACGGGAGTTCTGCCTTTTTTGAAAGATAAGGGTGAAATCATTTTCCCTTATCTTTATTTATTTTACGGCCCAAAAAAGTTCGCTTCTAAATAATACGTTGGTCCCCCATTTATCCGGTTCGCATGAGGAAAATCTGTTTAGCGCATACTATTACGGCAAGCATCGTCGCATATGATTGCTGCAAAGGAGGATTTCATATGGGAAGAAGACGCCGTAGTACCATGTCAGATCAATTGAAGAATGAGCTTGCAAAAGACCTTGGCTTTTATGATACCGTACAAAAAGAGGGCTGGGGAGGCATTAAAGCGAAAGATGCCGGTAATATGGTCAAACGCGCTATTCAAATTGCCGAGCAGGCTGCCCAAAAAAAGCGGCCTTAGCAGACATTACAAAAAAGCTGAAGCGGACAGAGCTTTAGCTTTTCTTTTTCTCATTTGTTATAATAATGAGCAGCCATTTCATAAGGCTTAAAGCGCGTGAAGAGGTGAATGTGGTGAAAGTACTGGAGAAAGCACCGGCAAAAATCAATTTGGCACTGGATGTGCTAAGAAAAAGGGAAGACGGGTACCATGAAGTCGAAATGGTCATGACTATGGTTGACCTGGCAGACCGCATCGAAATGCAGGAGATTTCCAGAGACACCATTATTATATCCAGCCAGGCAGGCTACATTCCCCTTGATGAGAAAAATTTGGCTTTTCAAGCGGCCAGACTGATAAAAGAACGGTATCATGTTCGGTCCGGCGTATATATTCATTTGGATAAAAAAATCCCGGTAGCCGCAGGCTTGGCGGGAGGAAGCAGTGATGCTGCCGCCACTATTCGCGGACTAAACCGCTTATGGGGACTCGGTCTTTCCTTTTCGGAAATGCAAAGGCTCGGATCGGAGCTCGGATCGGATGTGCCTTTTTGCGTAAGCGGCGGAACAGCCCTTGCGGCCGGCAGAGGGGAACAGCTTACCCCCCTGGTGAATCCTCTGCAGGTCTGGGTCATTTTGGCAAAGCCTCCGATCAATGTTTCTACATCAGACATATATGGGCGTTTACAGGCTGACCAAATCAGAACCCATCCGGATACTCATGGATTGATAAAGGCCTTGGAGGCCAAAGATTTCAATGGTGTTTGCGGCCTGATGGGGAACGTACTGGAAGATGTGATGTTACCTATGTATCCGGAGGTTCGCCAGTTGAAGGAGTGTATGGAAAAGCTGGGTGCGGACGGAGTGCTGATGTCAGGCAGCGGACCTACTGTATTCGGTCTGGTTGCTAAAGAATCCAAAGTTGCCCGGATTTATAATGGTCTTCGCGGATTTTGCAAAAATGTGTATGCGGTTAGAATGCTGCCTTAGAGATTAAGAAGGTCCCCTAAAGGGGGCTTTTTGTTACAGGGTAAGAAAAAGGTAAAAAAATAGGAAGCTTACCGGAAGAAAACCTTTTCCACGCTTGAATAAAAGCGTATAACAGTGATATATTGACTTTATAATATTCGGATTTTAGTAAAGGGTGCGACATGAAAAAGTTAAAACGTAGCGCAAGATTAGTGGAAATGACCCATTTTATGTTGGATAGACCTCATTCTTTAATTCCGCTCACTTTGTTTGCCGAGCGGTATGGTTCTGCCAAATCGTCCATTAGTGAGGACTTGGGCATTATAAAAGAAGTGTTTGAAGGGGAAGGTTTGGGTCTCGTACATACATTGGCAGGGGCAGCCGGTGGAGTCAGGTATATTCCCAAAGTTTCTTTGGAAGCATCCAAGAGTTTCGTTTTAAAGCTGATCCATCAACTGGAAAATCCCGAACGGATTCTGCCGGGGGGTACCTTTATATGTCCGACATCCTTAGCGAGCCCCGCATTTTGAATGAGATTGGAAGAATCTTTGCATCTGCATTTGCAGAAAGGAATTTTGATGTAGTGATGACGGTAGAAACTAAAGGAATTCCGCTTGCATATGCGACAGCGACTTATTTGAATCTGCCTGTAGTGACAGCGCGCCGGGACAATAAAGTGACAGAGGGTTCTGCAGTCAGTATTAATTATGTATCCGGTTCAAATAAGCGTATTCAGACGATGTCTCTTTCCCGCAGAGCTCTCCCTGAAGAGTCCAGAGTGCTAATTATAGATGATTTTAAACGTGCAGGAGGTACCATTCAGGGAATGATGGATTTGCTCCAGGAATTTAAGGCTACTGTAGCCGGGGTTGGTGTATTCGTGGAATCTGCCGAAGTGGAGGAGCATCTGATTGAAGATTACGTTTCTTTGGCCCGCCTTAGAGGTGTAGATTCTAAAAGTAAACAAATTTCGGTAGAACTTGGTAATTATTTTGATGAATAAAAAAGGAGAGAATAATTTAATGATCCGTACTGTATCTACAACAAAAGCACCCGCAGCAATCGGCCCCTATGCCCAAGCTGTCATGATTAATTCAATGGTATTTACCTCCGGTCAAATTCCTCTTCAGCCTAACGGGGAATTGGTACAGGGAGGAATTCGCGAACAGGCCCATCAGGTATTTAAAAACTTAATTGCTGTCCTGGAGTCCGCCGGCGGTTCACTTCACGATGTAGTCAAGACAACCGTTTTTCTTAAAGATATGAACCAGTTCGGTGAGCTCAATGAAGTGTATGCCGAATACTTTGGGGATCATACTCCAGCCCGTTCCTGCGTGGAAGTGGCTCGTCTTCCCAAAGATGTCCTTGTCGAAATTGAAGCGATTGCATCGATTTCTGTCGAAACGGATTAATTTCCATAAATTTTAATAAAAAATACGTTTTTTCCTATTTTTTGAGAAGGAGTTTGCACTAAAATGTGGAATTATACACCAAGTCCTGTGATTGGAAAAAGGTGGTGAACACAAAGTGCAAATTACAGATGTAAGACTTCGCCGGGTTAACTCCGAAGGGAGAATGAAGGCAATTGCCTCCATTACCATTGATAATGAATTCGTAGTCCACGATATTCGTGTAATCGATGGAAATAACGGTATGTTCGTAGCAATGCCAAGCAAACGAACTCCAGACGGAGAATTCCGTGATATCGCCCATCCGATCTCTTCCACAACCCGTGAGAAAATCCAGGCTGCAGTTCTGGCAGAGTACGACCGTGCCGCTGCAGAAGAGGAAGTTATTGAGGAAGGCGCATAATGATTTATTGCAAGAGAGCTCCGGCCGGGCCGGAGGCTCTCTTTTCTTTTGACCGGAATTGAGCTATATTGAGTGAAGATTAATTTTGCATTCATAGACACTAGTAACAGATAAAGGAGTTGTCAGGATTGAAGGTTATGGCAGTAGTACTGGCCGCAGGCCAGGGGAAACGGATGAAGTCGAAACTATACAAGGTGCTGCACCCGGTTTGCGGAAAACCAATGGTAGGACATATAGTAGACACCTTGGATGAAATAGATACATCAAAAACTTTAGTTGTAGTTGGTCATGGAGCAGAAGCGGTAAAGAACTTTTTAGGTGACCGGGTCAGCTACGCCATGCAGGAGGAGCAGCTGGGAACAGGCCATGCTGTCCTGCAGGCAAAGGATACTATCGGTGAAGAAGAAGGTTATACGTTTGTTGTATGCGGAGATACTCCCCTTGTACGTTCCGAAACACTGAATAAAATGCTGGAGCTTCATAAAAACTCCGGGGCGGCGGCTACTATCCTAACCGCCAGAATGCCGGATCCGGCAGGATATGGACGTATTGTAAGAGGAGAGAACGGCCAGGTTGCCAAGATTGTCGAACAGAAGGACTGTACCCCGGAAGAAGCGGCTATTTCTGAAATCAATACGGGTACGTATTGTTTTGACAATCGTAAATTGTTCGCGGCCCTCTCCAGGGTAACAAATCATAACGCCCAGAAGGAGTATTATTTGACCGATGTTATTGCCATTTTTAAAGGGGATGGCGAAACAGTAGAAGCTTACTGTACGGAAGATCCTGCAGAATCTATCGGGGTCAATGACCGGATTGCATTATCCGAGGCTGAACGGTTGATGAAAGTACGGATTAACCGGGGGCACATGCTGAACGGGGTTACCCTGATTGACCCGGATAATACTTACATTCACAAGGATGTAAAAATCGGATCGGATACCGTGATTCACCCGGGTACCATTTTATCCGGTTCGACGGTGATTGGAGAAGGATGTATCATCGGACCTTTCACTCATTTAAAGGACACGAAAGTTCATGACGGCGCCTGCATCAAGCAATCGGTGGCCCAGGAAGCCGAAGTAGGCGCAGAGACACAAGTAGGTCCGTTTGCTTACCTGCGTCCGGGTGCCAAGCTCGGGCAAGGAGTAAAGATCGGTGACTTTGTTGAAGTGAAAAATGCTACCATCGGGGACGGTTCCAAAGTATCCCACCTGAGCTATGTAGGAGACTCGTTAGTCGGCAAAAATGTAAACTTCGGCTGCGGAGCAGTTACTGTCAATTACGACGGTTTTAATAAAAGCGTCTGCGAAGTGGAAGATGACGCCTTTGTAGGAAGTAACGTCAACCTGATTGCTCCGGTGAAAATTGGCAAGGGCGCTTATGTTGTGGCCGGGTCCACGATTACGCATGATGTGCCTGAGAACGATTTGGCCATTGCCCGCCAAAGACAAACGAATAAGTCCGGATATGCAGAAATTATGCGTAAACGATTATTAGCAAAAAAAATAAAAAATAAAAAATAAAAAATAAAAATACGGAAAAAATGGTTTCATAACCTCCTTCATTCGGGTAATAAAAATTTATCCATGTAAAGGAGGTTCTTTTCTTATGGGAATCATGTTACAAGGGACAACCAGGAATAAAGGAACTAGAGGAGAGTTGAACAAGCTCCGCAAAGAAGGCAAAATACCTGCTATTGTTTATGGAAAAACACTGGTAAGCTCGCCATTGGCGCTGGAAAAAAAGCATGTTCTGGCTTTGTTGAAAACTCATCCTAATGCGGTAATAGATTTGGATATTCCGGAGGTGGGCAAACGGCCGGTCATGATTTCACAAGTACAGCGTGACCCGATTAATGGGGATGTGGTTCATCTGGACCTTCACCAGATTAATCTGGACGAACCGGTTCGTACTGCTGTAGCCCTTGAATTTACAGGAGAACCTGCGGATGTTAAAGAAGGGGGAATCCTGCAAATTCAAACGGCGGAATTGGAGGTCCGATGTCTGCCGGATAGATTGCCTGAGCAGTTAAAAGTGGATATCAGTAAGCTGGGCGTTAACCAGAATCTGCTTGTCTCGGATATTGAGGTCCCACAGGGAGTGGAAGTGGTAACGGACGGGAACGAGGTTCTGATAACCATTCTTGTTCCACAGAAAGAAGAGGCCGCAGATGAAACCGGCACACAAGCAGAACCGCAGGAGGAGTAAAAATAGGATTCCAGGGTCGGCAGCATAAATGAGGATAATAATAAGGCGGTCTCTTCCCGTATCTGACGGGAGGGGCCGCTGTTTTTAGTTATGTGCAAATAAAGATTACCTAAGGCCCTTAGTTCTAAGTTCTAACAAGTTTGGTCTTGAATAGGATGGATAAATGAAGTATGTTATATAAAGGTTAATTTAATAAAAATTGGTAATTGGAAGTGAATTTTTGACGCGATTATAGAGGGGGATAACAATTGGAATACATCGTCGGGTTTCTTTTTTTTATCATAACTCATCAAATATTTTCTGATTATACTATGCATAAAACGAATGGTTGGATTACTTTCATAAGTACTTCTGTTTTAATGATGATTGCATTTGGAATTACAGATTTTATAGATAAAAGGATGAAGAAGGACAAGAAATAGAAAAATGCCATACAAAATTACCCATACATGATATATTACCATATATGGGAAGTTTATATATGAAAAAGATTTTACTTTCCGCATTTGCAGCTTTTACGGGCTGTAGTTTCTTGCTTTCCCCTGGTTCAGTTGATGCTAGAGTTAGCAATAGTGAACCAGGAAACATAATCTATATTGCAGAAGAAAGAATAAGTCCAAGGAGCATTCCCACCCCCGGTGGCAGTTTTACTCTAGTAGAACATATGTATAAGACTTATGGGAACGGGGAAACAGTGGGTGCTATTGCTACTTCTGTGGGAATTGCATTCAAGCAAATGGGGAAAGCAGCAGGTGTACCCGGCCATTTTATAGCCGTAGGAGTAGCTGCTATAAGCGGGTGGATTAAAAATCAGTTAGAAGGTCGATTGGTCACTTATGCCGAACTTAGGCTGGGAATCAGTTATAATACTTATTATGGGTATTATGAATATGTCGAAACTGTAACGCATTATAGTGACGGCAGCTTCTCGAAGCCTAAACAAACACAATATGTACAAACAGGTTACAAAGTTCCTGATGACATATTAGCAAGATATGGTTTGAAAAATCCCTAATATAAATGACTTGCCGAGATAGAGCCATTCCAAAAAGCCCAAAAGGCTAAGGAATAGCTCTATTTTTATTTTTCAAATTCAATCCGCGATTCCTGATTCCGGTTAATAACCGGGCCGGGAAATGAAAGTAAAGCGGTGCCTATTGTAATAGGTGTTGTTGATTTTAATAAAGTTAGTGGTGTAATATCGTACGAAGCCTATATCTTTATGCGAATTTTGATAGTATACTTGGACGGGAACCTCAGCTTCGATATGGTCCTGAAAGTGGCAGTCCTGCAGTAATGGCTGACCGTTATCATACATATTGTTCACCTACTCCTTTTAAAGTTCAAAACAAATGTTTTTCGTCAAATTCTGCGGTACATTATGTAGGACAGAAGAATAGGTGCAGTTGTTACAATGAATAGTAAATAAAAGTTAAAGAAATTGGGGGTTCGGAAACAGTGAAATGTTTTGTGGGCTTAGGCAATCCGGGAAGAGCTTATACTCATACCCGCCATAATATAGGATTTATGGCCATTGACCGTTTTGCAGAAAAATTGGGAGGCGTACGCTTTCAATCCAAATGCAAGTCGGAGCTGGCTGAAGTAAGGGTAGGTACGGAAAAAGTCTATTTGCTAAAACCGGTAACTTATATGAATTTATCAGGTGAAGCAATCCGGGCGTTTATGGATTATTACAAAGTGGACGTGCAGGACATAGTTATTGTGTATGATGACCGGGATACGGATTTTGGTAAAATCCGTTTGCGCTATAAAGGAAGTGCCGGGGGCCATAATGGGATCAAGTCCGTTATTGCCCACATAGGAACTCAGGAATTTAAACGTATCCGTATGGGAATCTCCAGGCCTGCTCCTGGACAGGACATAGCTGATTACGTACTATCGAATTTTAATAAAGCCGAGATGGCAGAGCTGCCGTCTATTCTGGACAAGACTTGTGAAGCTTTGGAATTTTTCTTGGACCATACTTTCGAGGCTACCATGGCAAAGTTTAACGGATAGTCTTGATTTTTTGCTTTCTCTCTATGCTTAACCATCTTTCAAGATGGCCATACTAAAAAGTGTGGAAGGTATAGGAAAAGAAGAGGAGGCATAAAGATGACTGTAAAGTATATTTGCCGCCACTGCCGTACACTTCAAGGGGAATTGAACGGGGATGAGCTGTCCGAGTTCCAATTGGGCTTCCATTTCTTGACCCCCGAAGAGCGGAGAGATATAATAGCCTATAACGCGGATGGAGAAACAACAGTGCACGTAATCTGTGAGTACTGCAGGGAAGCACTGGAGTACCATCCGGAGTTGGCGTTGTTGCCAAACCCTTTACAGTGAGGCTTATGGCATCATGAACAAGATCTTATAGCCTAGGCAAGCCCGCCGAGGCTTCTTTTTGTGAGAGGAGTGTACTTGGATTGCAAGCTTTAATCAAGGCTTTTTCTACGGATACTGATTTTCAGAGCATTGTTTCGGGCATCCGTTCGGATATGAAAGAGCAGCTCGTTGCCGGTCTTACCGGCTCCTCTCGACAGGTGATGATCGCATCCCTGATGCAGGAACTGCAACGTCCTCTGCTGGTAATTACACACAATATGTTTTCTGCCCAAAAAATAACCGAAGACTTGGTTGAATGCCTTCCAGAAAATCAGGTGCTGTTGTATCCGGCTCAGGAATTGCTCGCCGCCGAAGTGGCCGTGGCCAGTCCTGAAACGCTGGCTCAGCGCATTGATGTTCTGACCCGGCTTGCCGCAGGATTCCGGGGTGTTCTCGTGACACCATATGCCGGCCTGAGAAGGCTTCTGCCTCCTAAAGAAATGTTTGCAGCAGCCGCCATGGAAGTCAAACTGGGGGATGTCCTGGACATAAACGCTTTCCTGACCCGGCTCACGGAGCTTGGTTATGAACGTGTGGATCGTGTGGAGTCCAAGGGAGAGATAAGTGTCCGGGGTGGTATCATAGATGTGTATCCCCTGACTGCAGAAGCAGCCCTGCGAATCGAGCTGTTTGATGATGAGGTAGATTCTATCCGGACGTTTGATGTAGAGAGTCAGCGCTCTATAGATAAACAATCAGCTATTATGATTCCGCCGTGCAGGGAAATTGTGGCCGATAGTAAGCGGTTTCAGCGCGTCTCTCAGCAAGCTTATGAACTTTTGCAGGCACAGCTCGAAAAAATGAGTGACAGGACGGCTAAGGATAAACTGCTTGAGAATATAGGGTACGAAATTGAACAACTCCGGGAAGAGCAGACGTTTAACGGAATGTTTAAATATATTTCATTATTCTATCCGGAATCCCATACATTGTTTGATTATATGCCGCAAGACGGGATACTTCTTCTGGATGAACCGGCGCGTTTGATTGAAACAGCCAAACAATTGGAACGGGAGGAAGCGGACTGGTTTACCCACTCTCTTCAGGAGGGACGGGCGCTTCCTGATTTGTCGTTGTCTAAGACATATGAAAGCCTGCTGCACCGCCCTGCTTTTCCTGTGCTGTACCTTTCCTTATTTTTACGCCAGGTTCCGCAAACCCAGCCGCAGAACATCGTTAATTTTATGTGCAGGGTGATGCAAAACTTCCACGGCCAAATGAATGTCCTCAAATCGGAAATGGAACGATGGAAGAAGACGGGGGCCAGAGTGGTTTTACTGGCTAACGGGGAAGAGAGAATGGAAAGAGTCCGCCATGTACTCGAGGACTACCACATTCCGGAACCGGAAATTTTGAACGGTAACCTGCAAACCGGATTCGAGATGCCTTCCATTCGTCTTGTGGTCATAACTGAAGGCGAGATGTTTACGCAGAAACAGAGAAAAGTCCGGAAGGCAGATAAAAAGATAGAGAATGCGGAAAGGATTAAAAGTTACCAGGAGCTTAAAGTCGGTGATTATGTCGTTCATGTGAACCATGGAATCGGAAAATATGTAGGGATCGGTACCCTTGAAATCAATGGGATACACAAAGACTACCTTCATATTTTATATGCCGGCGGGGATAAGCTTTCCGTACCGATCGACCAGATCGATCTAATCCAAAAATATGTGGGTTCGGAAGAAAAAGAGCCGAAGATCTATAAGCTTGGCGGAGCAGAGTGGGCCCGTGTTAAAAATAAAGTTCGTTCTTCCGTTAAGGATATTGCCGATGATTTGATAAAACTGTATGCGGAAAGGCAGTCTACACTTGGTTATGCTTTTAGCAAGGACAGCACATATCAGCATGAATTTGAAGCAATGTTCCCTTACGATGAGACCCATGATCAGCTGAGGGCCATTGAAGAAATTAAGAAGGACATGGAAAAACCGCTGCCAATGGACCGTCTTCTATGTGGCGATGTGGGTTACGGTAAAACGGAGGTGGCTATCCGTGCGGCCTTTAAAGCGGCTATAGACGGTAAACAAGTGGCTGTCCTGGTACCCACAACCATTCTGGCCCAGCAGCATTATGAAACCTTCCGGGAAAGGTTTGCCGACTTCCCGTTTAACATTCAGGTCATGAGCCGTTTCCGTTCCAAGAAAGAACAAAATGAGACAATAAAAAGTATTAAAGCAGGAACGGTAGATATCGTGATTGGTACGCACCGCCTGCTTTCCCAGGATGTAAAATTTAAAGAGCTGGGACTTCTGATTGTGGATGAGGAGCAGCGTTTTGGCGTGTCCCATAAGGAAAAGCTCAAAAGGCTTAAAACAAATGTGGACGTGCTTACCTTGACAGCTACTCCGATCCCAAGGACGCTTCATATGTCCATGCTTGGAGTACGCGATCTTTCCGTTATAGAAACGCCGCCGGAAAACCGTTTTCCGGTTCAAACCTATGTGCTTGAGCACACACCTACTCTGGTAAGGGAAGCTATTGAACGTGAACTGGCGCGTGAGGGCCAAGTCTATTACCTTTTTAACCGTGTGCAGGGGATAACCCAGATAGCAGATCAGATTTCGATGCTGGTTCCGGATGCCCGGGTCTCTGTGGCACACGGGCAAATGAGTGAACAGGAACTGGAGAAAACCATCCTGGACTTCCTGGATGGGGAATATGATGTGCTTGTCAGCACAAGTATTATTGAAACCGGTGTTGATATTCCGAATGTGAACACATTAATTGTCCACGATGCCGATAAAATGGGCTTGTCCCAGCTTTACCAGCTGAGGGGCCGGGTGGGCCGTTCCAACCGGATTGCGTATGCTTATTTTACGTATCAAAGGGATAAGGTACTGACGGAAGTTGCGGAGAAAAGGCTGCAATCGATAAAAGAGTTTACAGAACTTGGATCAGGGTTTAAAATTGCCATGAGAGACTTGGCCATCCGCGGTGCCGGCAATTTGCTTGGTGCCGAGCAGCATGGGTTTATAGCTTCTGTAGGATTTGATCTTTACTCGCAAATGCTCTCTGAAGAGATTAATAAACGCAAGCAGGAAATGGAAGGAGAAGAAACCCAACCTGTTGCGGAATGGAATACTCAGATTGATCTGCATGTAGATGCCTATCTGCCTTCGGATTTCATTTATGACAGTATGCAAAAGATCGAAATTTACAAAAAAGTCGCTAATGTTCGTACATTAGATGAAGTGGAAGACCTCCATGAAGAACTGGTGGACCGGTTTGGTGATTTGCCTCCTGCGGTAGTAAACCTATTGGCTGTAGCCCGTTTCAAAATCTACGGGGCCGCCTATAAGATTGAAAGCATCAGCCAAAAAGGGGAAGACTTCTCAATTAAAGTATCACCGGACCAAAATGGACAACTGGACGGACAAAGGCTTTTTGAGCTATCCACGCAATTTGACGGGCGGATCAAGCTTGTAGCCGGACCGCAGATTCATATTATGGTTCGCTGTAAAGGAATGGGAAATGAGGAGTCGATCGCATTGGTAGAGAAGTTTCTGGTACAATACAAAGAGGCTTTGAAAACGAAGGGAGAATTGCAAAATGCAACAAAATAAACCACGCATTCTGAATAAATGGATACTTGCCCTGATCACTGTAATCCTCACCGTTTCCGTTTTAAGCGGTTGTGGAAAAGACAAGGGTGACAAGGAAGTTGTTGCCACTTACAAAGAAAATGGCAAAGTAACCAGAGGCGAATTGAATAAGCTGATCGGGATGAATAATATTTTCAACCCGGCTTATAAGCAGTTTGCAGAAGATCCGGCTTACCAGCAAAGCATGCTGAAACAAATCATCATGTTTAAAGAAGCGGAAGCGAAGGCGGATGATGCTGCCAAGAAGGAAGCCGATAAAAAAGTCCAGGACCAAATGAAACAGATGAAACAAATACTGGACCAGCAAGAAGGTGGCGCGGATAAAGTGCTGAAGGATGAGAAAATGGAGCTTAAAGACATCGAGAACATCCTGAAGCAAAACTTCTATGCCTCTAAGGAATTTGAAAAACAAGTAACGGAAGATGAAACAAAAAAAGCGTATGACGAGAATCTGGCTCAAGAACCGAATGCTTATGAAGTGGAAGATGTAAGCCACATTCTTATTGGACTTAAAGACCAGGAAGGTAAGGATCTGCGCAATAAAGATGAAGCCAAAACGCGTGCTCTGGAAGTGAAAGGGAAACTGGAGAAAGGAGAAGATTTTGCGGCCTTAGCTAAAGAGTACTCCGATGATCCCGGTTCTAAGGATAAAGGCGGAAAGTATGAAAAAGTAGATTACTCTCAAATGATGCAATTCGTAGAACCTTTTAAGCAGGCCGCATGGTCACTGGAGGAAAATAAGATCAGTGATCCGGTGGAAACCGATTACGGTTACCATATCATGAAAGTGGAAAACCGTAAAAAACAAACGTATGACGAAGTTAAGGATCAGATCAGGTCCCAGCTTTCCCAGAAGAAAATGAGAGATTACATTGAGCAGGAAGTTCCAAAACTTATCGAGACGAACAACTTGCCAAAACCGAGCGAACAGCCTTCTCCGACTCCGGCACCAAGCGGATCACCGGCACCTAGTGCTGAGCCTACAGCCACTCCGGCTCCTTAATTTAGAGAGAAGGGACAAGTTCCAAGGACACTAGGACACTCTTTAAGAGTGTCCTTTATTTTATTCGTCGTCTGCTGGCTGAATAAGAAATTGCCAGACGAAGAATACTATGGCTAGAATTTGATTTCCCTCCATAACTCGAATACAATGGTACTTGCTCCAGTCGTATCTATATCTTCACGGAAAGAGAGGCAGCTAAGAAAAGCATGAAAGCAACTGGAATTGTTCGACGCATAGACGATTTAGGCAGAGTGGTGATCCCCAAAGAAATCAGGCGTACACTTCGCATTCGCGAGGGAGACCCCCTTGAGATATTCGTTGACCGTGACGGGGAAGTGATCTTGAAAAAATACTCCCCCATCGGAGAACTGGGAGATTTTGCGAAAGAGTATGCGGAATCGTTGTATGAAAGTACTAACCACATTTCCCTGATATCGGACCGTGACAGCATCATAGCTGTGGCAGGCGGGTCTAAGAAGGAATATTTGGATAAGGCAATCGGCCAATTGGTCGAAACCAGCATGGAGAACCGCAAATCAGTCCTGGAAACTGCTTCGGGACAATATGAGATTTGCAAGGATACCCCTGAAACGTATAGTTCGTTTGCCATCGCACCCATCGTGGCAGGAGGCGACCCTATCGGAGCTGTTATCCTGCTTAGTAAAGATGAATCCGTCAGCATGGGTGAAGTGGAAACTAAAATGGTGGAAACTGCTGCAGGTTTTCTGGCCAAACAAATGGAACAGTAAAGCTGCCGGTACAAAGGCTTCCTTCAGAGATCTGGTATAGATCAAGAAGGAGGCTTCTTTCTTTTTCAAAGTGCTTTATGGATTTAAGAAAAATGCTGATATAATAAAAGGCAGAAAATGAAGTGATGCGCAGATTGCCGGGAGCGAAAATAGAGATGAGGGGAACAAAGGTGAAAGAGCAGAAGAATACAGGACGGGTCTCTTGGCTTCGTGGAGCCGCCGTATTGGGAATTGCGGCTGTTATGTCCAAGCTGCTCGGAACCATGCAGAAAATACCTCTGCAAAACCTGGCCGGGGATGGCGTATTCGGGATTTACAACGCTGTATATCCGCTATATATCCTAATCCTATTTTTGGCTACTGCCGGATTTCCGGCTACAGTGTCTAAATTTGTATCGGAAAAGGCGGCGTTGGGAGATCACTACGGTGCTCTTCGCGTTGCCAAAGTATCCGGTATCCTTTTGATGGTGACAGGCCTATTTTTTTTCGGAATTTTGTATACATGTGCAGCCGATATAGCAGCCCTGATCGGGGTTCCCGCTGCATCCAATGCCATCCGGAGCATATCGTTCGCTCTGCTTTTGGTTCCCTCCTTATCCGTGATGAGAGGATATTTCCAAGGTTATCAGAATATGGTTCCCACGGCCGTATCGCAGGTTATTGAGCAGGTGGTCAGGGTCATTACCCTGGTAGCCCTGCTCCTGTATTTTTTGCATGCCGGTTTTTCTGATGAGTGGATCGCGGCGGGGGCCACATTCGGTTCCGTAACGGGAGCGGTCGGGGGTCTTGTTGCGGTTTGCTGGTTCTGGAGAGGACAAAAGAAGATATTTTCCACAGAATGGAACAGGAAGGGAAACTTAGAATCGAACCGGGAAAGCATCTGGAAGCTGATAAAACAAATTACGGCTTATGCGATACCGATCTGCCTCGGGGCTATTGTGATGCCGATTCTGAATCTGGTCGATACTTTTACCATACCGAGGGTTTTACAACTGGAAGGAGCGAGCATATCCGAAGCGGTACGCGTTTTTGGCCTCTACAATCGCGGCTTGCCTCTTGTGCAGGCCGTCGTGATGATTGCTTCCGCCATGACAGCCGTGCTGGTACCTGCCATTGCGGAAGCGCGGGTACGGGGCCGCGTGGACCAGGTCCAAAGCCGGACCGAATTCAGTGTCCGGTTGACCTGGATCATCGGACTCGCGGCCTCAGTCGGCCTTGCTGCATTGTCCGTCCCGATCAACATCATGCTATTCCGCAATAGTGAAGCCTCGCTGACCATGGCAATTCTGGCGTTCACTGCGGTATTCAGCATGATGAATGTCGTGACGAGCAGCCTGCTGCAGGGAGCCGGAGCCTTATACGCTCCGGCCTTACACCTGCTTGCCGCCACCTTGATCAAGGTGGCCGGCAACCTGTGGCTGATGCTGAGATACGGCATCAACGGAGCCGCTGCCGCCGCAGTGCTGGCGTATGCCGCCGCCGCGGGGCTAAACATCGTGCAGCTGAAACGCTGCACGGGTGCGGCCTTCGCGCTGCGCGATTTCGCGGCGCGGCCCATAGCGGCAGTGGCGGCTATGACGGCCTCGCTGCCGCTTTGGGTGTACGGCAGCATAGCGCTATGCACGCTGCTGCCGATGAAAGAGCGCGTCATTTATACGGTTGCCGCGCTTGTGGGGGTGCTGGGCGGGACGGCCGTCTACGCCCTGGCATTATTCCGCTTCCGGGTACTCACCCGAAGCGATTTGCACAGCGTACCGGCCCTTGAGAAGAAGCTCGCGCCGATCCTGGCAAAACTGAACTTGCTTCCGGAAGAGCGGAGGCCATAAAGGGAGGAAACAGCGTGAAAGAAAATATAACCGTCGTAGGTCTCGGGACTGGAGATGAACAGCAGCTCACCTTGGGCATCTGGAGAAAGCTGCAGAACGCAGAAGCGCTATACCTGCGTACCGGACAACATCCGGTAGTTCGCCTGCTGCAGGATGAGAAAATTCGCTTTGAAACGTTTGATGCGCTATACGAAGAGAAGCAGCAATTCGGAGAAGTTTATGAGGCAATAGCAGAGCATCTGATAGAGAAGGCAAAAAAGGCTTCGGGAGAGATTGTATATGCCGTACCGGGACACCCGATGGTGGCTGAATATACGGTCCAACTGCTCAGGGAGCGTTGTGCCTCCGAAAGTATCGGGCTGGAAGTGCTGGGCGGAGAAAGTTTCCTGGATCAGGCTTTTCTGCGCTTCGGCTTTGACCCCATTGACGGATTTCAGCTTCTGGACGGGACGGCTCTCAACAGTCATTCCTTACAGACGAACTTGCATCAGCTTATAGGACAAGTATACGATACTTATACCGCTTCGGATGTTAAACTGACTTTGATGGATGTATATCCGGATGAATACGAAGTGGTCGTAGGCCATGCCTTGGGGGTAAAAGGGGAGGAACAAATTCACCGCATTCCTCTTTACGAACTGGACCGGTTAGAAGGATACGGGAATTTATCACTGGTCTACGTCCCCCTCAATCAGGATGAGAGATTGCGAAACCGCTGTTTTGCCCGTTTGCATGAAATTGTTCAAATCTTGCGCAGTCCGGAAGGATGTCCTTGGGACCGGGAGCAGACACACGCCAGTATCCGCAAGAATCTGATCGAAGAAACATATGAAGTCCTGGAAACAATCGATGATGATGATCCGGATGCGATGTGTGAAGAGCTTGGGGATCTTTTGCTGCAGGTGATGCTTCATGCGCAGATGGAGGAAGAAACCGGAGCCTTTACCGTGTACGATATTATTGCCGGTCTTAACGAGAAACTAGTCCGCAGACATCCTCATGTTTTCGGGGAGAACCGCGCCAATAATTCCGAAGAGGCTTTGCAAAACTGGCAGCAGATGAAGGATGAAGAAAAACGGAAAAAAGGTATTGATCCGAAACAGCTGTCCGTACTTTCCGGTGTTCCCCGTGATTTACCGGCCCTTATGAAAGCTTTCAAGCTGCAAAAAAAAGCATCCAAAGTCGGATTCGACTGGGACAGGCCGGAAGAGGTTATCAGGAAAGTAGAGGAAGAACTGGAGGAAGTACGGGAAACTCTGGAACTGGGGCAGGATAAGCGGACTGAAGAAGTAGGAGATCTTTTATTTGCTGTGGCCAATCTTGCACGTCTCTTGAAAGTGGATCCGGAAGAAGCTCTAACAGCCGCAAACCGCAAATTTACAGCACGTTTTTCTTACATAGAAGAACAACTGCGTTTAAACGGCCGTGAAATTGAGCAGACTGGGTTATCAGAGATGGAAGAATTATCGCAGCAGGCAAAAAAAGTTCTTACAAATCACCTTCACGAGAAGGATTTTCCTAAATCATAAAGAATAGAGTCAAATAAGCATCGTGTGGATGTATACTTTACAGGTGCTGAAGGTGAAGAAGTTCTTCTAAAACTGAGGAGGTTATGAAAAACAATGAATAAAGTAGACCTGATTAACAACATTGCAACGAAAAGCGGACTAACAAAAAAAGATGTAGAAACTGTATTGAACGGATTCCTTGGCGAAGTTACTGAGGCTCTTTCCTCTGGAGATAAAGTGCAACTGATCGGTTTCGGCACTTTTGAAACCCGTGTACGTTCTGAGCGTACGGGCCGTAATCCGCAAACCGGTAAAACTATCACCATCCCTGAGTCCAAAGTTCCTGCATTCAAAGCAGGCAACAAACTTAAAGAAGCGGTTAAGTAATGCGTCTTGATAAGTTCCTTAAGGTTTCCCGTCTAATTAAACGCCGAACCGTAGCGAAGGACGTTTCCGAGCAAGGCCGTGTATGGATTAATGGAAGGGAAGCCAAACCAAGTTCGACGGTCAAAGCCGGTGATGAACTGGCTATACAGTTCGGACAAAAGAAAGTGACGGTCCGCGTAGAGATGCTGGCCGATACGACACGCAAAGAGACAGCTGCCGAGATGTACACGGTCATCAAGGAAGAAGCCATCTCCTAGAACAATAAAAAGCCCCGTAAAGCCCTAAGCTTGCGGGGCTTCAACCTTTCCCCTTTGAAATTCTAATTCTTATTTATCCATCATACAGTTATATTTGAATACTATTTATGCCCCCAGATATCCGTCTATTGTGCGCACCTATTTTTCCATAGGCCCTCACATTCTTTTTTACCATAGGGTACTGAAAAATTAGAGTTATAAGATCACTCTCTTTTTTGTTCTAAAATAGGACTTCCCCCCATATGGTAGTGGTAAGAAGGAGGGGTACAAGCAATGATCGAACAAGTTAAGCAAAAACGCCAGGAAATTAAAATGTTAAATCGGAAGCTGCTCGAAGTATCAGGCGTTCTTAATGTAGAAAGCTTCGACAGCGAGGAATTCCTTCTAGAAACAGAATGCGGATTTCTTATGATCAAGGGTCAGAACCTGCATATTAAGAACTTAAGTCTCGAACAGGGATTAGTCGCCATTGAAGGGCTTGTTAGTGAGCTTTCCTATGTCGATGCACACTCCCAGGAAAAACCCAAGGGATTTTTTGGTAAGTTGTTCAGGTGATTTTACAGGTACAAATGATCACCATACTCCTAATGTTCACGGCTGGACTTGCCCTCGGAGCCATGTTTGATGTTTTCCGCATTCTATTTGAACGATTCCGGCTCCCTAAATGGGCTATGCCCATAGTGGATATTGTGTACTGGATTGTGGCGACGATTCTGGTATTCCGGCTGCTTCTCGGAAGCAACGAAGGACAGGTGAGAATGTTCGTATTTATCGGACTCTGTCTGGGCGTTTTGCTGTACTACCCCTTGTTCAGTAAATGGACTATTCGCACTGTGTATTTTCTTATCCGTACGGTGCATGGGCTGGTTCGTTTTCTCAACAAGACTATCCATATTTTAGTGATCAAACCGGTCAAGGGGCTGTACCGGCTGGTTATTATTATTTTAGGATTTTTAATGGCGATAGCTATTTTCCTTTATAAAATTATGATACAATTGTTCTATCCTTTTTGGAAGGTGCTGCTCTGGCTGACAGGACCAATATGGAGAAGGCTAAAGCTTCCCAGTTGGATATCCTCCTTATGGAAGAACATTCTTCATTGGTTTAAGAAATAGATTCACTTTCAGCTAAGATAGGTAATGTAGTTTTGGGAAACCTAAGCCAGGAGGAAAAGGCATGACAAAAACCACGAAGCGTAATAATCCGGGAACCCGCCGTAGAATGCGTCTTATTATGATTGTTTTTGCAGCGTTTTTGCTTTGGGCCGGTGTGACCTTGTGGGGACAGTACGGCATGATGAAGGAAAAGGAAGCTGCCAATAAACAATTGGATCAGCAGCTGGAACAGGTAAAGAAGCAAAATGAGAACCTGCAGAAGGAAATCACCCGTTTGGGTGACGATGAGTATATAGAACAAAAAATTCGTCAAGAACTGAATTATACTAAAGAAGGAGAAACTTTATTCTCGACGAATAAATAATAAATATGATGAACGGTCTAAAGTAGGCATATTGCCTTGTTGACCGTATATTCTTGATGCGGTATAATCGGCGTAGCCATTCTTTCAACAATTTAAGGGAGGAACATTTTACTTTATGGCAATTGAAGTGGGCAGCAAGTTAGAAGGAAAAGTGACAGGCATTACTCACTTTGGGGCTTTCGTTGAGCTGGAAGAGGGAGTCACTGGTCTTGTTCACATTTCGGAGATCGCAGATAATTATGTGAAAGATGTTAATGAGCATCTCAAAATTGATGACAAAGTTCTTGTGAAAGTCATCAACGTGGACAAGGACGGGAAGATTGGCTTATCGATCAAGCAGACGAAAGAAAAGCCTCCTGAAGCAGCTAGCCCGGTACGGCAAGGTGGAAGGTTCGACTCCCGATCTGGTTCTGACCGTGGCGGGTATGGACGAGGGGATCGCGGCGGCCGGGGTGGATTCAAATCTGGCCCAAGTAAGATGTCTTTCGAAGACAAGATGAGTCGTTTCCTCAAGGATAGCGAAGAACGTATTTCCTCGCTGAAGAAAAATACCGAGTCCAAACGCGGCGGTAGAGGCGGAAGAAGAGATTTCTAAATTCTAATTAGCGAAATAATCCGATAAAACAAAACAAACCACGTTTGCACAAGCAAATGTGGTTTTTTCTATTTCTGAAATACAGATTTCAGGATATTTTGTTGGCTCGGCGGCTTAATCGACAAGACCCTACTATGTTTCTCCGCTTTACGCAAGCAGATTGTTCGGGAAGAGGCGACTTTGGCTTTCAGTCTATATTCCTGTAAGGTAGCGAAGTAAGCGGATTCGACGTCTTTTCCAGCTCCCTGTAACTTTGTCGGAAATTTCTTTTTCTCTATCACCGCATTCTGACAAACTATTTACTAGATTGTTTTTATAATGGGTACACAAATAGGAAATGGGTGGTGTGTTCAAAATGATAGGAAAAAGAAACGCCGGAATCTCCCCGGGGATGTATTGGTCCAATCTAATACACAGAACGGGTACGGGAGTGAAGGCCAAGGCAATAGAGAATAGGGCTGTCCAATCAATTATTGCCAAAAAATGGGTCCTTTTGCTTCTTCTTATGGGGTTTCTGCTTGGTAGAGCCACTATCTTGGATCAGCTTGCTCCTTTTTCTATGGCTTTCTTTGCGGTTATCTATTTTCAAAAAAGGGACATGCTTCCCTGGGCAGCCTTGTCTTTAGTAACAGGCAGCGTTTTGTCTCTGCATCCACATACCAGTTCTATCGTAGCTTCTATGCTGATCTTTCTACTTATCCAAAAAGGAATTGAAAGGTTTGAGAGATCTGATGTCTCTTACGCTCCTGCCATCGTATTTTTGTCCACCTTCTTGGTACAGTTGTTTAGATGCCTGGTCAATACCGACCTTTCCTGGTATTCCGTGATGATGGCCGGGGTTGAGGGGATTCTGAGTTTAGTATTGACACTCATCTTCATGCAGGCCGTTCCTGTATTTACCCTGACCCGGAAAAACTACCAATTAAAAAACGAGGAGATTATTTGTCTCATTATTTTGCTGGCCTCTGTAATGACAGGTACGGTGGGATGGTTGTTCGGTGGGGTAACGGTTGAACATATCATTTCCCGGTATCTGATTCTTGTCTTTGCTTTGGTAGGGGGAGCGCCCCTTGGGGCTTCCGTTGGAGTAATCACGGGATTAATCCTGAGTCTGGCCAACGTGAACGCTGTCTATCAGATGAGTTTGCTTGCTTTTTCCGGGATGCTCGCCGGTTTGTTAAAAGAGGGAAAACGAATGGCTGTCGGGTTTGGTATGTTTCTTGGTACTTCCATATTGTCCGTTTACATGGGAAGTCAGGCTGAAGTATTTAATTCCACATTGGAGTCTCTTGTCGCCGTTACGCTGTTCCTGCTTACCCCCAAAAGTCTGGTAAAGACGTTATCCAAGTACGTTCCGGGCACGCAGGAGCATGTGAAATCCCAGCAGGATTATGCGAAAAAAGTTAGAGATGTAACAGCAGGCCGGGTAAGACAGTTTTCAGACGTATTTCAGCAGCTTTCACAAAGCTTTAAGCAAGTAACGGCAGAAAAGACAAAGGATAATCAGGAGGATCAGATGTCTCATTTTATTGAGGCTGTTTCACAAAAGACATGTATTACGTGCCGGAAACAGGCTTCCTGTTGGGAGAAAAATTTTTATCAGACTTACGAATATATGACAGGCATGATGACAGAGATTGAACTCAATCCGAACTTTCAAAAAAAGCAAATTCTACGGGAATGGAAGCAGCATTGCCACAAGACGGAGCAGGTGCTCAACATCATGAAGCAGCAGTATGATCTTTATCAGAATAATCTGCGTTGGAAACAGCAGATTGCCGAGAGCAGGCAGCTTGTAGCAGATCAATTATCCGGAGTTTCTCAGATTATGAACGATCTGGCCAAAGAAATTCAGAGGGAAGCCCAGGAATTATTCATCCAGGAAGAGCAGATCCGTTCGGCACTTGAACAGTTGGGGCTTTCCATCCACTCTATTGAAATTATCAGTCTGGATGAAGGCAACGTAGAGATAGAGGTTGTTCATCAATATACACACGGATATGACGAATGCCGCAAAATTATTGCACCCATGTTAAGTGAAATTTTGGATGAACATATTGCTGTAATCAGTGAAGAGAAATTGCCGCGTTCGGAGGGGCTGGCTACCGTCATTTTTGGTTCGGCGAAGGAATATGAGGTGGAAACAGGCATAGCAAGTGCTGCGAAAGGGGGGGATTTATTATCTGGGGACAGCTTTAGTACAGTGGAGCTCAGCAATGGTAAATTCGCTGTAGCCCTTAGCGACGGGATGGGAAACGGGGAACGGGCCCGGGCTGAAAGTTCTACAGCACTAAGCATTCTGCAGCAGCTGCTTCAGTCAGGTATGGATGAGAAACTGGCGATCAAATCCGTAAATTCCGTACTGCTCCTTCGTTCTCCTGAAGAAATGTATGCCACGGTCGACATGGCTCTGATCGATTTATACAGTGCGGAGACAACATTTATGAAAATAGGTTCGATTCCCAGCTTTATTAAACGCTGCGGTCAGGTGATTCCGATCAGTGCCAACAATTTGCCTGTAGGGATTATTCAGGACATTGATATTGATCTGGTCAGTGTCCAGCTTCAGCCCGGAGATACGTTAATTATGATGACGGACGGTGTATATGACGCTCCCGGGCATACCGTGAATAAAGAAGTCTGGATGAAAAGGGTCATTCATGAACTTCAAGCGAAAACTCCACAGGAGATCGCGGATGCTTTGCTGGACCAAGTCATGAAATATCATAGGGGGGATGTTCATGATGATATGACCGTTGTTGTAGCCCGGGTGGAGAAATACAGACCGGAATGGGGAACCTTCCGGTGGCCCGGACTTCACAGAATGGAACGTCCGAAGGTGGTGAGCTGATGATGGATAGTCCGCCTTTGAATCCTTGATAATATCGCTAATTCCAATCCCTTTCATGGGTTACGGGCAGCGGCTGGAGGGATTTCCTCACCGGCCTATGCAAACTGTTTTCAAATTGTCTATGAAAATAGGTTGTTTTGTGAAGAAGATTTGATTAAGTGCCTTCCAACTTGGCGAAACTAGTGATACAACACTAGCAAGCTGGTTAGGAGGGTAATAAATGAGACAAATCTTATTGATAACCGACGGTTGTTCCAATGTCGGAGTGAGTCCGGTAGTGGCAGCTGCACATGCCAAAGAGGAAGGCATAACGGTCAATGTGATCGGTGTTGTCGACCAGGGTGAACTTGGAATGCTTGGTGCAGAAGAAATCAGGGAGATTGCGGAAGCAGGGGGGGGATGAGCCGTATTGCTCCGGCGCATCTGCTTACACAAACCGTCCAAATGATGACACGGAAAACGGTAATTCAATCCATGCAGGAGGTGGTAAGCAAAGAGCTCCAGCAGATTTTAGGCACTTCTGAAATTACAGGGCTTCCTCCAGGCAAACGGTCGGAAGTAGTTCATCTAATAGATGAGCTTAGTGAGAGTACTGATCTGAAAGTAGCTCTCTTGATTGACACAAGTGCCAGTATGAAACCTAAACTGAATGCAGTCAGGGAAGCAATTCGTGATCTTCTGTTAAGTTTGCGCTCCCGTTCCGGCCACAGCGAATTGGCTGTATTCCATTTTCCCGGAAAGTCCGGTTCTGAGGAACACGTGGAGATGGATGCCGGATGGACGTCAGAACTTGCAAATATAGACAAGATGTTCTATAAATTAAACATGAAGGGTACCACACCCACTGGGCCGGCCTTGCTGCGCGTAGTTCAATATGTGTCAGGAAGACCGCCGTCAAGTGACGAGGATGGGATGTTGAGTGACTACGTGGTATAAAGATAGCCTGGTTCCGGGCATGACCTTGAAGGGAAAGTGGAACGGCCGGGCTTATCTTGTAGAAAAACTGCTGGGTGCAGGAGCTAATGGCCAGGTCATGCTTGTGCGCAGCGGCCAGCAGAGGTATGCTATGAAGATAGGGTTTGATCCGCTGGATCATCAGTCAGAGGTCAATGCCCTCAAGGAAGTATCCGAAAAAACTACAACGTTTCGGGGATATTTAATTGATGTGGATGATGCGGTTATTCAGGGGAAAGAAACCCCTTTTTTTGTCATGAAGTACATAGAAGGAAAACCCCTGCTTTCCTTTTTGGCGGATATGGGGATAGACTGGATTTATATGATCGGCCTGCAAATTTTGAAAAGGCTCCGGGACCTGCACGCAAACGGGTGGATATTTGGGGATCTGAAAATCGAAAATATGGTGGTCTGCGGATACGGGCAAGCCGAATTGATTGATTTCGGAGGCGTCACACCAAAGGGAAAAGCGGTCAAACAATTTACGGAGATGTATGACCGGGGATATTGGAATGCGGGGGAACGTCTGGCAGAGGAAGGCTATGACCTGTTTTCCTTTGCAGTTATGGTCATCTTGGCTGTAGCCGGCAAAAATTCGCTGGGAGATCCTGCGTTGATGCTGCCTCAGAATAGAAGCATTGACATGCTCGAAGAAGTGATTAAGGCAAATCCCTGTTTAAAAAAGTTATCCCCGTTTTTACTCCGGGCTCTTCGCGGTACTTTCTCAGGAACGAGGGAAGCGGTGCTTTTGTGGAAGCAGCTTTATGCTAAACCTAGGAACGCCGTTTCATCCAGCCATCCCTCCTGGGTAAAGGTCTGCTTTTTTGTGTCTTTGTTGATGCTCGGCACGACCCTGTATTATTTTCATCTGCGTTAGAAGAGTGACTTGTTTTCGGTGTTGTAAGGAGGAGATGGCACAGTGGTTCTGCTGGATAAAATAAAACAAAACATTCATGAACAGAACCTGTTTCAAGGCGGGGATACAGTAGTAGTTGCAGTATCGGGAGGTCCTGATTCCATTGCCCTTCTTCATATGCTGTACAGGCTTTCGGATGAGCAGGGGTGGAAGGTGATTGCTGCTCATGTTAACCATCAGTTTCGTAAAGAAGAGTCCGCGGAAGAGGCAAAATATGTGATGTCCTTTGCATCCGGCCTTGGTATACCCTGTGAAGTCGGAGTGATTGACGTTCCTGCCTATATTCGGGAGACATCGCTGAATCCTCAGGTGGCGGCAAGAGAAAAAAGATACGAATTTTTACATAAGATTGCAAATGTATATAATGCGGACAAAATAGCACTCGCTCATCACGCGGATGATCAGGCGGAAACCGTATTGATGAGAATAGTCAGGGGGACGGGCCTCTCCGGCCTTACCGGTATTCCTATCAAGAGAAAAGAAAAAAATGTGGAACTGGTCCGGCCTATGCTTCGTATATACAAAAATGAGGTAATAAGCTACTGCCATGAACATCAATTGCATTTTTTTCGGGACAGTAGTAACGATTCCCGCAAATATTTCCGCAATCAAGTGCGCTTGGATGTACTTCCTTTTCTTTCTTCCTATAATGAACATCTTCCCGAGGCTTTAAACCGGCTGGCTGAAATGGTAAAAGGTGAAGATGATTATATGGATGAACAAGCAAGGCGTGAGATGTCTTCGCTGGTAAAATGCCAAAAGGATTCGTATTCCTTTGGGCGGACTGCCTTTCTTTCTCTGCATCTTGCTTTACAAAGACGTGTGATTAAACTAATATTAAATTATCTTGCTTTACAGGCGGAAAAAATTGATTTTATCACCGTGGAACAAATTCGTCTGGCGATTTTGCAGGATGCTCACTCCAACGTCCGCTTGAATTTGCCTGAAGAGTTACTCTTTATCCGGGAGTATGAGGCAATTCGCATTCAGAAGGAAACGGAAGCGGCGAGGAGTTTTTCCTATTTTGTCCGATTGGAGCAGTCCTCTGAACATATATCTGTCCCGGAATCGGGTCTGCAGATAAAGTTTACTGTGGAAGAGCTGATTTCTAATGTACCGGATTCCGCATATATCCCTTTCAGCCGCGATGAAGCGTGTTTCGACTGGGACGGGCTGAATAAGCCTTTGTGTCTTCGCAGCAGGAAGGATGGAGACCGAATGGAAATACTGGGTTTAAACGGCTCCAAAAAGGTAAAAGATATGTTCATTGATGCTAAGATTGCGCCAAGCCGGAGAGACCGTATTCCGCTCTTGACAGATGCGGATGACAAGATATTATGGATTCCCGGTATGAGGCGTTCTGGGCATGCTCTGGTTACCCCGGAAACCAAGCGCCTGCTGCGGGTGAAATGTTTCCATTCTGGCGATCCGTTCATTCGTTAGAATGTGAATTTACTTGTTTTCATACTATAAAGTAGGGGGTACATCCTTGTTAAACGACATTCAAGAAGTATTTTTTACGGAAGAACAAATTCAGGAAAAAATTAAAGAATTAGGGGGCAAGCTGTCCGAAGATTTTAAGGGCCGGAACCCTTTGGTCATCTGTGTGCTGAAAGGCGCTTTTATTTTTATGGCGGATTTGGTTAAACAAATGACCGTACCGCTGGAAATTGATTTTATGGCTGTATCCAGTTATGGAGCTTCAACAAAATCTTCCGGCGTTGTAAAAATTATTAAAGATTTGGATACATCCGTGGAAGGCAGAGACATTCTGATTGTCGAAGATATTATAGACAGTGGACTTACTTTAAGTTATTTAATTGATGTTTTGAAGCGGAGAAACGCAAAATCCGTTTCCGTAGTTACGCTTTTTAATAAACCGGCCAGAAGAACTGTAGATTTGGAACCTGATTATGTCGGGTTTAAAATTGATGATGCTTTTATTGTGGGATATGGACTGGATTATGCCGAAAAATATCGGAACCTTCCTTTTATCGGTGTGTTAAAGCCTGAGATCTATTCCAATTAAGCATTACACAACCCGTATGTTGAGCCATTTCTTGTGATGCTTAAACATGCTGTGGTAAAATAATAAAAGTGTGCCGTGAGAGGAGGTAGCGGATGAATCGCTTTATCCGGAATACCGCTTTTTATTTACTTATTTTCCTGGTTACTGTCGGTATTGTTCATTTTATAAGCAACCAGAATGATCAAAAGGATGGAATATCCTATACCCAATTCCGTCAAGAGCTATCCAGCAAAAACGTGGAATCCGTCACCCTCAAATGGGATGGATACACTTATCTTGTAACAGGTAAGTACAAAAATCCACAAAGTCAGGATAAGAAGAGCTTTATTACTCGTGCCCCAGTAGATCCTAATCTTTTCCAGATGATCGCCGAAAGCGACGTCAAGACGGAAGAGTATCAGAAGATGGATGGGGATAGCGGATGGCTCACCCTGTTAACCGGGATCGTTCCATTTGTGATTATTTTCATCTTATTCTTCTTCATGTTGAATCAAGCCCAGGGTGGGGGCGGCAAAGTGATGAACTTTGGCAAAAGCCGGGCCCGATTATATAACGAAGAGAAGAAGCGGGTTACGTTCCAGGACGTAGCCGGTGCGGATGAAGAAAAACAAGAGCTTGTCGAAGTCGTTGAATTTCTTAAGGACCCTCGCAAATTTTCTGCCGTGGGTGCCCGAATCCCGAAAGGGGTTTTGTTGAATGGTCCTCCGGGAACAGGTAAAACCCTGCTTGCCAGAGCCGTAGCCGGAGAAGCCGGTGTACCATTTTTCAGCATAAGCGGTTCGGACTTTGTTGAAATGTTTGTCGGTGTGGGCGCATCCCGCGTACGTGACCTGTTTGAAAATGCTAAAAAGAACGCGCCTTGTATCATCTTTATTGACGAGATTGATGCGGTAGGACGCCAGCGTGGAGCCGGTCTTGGCGGCGGCCATGATGAGCGTGAGCAAACACTTAACCAATTACTTGTAGAAATGGATGGTTTCGGGGCTAACGAAGGTATTATTATCGTCGCGGCAACGAACAGACCGGATATTCTTGACCCTGCTCTCCTGCGTCCGGGCCGTTTTGACCGTCAGATAACAGTTGACCGTCCGGATGTAAAAGGACGTGAAGCCGTACTGAAAGTACATTCCCGTAACAAGCCGATTGCCGATGACGTGAAGCTGGATTCTTTGGCCCGGTATACGACCGGTTTCACTGGTGCGGACCTTGAGAATTTGCTTAACGAAGCGGCTCTGATTGCCGCAAGGCGTAATCGGAAAGATATTTCCATGAGCGAGATCGAAGAAGCGTTCGACCGTGTGATTGTGGGTACTCAAAAGAAAAGCCGAATCATCAGCGAGCAAGAAAAGAAAACCGTGGCTTATCACGAATCGGGCCACGCTATCGTAGGTTACTATGCGGAGAATGCCGATATGGTTCATAAAGTTACGATTATTCCTCGGGGACGCGCCGGCGGCTATGTTATGATGCTGCCTAAAGAAGGCGAGGACCGTATGATGAATACGAAATCGGAACTTCTGGATAAAATTACCGGACTCCTCGCAGGACGTGTTTCTGAGGAGCTTTTCATAGGAGAAATCGCAACAGGAGCCTACAGTGACTTCCAGCGTGCTACCGGTATTGCCCGTAAGATGGTAATGGAATTCGGTATGAGTGAGAAACTCGGACCGATGCAATTCGGCAGTACTCAGGGACAGGTATTCCTGGGCCGGGATATCGGCCACGAGCAAAATTACAGTGATGCCATCGCTTACGAAATCGATCAGGAAATGCAGCGCATAACACTGGAATGTTATGACCGTGCTAAGCAGATCTTGACTGAGCATAAAGACAAGGTTCATCTGGTTGCTCAAACTCTCTTGGAGAAAGAGCAGCTTGATAAGGATGAAATTATTCAGCTTTTGGAACATGGTAAACTTGAAGAAAAACCTGATGATGTAAAGGTTAACATTCAAGGGCAGGATGCTTCCAGACAAAGCAAAGAGCTGGCAAAAAACAATGAAGAAACTATCTCAGCTCCGGAAGAGTCCAAAGAGGCTAACCATAAAGAACATCCTGAAGAAACAAAGGATCAACCCGCCCAAGAGGAGAATCCAGATATCAAAAAAGATAAAAAAGATGAATAAGCAATTGTGACCAAGAACCGGACGCACTCCTTGTGCCGTCCGGTTTTTTCTAATTGACAGTGGCTCTGGGGTTGTGTAAATTAATTGTAAACTTTATATTTAGCATTGAATCGTGGATGATTAACATTCAAGCCGGAGAGAGAAATGCCGGGTTGCAAATTAGGGGAGGAAGCCGGTTATGGAAGCCTTGGCTTTGCAAAGGAAAGCAGAGCAAACGAAGGAATTGAAGGAACGAATCAAACAGCTAAAAAAAGAGCGGAATGCGATCATTCTAGCTCATTACTATCAGCGGGATGAGATTCAGGATATTGCCGATTTTCGCGGAGATTCGTTCTTGCTGGCACAAAAAGCGGCAGAAACAGATGCGGATATAATTGTCTTCTGTGGTGTTCACTTCATGGGAGAGAGCGCCAAGATACTGGCTCTGGACAAAAAGGTGATTATACCGGATGAACGCGCAGGCTGCCCTATGGCCGATATGGTGAATGTTGAGGGCCTCAAGGAGCTAAAGCGTAAGCACCCGCATGCTACTGTGGTTGCCTACATTAATACCTCGGCTGATGTTAAAGCGGAAACCGATATTTGTTGTACCTCTGCCAATGCGGTTAAAGTGATTGAATCAGTGGAGACCGGCGAAATAATATGGGTACCGGATAAAAATTTGGGCAATTATGTATCAAAATTCACAAACAAAAACATGATTATTTGGGAAGGCTACTGTAATACCCATGACATGCTGACGGTCAAAGATGTAGAAGACATGAAGGCCAAACATCCGAACGCCCAATTTGTCGTGCATCCCGAATGCCGCCCTGAGGTTGTAGCTATGGGGGATTTTGTGGGAAGCACAACTGCCATTATCAAATACTGCAGGGAGTCCGGTTGTCAGGAGTTTATCGTAGGTACGGAAGATGGAACAGGATATCAGCTCCGGCTTGACAGCCCTCATAAAACGTTTCATTTTGCAACTAAATATCTGGTCTGCCCGAATATGAAAGTCAACAATTTGAAAAAGGTGGCACGCTGTCTGGAAACCATGCAGCCGGAGGTCTTTGTACCTGCCCATATTGCCGATCAGGCCAGACTTTCTTTAGAGCGCATGTTACAGGTGAAGTAGCATGCGCTACTCTTTCTCTTGGGACTGGTGATAAACATGATACCCAGATATTTAACGGATTTTAACCTCTCTGTAATCCCTTGGGTTCAGACCGATGTTATGGTTATTGGAGCGGGTATTGCAGGGCTTTATGCTGCCATTCAGGCAAGCGAGAGCAAGAACGTACTTCTGATTACCAAGAAATCACTGCTCGATAGTAATACCAGATATGCCCAAGGGGGAATAGCTGCCGTTGTTTCCAGCGAGGATTCTCCCGAGTATCATTTACAGGATACCCTCTTTGCGGGGGCGGGCTTGTGCTCTAGGGAAGCAGTGGATATCCTCGTCAATGAAGGACCTGAAGGGATTCAGGAACTGATTCGTCTAGGAACACAGTTTGACGAGGAGAATGGCGAGCTGGCATTAACCAGAGAAGGAGCTCACAGTCAGAGAAGAATCCTGCATGCTCATGGAGATGCTACAGGAGCGGAAATTATTAGGGCTTTATCGGAGAAAGCCCGGCAAATTCCCTACATTGAACTGTGGGATGCCCATTTTGTGATTGATCTTGTTACTAGGGAAGGTATATGCTACGGGGCTCTGGTACAAAAGCCCGACGGTACAAAAGTATTTGTCAAGGCGGAGGCAACAGTTTTATGTTCCGGAGGTGCCGGGCAGTTATACCGCTATACAACAAATCCGGATATTGCCACAGGAGATGGCATTGGGATGGCATACAGGGCCGGAGCCGAGATCCGGGATATGGAATTTATTCAGTTTCACCCAACGGCGCTTTGTTATCCCGGGGCACCGCGTTTTCTCATTTCCGAAGCTGTTCGGGGGGAAGGTGCATATTTGCGGAATACACGGGGGGAGCGGTTCATGAATTTCTATCACCCCCAATTGGAACTTGCACCGCGTGATGTTGTGGCCAGAGCCATTGTCAATGAAATGGAGAGAACAAATTCCACTTTTGTATATCTGGATATTACCCATATGTCCGAAAGCTTTATCAGGCAACGTTTTCCTAGTATCTATGAAACCTGTATTCATTACGGCCTGGATCTAACCTCAGATTGGATTCCGGTTGCCCCGGCGGCCCATTATATGATGGGCGGGGTGAAGACAGACATTTACGGGGAAACTACGGTTAAACGTCTGTTCGCATGCGGGGAAGTATCTTCCACTGGTGTACATGGGGCTAACCGGCTGGCAAGCAATTCATTGTCGGAAGCAATTGTATTTGGACGGCGGATTGTAAGCCGTATCAAGGAATACTCGGCTTTACCGGATTTTTCACCCATGGAAATACGGGAAAGAAGAAGAGAAGCACCTAGGCAACCTATGGTGGAACGCCGTTTAAAACTCCAAAAGATTATGGTCCGGTATGTCGGGGTTACCCGTTCACAGGTGGGCTTGTTAAGAGCCTTGGAAGAGCTAAGGAGGCAGCTTCCTATTTTTGAAAGCAGTCTTACCAAGAGGGAAGAATACGAATTTGCCAACCTGTTGACCTGTGCTCTTCTGACAGCTCAAGCCGCATTGGAAAGAGAAGAAAGCAGAGGCGGGCACTTCCGTGGGGATTATCCAGAAAGTCATAACGATACCTGGATTAAGCATATCTCGTTTATACGCAAGGAAGCAGTGGAGGAGTGTTTTCCTAATGTCTGAAGCTATACCCCAATTGAATATGCGAAAATTATATCCTCTGCTGGAAACGTGGCTGGAGGAAGATCTGGGGACCGGGGATATAACCACCTTGTCCACCATACCTGAACAACATGAATCAGAAGGCATTATTCATGTGAAAGAAGACGGAATACTTGCAGGGTTAGAGGTCGCCCGTGCCGTCTTTACTCTAGTAGACTCTCAATTAGACTTTAGGCCTCAAGTGACGGAGGGCCGATCCATTTCCAAGGGAACAATTATCGCCGTTGTGAAGGGAAGTACCCGCAGCCTTTTAATGGGAGAGCGGCTCAGCTTAAATTTATTGCAGCGTTTATCAGGAATAGCTACAAGGACCAGACAATTTGTTCATGCTTTGGAAGGGCTGCCTGTTAGGCTTGTCGATACTCGAAAAACAACACCGGGCCATCGTCTTCTCGAAAAATATGCGGTCCGTGTAGGCGGAGGTCACAATCACCGATTCGGCCTTTATGATGCAGTTATGATCAAAGATAATCATATAAAAGGCTCCGGGGGTATTCAGCAGGCTATTCTATCCGCTAGAGATGCCATTCCCCATACGATGAAAATTGAAGTGGAAGTGGAGAATGAGCAGCAGCTTGAGGAGGCAATTAAATCCAAGGCCGACATCATCATGCTGGATAATATGAAACCTGACCGGATGAAAGAGGCGGTAAAGCGTGTCAAGCGGGAACTGCCCCATGTTATAGTGGAAGCTTCGGGATCCATCAGTCTGGAAACCATTAAGCAGGTTGCGGAAACCGGAGTGGATGTCATTTCTGTCGGCAGGCTTACCTATTCCGTGCCTGCACTGGATATCAGCCTGGACTTGAACAACAGGAAAGGGGATCTCCAGTGATTTTAGTTGTAGATGTGGGAAATACGAATATTGTACTTGGCCTATACGAGGGGAGTGCTTTACACCGTAATTGGAGGATCAGCACGAACCGTTCGGGAACCAGTGATGAATATGGAGTCCTGATTTACAACCTCTTCCGCCTAGCGGGCATCAGCGTCGAACGAATCGAAGGCGTAATTATTTCTTCGGTCGTCCCGCCACTTATGTTTGTCCTTGAAGAACTTTGTTTAAAATACTTAAATAGGGCTCCCTACATAGTAGGACCTGGAATAAAAACCGGCCTGAACATTCGCGTTGATAATCCCAAGGAAGTGGGGGCAGACCGGATTGTCAATGCTGTAGCGGCTTTGGAGCTTTATGGGGCACCGTGCATCATAGTAGACTTTGGTACAGCTACAACTTATGATTATATCGATGCGTCCGGACAGCTCTTGGGTTGTGCAATTGCACCCGGTATCGGTATTTCTACGGAAGCCCTATACCAGCGCGCTGCCAAGCTGCCCCGCATTGAGCTGATAAAGCCTAAAAGCGTAATCGGCAAAAATACGATTTCCGCCATGCAGGCCGGCATCGTTTATGGTTATGTGGGACAGGTGGACGGTATTGTTTCACGAATAATCGAAGAATACGGCACAAGCCCTGAAGTAGTAGCAACCGGTGGTTTGGCCGAGATGATCGCCAGCGAATCCCGGACTATTTCCGTAGTGAATCCCTTGTTAACCTTGGAAGGGCTACGCTTTATTTACGAAAAGAATGCAAAATAAAGAAAACTGACGAAAGTTGTAAATGAGGTAGAAGCATGAAAGACTATTTAATCCGCGGTACGGCTATGGATGGTAAAGTCCGGGCATTTGCCGTGAAAACGACCCATCTGACAGAAGAAATGCGACAAAGACATGGAACTACTCCCGTAGCTACCGCCGCTTTAGGCCGAACTGCAGCAGCCGCCCTTATGATGGGTGCAATGCTGAAAGGGGAAGAGAAGCTGACGGTTCAGGTGAAAGGCGGAGGACCGATTGGACAGATTGTGGTGGATGCGAACGCTAAGGGAGAAGTAAGAGGATATGTAAGTGAACCGCTTGTAGATCTCCCTTTGAATGCGGTCGATAAACTGGATGTAGCGGGCGCAGTAGGAACAGACGGTTTTTTGTATATCATTAAGGATCTGGGGCTGAAAGAGCCTTACAGGGGAAGCATTCCCATTGTTTCAGGAGAATTGGCCGAGGATTTCACGTACTACTTTGCCAAATCCGAACAAACTCCTTCTGCCGTCGCCCTAGGTGTACTGGTAGACGTGGATTATACGGTTCGAGCGTCTGGAGGGTGGATTATTCAACTTCTTCCGGGACTTTCCGACCAGACTATTACCGAGATTGAGCAGCAGCTTGCAGGGGTTCCTCCTATATCAACATTATTGGATCAAGGCAAGTCACTCGAGGATATATTGGCCGATATTCTGCCTTCTGTGCAAATCCTTGAGAAATCCCCCGTGTATTTCAAATGTTTCTGTTCCCGTGAAAGAGTGAAGAACACCTTGATCAGCCTGGGGCGTGATGAGCTGAAATCCCTCATAGAAGAAGAGGGAGCAGAGATTGTATGTCATTTTTGCAACGAAAAGTATCAGTTTAACGTAGAAGAATTAAAGGAATTGTTGAATACATTAAACAAATAGTGGGTTGAGGGAATTGCCATGCGCAATATTAAACTGTTATGGGCGGTCATTGGCGGACTGTCTCTGGCTGTGGTAGTTTTGGTTTGTTTTGTGATCTTTGGTTTTACCGGCGCGGCTTCCGGAAACGGGACGGTGGTAGCTGAAATAGGCAAAACAAAGATTCGCAAAGGTGATTTGGAACAAAATTTGATAACCCATTACGGCAGTTCTGTGCTTAATCAGATGCTTGATAGGGAAGCTATCAAAATGGAGGCGCAGTCTGCAGGCCTTCAGATTTCTGATGCGGATATTGACAAAGAACTGAAGGTAATGATGCAGGCTTATGAGAGTGAGGAAGTTTTTTACCAATCCATGAAGGAACAGCTTGGCATGAGCAGGCAGGAAGTAAAGGATGATGTATACTACAAGCTGCTTCTGGAGAAAGTTGCAACCAAAGACATTCAAGTTTCTGATTCTGAAATTCAGGATTACATCCAGGCTCATCCTGAGGAATATGCGAAAAAAAGGGAAATGCATCTTCGCCGGGTTACAACAAAAACCAGGGAGCAGGCGAACAAGGTAGTTGCTGCTTTCAGCAAAGGCGACGATTTTGCTAAGCTGGCCCGGGACCGGTCGATTGACGACTACGCTAATAACGGCGGGGATCTTGGCTGGGTAAAGGAAGATGATCCGCTTACGGATAAACAGGTGATGAAGCAGGCCAAAGATCTTAAAGTCGGTCAGATCAGCAAACCGGTGCAAACCAACGAAGGATACCTGATTGTGTTCTTGCAGGAAAGCAAGGACAAGGGCGGACTAGATGAGCAGACAATCAAGGAGACGGTACGCAAACAGCTTGCTCTTCAAAAGGCACCGTCTATTAAGGACCTTTCCAAAAAGCTTCGTGAAAAATGGAACGTCAAAATAGTCGATCCTACTTACCAGTCGTAGACTGGCAATGGGATTGACTTTTTTTATAACGGCTGATAACATGAAAATAGAATAATACCTACCAAACAACTCGGAAATTAAGGGCTTGGTCATTTTGAGGAGGGGAAATTGCATGGCTAGACTAGTGGAAAATATTACGCAATTGATTGGGAACACACCTTTGGTAAGATTGAATCGGGTAGTTCCGGAAGGAAGTGCGGAAATATACGTTAAACTGGAATTTCAAAACCCCGGTGCAAGTGTGAAAGACCGCATTGCCATCAGCATGATCGAAACAGCTGAGAAGGAAGGGAATCTCAAGCCAGGTGCGACTATTATTGAACCCACCAGCGGAAATACAGGTATCGGCTTAGCTATGGTAGCTGCCGCCAAAGGGTATAAAGCTATTCTGGTCATGCCGGATACAATGAGCATGGAGCGCCGCAATCTGCTCCGGGCGTACGGAGCTGATCTTGTTCTCACTCCGGGAGCGGAGGGGATGAAGGGAGCTATCAGCCGTGCGGAAGAACTCCTTGCCGAAAATCCGCATTATTTCATGCCTCAGCAATTCAAAAACCAGGCGAATGTAGACATACACCGCAGAACTACCGGCCCCGAGATTGTAGAAGCTATCCAAGCGCATGATGGCAAGCTGGATGCTTTTATTGCCGGCGTTGGTACGGGGGGGACTATTACCGGAACTGGAGAAGTGCTCAAAAAGCATTTTCCTGGAATCCGCGTTTATGCGGTAGAACCTACAGCTTCTCCTGTATTGTCGGGCGGTAAACCGGGTCCTCATAAAATTCAGGGCATTGGAGCCGGATTTGTTCCAGATATTTTAAATACTGAAGTCTATGATCAGATTATTCAAGTGGACAACGAAGATGCCTTTGCTACTTCCCGCCAAGTAGCCAAGCAAGAGGGGATTCTGGGAGGAATCTCGTCTGGAGCGGCTATACATGCTGCTTTACAGGTTGCCAAGGAGCTAGGCGAAGGCAAGCGGGTAGTTGCGGTAGTTCCAAGCAACGGTGAAAGATACTTGAGTACTCCATTATATTCCTTTGACGATTAAATCAATCAAATTTGGCTCCAATGGATTATGGTTAAATTGGAAGCAAAAAGTACTTAGAAGGTTTGAAATGGCTCAACAAGTCAATTTTAAGGTGCTTAACAGGGTGTTTATAATGGACTTTTTCTAAGGCCATCTATAAATGCCCATTTTGTTTTAAATGTCTTGAAACAGCGAAACTCCGCATGGCATCGTGTACTGTATCTCAATCCTCTTGTGTATTGACTTTCTCGAAGTTTTTTGGGGCACATTAATTCATCCTAGCGCAGACTATAAAGTAATCGGCGGATGCCATGGTTGGGTTCTTCCACCCACATGACATTTACACGTGTCCCTGTTTGTCAACAAAGAACAAATCAATTTGGTTATCTGTCTGGCGCTCAAGAAATTTCGACAATCATCCTTTATCCAACAAAATGTCGAAAAAGGAATAAATTACCGAGGAAATGCATAACCTAAATTTTTGATATAGGTGAATGTTTGAATAAAAAAAGAATAGGTTAAGTTTTCAATATGCAATCCCCACTTGGGTTCGAGCGCCTAGAGTTCAAAGCTGCATGTTGATTAAATTTTTATATGTATTTTCTATGTATAATAGAAGCAAAAACGGAAATCAGACTTATGTCAGGTTTGAGGGCGCCGCTCGGCATTTTCACGATAGCCTTCTGTCTGGCCTCCAGCTTAACGCTGGGGGTTTTTATTTATCCTTCTATGAAGTATACTTATGGACAATATTACAGTAGCCTATGAAGGCTTGTCATAAAGGGGATAAGATTTTGATCATCAGTATCGACCAGTGGCGCAGTTGGGTATCGGAAGGATTTACAATGCTGCCGTACACAGTCCGTTTTAAAGCAGAGGTTTCACACCTTCTGACTTGGACAAAAGCCTGGGAACAGACCGGGAACATTTCTTTTGTTTTGGAGAGTGGAAAAGGAGGAAGGTATACTCTTTTAGGGCTTGCCCCTTGTAAAACTATACAGGGGAAAGGATTCAAATTTCAGGAATCAGAACTGGATAGGGAAGGAAATTGGCAGACGATTGAGGGTAACGCTTCCCCTCTTGACGCAGTAAAAGCATGGATAAAGCCTTTTCGTTCCCCGTCTATAGGAGGGCTGCCTAAGTTTGTCGGAGGGTGTGCAGGTTTCTGGGGATATGACGTAGCCCGTACAATCGAGAACATACCAGATCTGGCCTCTGACGATCTGCCTATTCCTGAATATATGTTTGCCTTATACGACCGGATTTGGGTATGGGACCATCAAGAAAATGAGGTTTATGCCTGTGTTCATTCATACTGGTCTCAAGATAGCCCGTTAAAGGGAAATGAGAGGGAAGAACTGTTGTATCAAACATACAGGAAAGCCCAAAGGGCCGCAGAGGAAATGACTGAATTCTGGCGCAGTGTGGAAAAGGTAAATGAGGATTTGGCAGTAAGAAACCGGCGAAATTTTTGCAAAGAGACGGCACAGAGTTACTCGGGGGGACAGATGAGGCTTCCATACTTCCCATTCGTCCGGCCTTTGACGAGAAGGCTTTTGTTCATGCCGTTCGCAGAGTACAGGAATATATCAGTCAAGGGGATGTATTCCAGGTTAATTTATCCGTACGCGGAACCTGTCCGCTTGAGGCACCGCCCGAGGAGATTTATGAGTCACTCAGAGTCATTAATCCTTCTCCTTATATGGGACTAATGCGGTTCGGCAGCTTTGCCCTTATATCCGGCTCCCCGGAGCTGCTGGTACAGTTAGAGGAGGGCAGGCTCCGGACAAGGCCTATAGCCGGAACCAGGCCAAGAGGAGTGACTTCGCAGGAGGATGATGCGCTTGCGGAAGAACTTCTGGCCAATGAAAAAGAGCGGGCTGAACATGTCATGCTGGTAGATTTGGAAAGAAATGATTTGGGACGGATCTCGCGCTACGGCAGCGTAAAAGTCGACGAGTTTATGGTTATCGAGAAGTACTCCCATGTCATGCATATCGTATCGGAAGTAACCGGTGAACTAGCTCCGGGGAAGGATGCATTTGATGTAATTGCCGCAACTTTCCCGGGAGGTACGATTACCGGAGCTCCAAAAGTGCGCACTATGGAAATTATTGAAGAGTTGGAGCCGGTCCGGCGGGGCCTTATACAGGGTCTATGGGATGGATTGACTATAACGGAAATATGGAATTTAATATTGTTATACGAACACTGCTTGCAGCCGGGGGGCTTGGACACGTTCAAGCAGGAGCCGGGATTGTTATTGATTCGGTGCCGGAGCGGGAATACGTGGAATCTCTTAACAAAGCCAAAGCCATGTGGAAAGCTGTTGCTGTAAGCGAAAAAATGAAAAGCCGAGTTTAGCAGAGGGATGAAATATCCATTAGAGGAGGAAGTTGAGATGATTCTTGTTATTGATAATTATGATTCATTTACTTACAACCTGGTACAGTACCTGGGGGAATTGGGAGAAGACATTATAGTAAAACGCAATGATCAAACGGATGTGACAGAGATCGAAAGGTTAAGTCCCGATCATCTTCTCATCTCTCCCGGCCCTTGTACACCTAATGAAGCGGGAATCAGTCTGCAGGTCATCGAGCATTTCAAAGGGCGCATTCCGATTTTGGGAGTGTGCCTTGGACACCAGTCTATCGGACAGGTATTTGGCGGAGAGGTTATAAGGGCTGAACGGCTTATGCACGGCAAAACTTCCCCCGTTTTTCATGATGGCCATACGGTTTTCGAAGGGTTACCTTCTCCTTTTACAGCTACCAGATATCATTCATTAATCGTCAAAAAGGAATCCTTGCCGGATTGCCTGGAGATCAGTGCATATACGGAAGAAGGGGAGATCATGGGATTCCGTCACAAAGAGTTCCCGATTGAAGGCGTTCAGTTTCACCCGGAATCCATTATTACAGATCATGGCCATCAATTGCTTCGTAATTTTCTAAAATATGAGAAAGTATAATGGAGGATCCCTTTCATGGTAAAGACTTCTCCTCTTGAACCGGACCGCCAAAACTGGGAGTGGAACATCTATGTATATAAGCGTCAATGGTCACCTGTGTGACGAAAAAGAAGCCGTGGTCTCCGTTTATGATCACGGCCTTCTCTACGGAATGGGGTTATTCGAAACTTTCCGTACCTATAAAGGGATGCCATTTTTACTGAATGAACATTTGGACAGGCTTCGACAAGGTTGTCGGGATTTGGGGATTGATTTTGAACCTGATGCCGAAAGAATAAACCGGCAAATTTCACTCTTGTTGGACAAGAACCGTCTGCAGGATGCGTATTTTCGCTATACAATTACAGCAGGTATAGAGATGCTGGGCCTTCCCTCCACCAATTACAGTCATCCGACCGAAATAATGTATATAAAACAGCTTCCGCCGTTAACCGGCAAATTAATAGAAGAGGGGAAATCACTGCAGCTGCTCAAGCTGCCGAGGAATACCCCTGAAGGACTTGCAAGATATAAGTCTTTGCATTACATGAATACCATTCTCGGTAAAAAAGAGATGAGTCAGTATCCCTGGGCACGGAATGCTGAGGGACTGATGCTTACGGAAGAAGGATATATAGCGGAAGGGCTTGTAAACAACATCTTCTTTATTTTGGATGGAACTTGCCACACTCCCTCGGCAGATACGGGAATTTTGACAGGAATTACGCGCAGGTTTGTGATGAATCTTGCAGAACAGGCGGGAATGAATGTCTGTGAGGGATTGTATACATGGCACGATTTGCTGGAAGCAGAAGAAATTTTGATAACCAATTCCATCCAGGGAATTGTCCCGATTATCCGTTTATACCTGCCGACTGGTGAATGTCATATGGTGTCGGCCGGTGATGCGGGAATAATGACAAAACAGCTTCAGAAGATGTATCATCAACAGACAGGAAGTGAGTAAGAGTGACAGCAATCGCCTATCAAGATAAAAAATTGGAATTTGGCGAAAGAACACTGATTATGGGGATTTTAAATGTCACGCCGGATTCTTTCTCCGACGGGGGCAATTACATTCAACTGGATCAGGCCGTTCTGAGGGCGAAGCAGATGGTGGAGGAAGGGGCTGACATCATCGATATAGGCGGGGAATCTACGAGGCCGGACTCTAAGGAGGTTTCTCTGGAAGAGGAGCTCAGACGTATAATACCTGTTATTGAGCGGCTATCGAAAGAAGTAAGCGTTCCGCTTTCTGTCGATACTTATAAAGCTGAGGTAGCCCGGCAATGCCTAGAGGCGGGAGCCCATCTTATCAACGATGTATGGGGAGCCCGAAAGGAGCCGGAGATGGCAGAGGTCGCTGCCCGGTATGGCTGTCCGATTGTACTGATGCACAATCGGACAGAAATAGACTATACGGATTTTGTACACGATGTGCTTAGTGATCTGAAGGAGACGGTAAGGCTTGCCAAACAGGCTGGAGTAAAGGATGAGCAGATTATTCTTGACCCCGGAATCGGATTTGCCAAGACCAGAGAGCATAACTTGCAATTAATGAATTATTTGACCGAGATCCGCCAGTTGGGGTACCCTGTTCTTCTTGGGACTTCAAGAAAGAGCATGATATGGAAGACTCTTGATCTTGCGCCCACTGATGTGGTGGAAGGGACGGCCGCCACCGTCACGTTGGGGATCTACCAGGGGTGCGAGATCATGAGGGTACATGACGTCAAAGAAATGAGACGCGTTGCCGACATGACGGACGCCATTGTGAAACATCGAAATAAAAAATAAAATGGCGAACCATAAGGAGTGGACCGAACATGGATAAACTGACACTGAAAGGTGTTGAATTTTATGGAAATCACGGTGTTTTTTCCGAAGAAAACAGGTTGGGCCAGCGGTTTTATGTCGATTTGGAAATGTTACTTAACCTGCGAAAAGCGGGGCAAACCGACAATGTCGAAGATTCGGTCAATTACGCTGAAGTGTATGAAGTCATAAAGGCTATTGTCGAAAAGCAGACATTTAAGCTGATTGAGACACTGGCAGAACATATTGCATCTGGCGTTTTAGAAACTTATACTAGTATCCATGAAGTGACTGTCCGGGTAACAAAACCTCATCCGCCTTTTGATATTCATTTTGAAGGTGTGGCCGTGGAGATAACCCGGAAAAGAGAGGCCTGAAGGAGGTGGAACCAAAGGTGGTAGAAGCCTATGTGGGCCTTGGTTCCAATTTTGGAGACCGGGAGTCCTTTTTACAGCAGGCCGTTTCAAAGCTAGACAGCCATCCTCACATTTCCGTCATCGCAAGTTCCAGTATTTTTGAGACGGAACCGGTGGGATATTTGGATCAGGATTCATTTTTGAATATGGTTATTCAAATGGATACTTCCCTGGAGCCCGAACCGCTTTTGGATACCTTGCTGGCCATAGAGAAGGAGTTGGGTAGAACCAGGGAAATCAGGTGGGGACCCAGAACAATTGACCTTGATTTGCTGCTGTATGGCAGGGAATCGATAAACACACCTACACTTACCGTTCCTCATCCCCGGATGACAGAACGGGCTTTTGTGATGGTACCGCTAGTAGAACTTGTTCACCGCAGCCAAGACGCTTTATTTGCATCCTTGACAGAACAGTTGGAGAAACTGGAAGGAAAGGAAGGCGTTACGCTATGGAAAAAGACGCAGTTGCTCAAAGAATCCGGGCTTTTCGCAAATTAAAGGGATACACCCAGAATGAACTGGCTGATGAAATTGGAGTATCCATTTCTGTTTTGGGCTCCATTGAGCGGGGGACCCGCAGCGCAGACCTGAAGATTCTGCAAAAAATTTCGGATGTGCTTAAAATTGAGCTTGAGGAGCTGCATGTAACCTCAGCGAGATAAGGAGGAAATTAGCAGTCATGCTTAAAATAGGCAACGTCGTTGCACCCAACAACGTGGTTTTGGCACCTATGGCGGGTGTCTGCAATCCTGCATTCCGGCTGATCGCCAAGGAATTCGGCTGCGGACTCGTCTGTGCTGAGATGGTCAGCGACAAAGCCATTGTTCACGGAAACAGCCGGACCATGGAAATGCTCTATGTGGACGAGCGGGAGAAACCGCTGAGCCTTCAAATATTTGGCGGGGACAAAGAAACGCTGGTCGCTGCCGCGAAATACGTAGATTTGAATACAAACGCGGACATTATTGACATCAATATGGGATGCCCGGTTCCGAAGGTAACCAAATGTGATGCAGGAGCACGGTGGTTGCTGGATCCGCAGAAAATCGAAGAGATGGTATCAGCTGTTGTCGAAGTAGTAAGCAAGCCGGTTACAGTTAAAATGCGTATGGGGTGGGATTCTGAACATATTTATGCTGTACGGAATGCCCAGGCGGTTGAGCGCGCGGGAGGAAGCGCCGTCAGCTTACACGGCCGTACCCGCGAGCAGCTTTATACTGGAACGGCGAATTGGGACATTATTCGTGAGGTAAAACAATCCATCTCCATACCGTTAATCGGGAACGGGGATGTAGTAACTCCTGAAGATGCCAAACGTATGCTGGAAGAAACCGGCTGCGACGGGGTTATGATCGGAAGGGGAGCGCTTGGAAATCCCTGGATGCTTTACCGGACAGTCCATTATCTGACGGAAGGTGAACTGCTTCCCGAGCCCGGTGTGCGGGAGAAAATGCGCATTGCCATTCTGCACATGGACAGATTGGTCAAGCTTAAAGGTGAAAAAGTGGCGGTTAAGGAAATGCGTAAGCATCTCGCTTGGTATTTAAAAGGGCTTAAGGGATCTGCCCGAGTAAAAGATCAGGTGATGGAGAAGACTACGCGGGATGAAATGGTCCGTATCCTTACAGATTTCGCCAATCAGGTAGAAAGCATGGAGGCAAATGCGGCGTCTGCCGAAAATTCGATTCTTCATTAAATTCCGCTCATGTTGGGTTTCATTGACATTTGAAAAAGGTTTTAATATAATCAGTCAAAGTACAGATGAGTCAAACATAAATTTTGATACAAAACCCATATATCTCCCCCTTTTGTGAGCAGGTTCTGTTGGCGGAAGGGGGCGATATAATATATTAAATTAAGTGAATTCATACTTCTTGAATCAACATGCCGGAAGGGTTTTAGAGCGGTTACAAAAATGATTTGATTCAACGATATGAAAATTTTTCACACGACGGGAGATAGGTTGGAAATGAGTGAAAAAGAGGTTATCCTTACCCAAGAAGGTTTATCCAAATTGGAAAATGAGCTGGATCATCTAAAGTCTGTGAAACGGCGCGAGGTCGCAGAGAGAATTAAAGTGGCCATCGGTTATGGTGATATTAGTGAAAACTCAGAGTACGAGGATGCCAAAAATGAACAGGCTTTTATTGAGGGCCGTATCATCACCCTGGAAAAAATGCTTCGCAATGCCCGCATTATTAATAGCGATGACGTCGATACAGACACTGTAAGTGTGGGTTCAACTGTAACAATGAAAGATCTGGAATTCGGAGATACTGTCGAATATACCATTGTAGGCACTGCGGAATCCGATCCTTTTCTTAACAAAATTTCGAACGAAAGCCCTGTAGGCAAAGCGATCCTGGGTAAACAAAAGGGTGCCATCGTAGATGTAAACGTTCCTGCAGGAGTCATTAAGTACGAAATTATCGATATTAAAAAGTAACAAGCGGATTATGGATTATGATTAATTGAAAATGGGGAAAAGCTTCCTTTGGGGGCTTTTTTTCAAGAAGCAAGTTTTCCTTTTAAGAATAGAGCGTTTTTTGCGTGGAACATAGGAGATGAAAGCATGAGCCAAGAGCTGGAAATGAACGAACTGCTCGCCATACGCCGTGGCAAATTGGATGAGCTGAGAGAACTGGGGATTGATCCGTTTGGTAAAAAGTATGAAAGAACCGATTATGCCGGTGACATTCTGAGCAAATATGCGGAAACAGGCAAGGAAGAATTGAATGAACAGGGTATTCAAGTAAGTGTTGCCGGCCGTATTATGCAAAAAAGAGGAATGGGTAAAGCAAGCTTTGCCCATGTTCAGGATATATCCGGAAAAATCCAGATTTACGTGCGTCTGGATGCAGTTGGAGAGGACAAGTATAAAGCCTTTGAGATGCTGGATCTCGGAGATATCATAGGGGTCAAAGGTACCGTATTTAAAACAAAAACAGGAGAGACTTCCATTAAGGTGAAAGATCTGGAAGTTCTTACGAAATCCCTCATCCCCCTACCGGATAAATTCCATGGCCTTCAAGATGTTGAGCTCCGCTACCGTCAGCGCTATGTGGATTTAATTATGAATCAAGACGTCCAAAAGACGTTTATTCTGCGTTCCAAGATTATTCAATCCATGCGCTGTTATCTCGACTCCCTAGGTTTTCTGGAAGTAGAAACTCCGACACTTCATGCCATTGCGGGAGGGGCTTCCGCACGGCCGTTTATCACTCATCACAATGCGCTGGATATGCAATTGTATATGCGTATTGCCATTGAGCTTCATCTGAAGCGCCTAATCGTGGGCGGCCTGGAAAAAGTATATGAAATTGGGCGGGTATATAGAAATGAGGGCGTATCCACCAGGCATAATCCGGAATTTACAATGATTGAATTGTACGAAGCCTATGCGGACTATAAGGATATCATGCAGCTAACCGAAGACCTGATTTCCCATATAGCCAAGGAAGTATTGGGATCTACTACGATCGAATATCAAGGAAAAGAAGTTAATCTGGCAGGTGCTTGGAGAAGAGTATCCATGGTAGAGGCTGTCCGAGAAGTGACTGGTGTTGACTTTAGTGTAGAGATGTCAGATGAAGAAGCTCACCGTCTGGCCAAAGAACACAATGTACCGGTTGAGCCGAATATGACATTTGGACATATTGTGAATCAATTCTTCGAGACATTCGTGGAAGAAACCTTAATTCAGCCTACTTTTGTATATGGTCATCCGGTTGCCATTTCTCCACTGGCGAAGAAGAATGAAGAAGATCCACGCTTTACTGACCGTTTCGAACTCTTTATCGTAGCGCGTGAACATGCTAACGCGTTTACAGAGCTGAATGATCCGATTGATCAACGGGAACGGTTCGAAGCCCAGCTTCGCGAACGTGAACAAGGTAATGATGAAGCGCACATGATGGACGAAGACTTTATCCGCGCTTTAGAATACGGCTTACCTCCTACAGGCGGGCTGGGTATTGGTGTAGACCGTCTGATCATGCTGTTGACGAATGCTCCTTCCATCCGCGATGTATTATTATTCCCGACAATGCGGGAGCGTCAAGCCGAGTAACTTTTCCGATCATG
>NZ_CP019687.1:4077500-4289950 GCF_002003265.1 Paenibacillus larvae subsp. larvae
GCTCCCCAGTTTGTAGAAAAGCTGCAAAACATGATGAAGAGTAAGAATGCGACGGGGACGACTCAGCCCCAAGATCAGGGGACCGAAGTTAATGCCACGATCAAAACGGAGCCAACCGCTCCAAACATTCAGATCTAAAGTAAAAAACCGCCCACGAAGGGCGGTTTTTTCAAAGCCGAAACAGATGACACATCAGGGGATTTTCCGGTAGTATAGGGGGAGGGCAGAGGGCAGAATACTCTGCCCTGTTTTTTGTTCCTATAGGAAAATCAAATAGCGGAAATAAATATAAATATGAGAGAGGAACAAAGATACGATCATAATGGGTGCCCCTACTTTAAGGAACTCCAGATAACTAAAGCCGTGTCCTTCTTTCTTGGCAATCCCCGCTACAATCACGTTGGCGGAAGCTCCAATTATCGTCCCATTACCACCGAGACAAGCCCCCAGCGCCAACGACCACCACAAAGCGTTAAGCTGCGGTGAATCTACAGCGAGGCCGAGCTGTACGCCCATATCTTTAATAAGAGGAATCATCGTGGCTACAAATGGAATATTGTCAATCGTAGCTGAGGCAATTCCGGATCCCCATAAAATGAGAGGAGCGGCAAAGCTGATATTTCCCTCCGTAATTTCAAGAACTCCCTGTGCAAGCCGGTTGATAATCCCAACTTCCTGCAGGCCTCCCACTAAGGTAAACAGGCCTGCAAAGAAAAAGATTGTCACCCATTCCACTGTGTCTAATGCCTCTTCAATCTGGTCTTCCTTCAAACCAATCAGCATCAGTACGACGGCTCCGGTGATCGCAATGACAGATGCATCCAGATGAATGACGGAATGAAGAACAAAACCAAGCAGAGTAAAGCCAAGTACAATCAATGACTTGGTCATCAGCTTGCGATCGAGAATATAGTCTGACTCCTTCAGTTCCATCAGTTTTTGCTTATATTTCTCATTGAATTTTAGTTCTTTACGGTACATCAGATACAGCAAACCAAGTGTTACGGCCATAATAATAATTGTAATCGGGGCCAGATTCAGCAAAAAGGCATTAAAAGTAAGATGTTCGTTAGCGGAACCGATCATAATGTTCGGAGGATCTCCGATCAATGTGGCTGTCCCGCCAATATTAGAAGCAATTACTTCCGAGATTAAAAAAGGTACAGGATTCACGTGCAGGATTTTGGTAATCGATAAGGTGACGGGGACCATAAGCAATACGGTTGTCACATTATCCAAAAGGGCGGATCCAATTGCCGTAAGTGTACTCAGGATCAGAAGGATGTTCATAGGTTTTCCTCCTGCCATCTTGGCGGCTTTTATTGCAACATACTGAAATACTCCCGTTTTATTGGCGATCCCCACCAGAATCATCATTCCGATAAGAAGGGCTATGGTAGTCCATTCTATGTAATGCTCCAAGGCCTTATGGACGTCCAGGATACCGAAGATGATCATTAAAGCGGCACCCAGCAGGGCAATAACTGCCCGGTTAATTTTTTCGGAAATAATGATGGTATAAGTGACTAAAAAGATAGCCAAGGCAATCCAGGTTAGCAAAGGGTATCACTCCTTGTGTTCTGTCTATTACTTGATGTTGCAAACGGAAAAAGCTAAAAAAGGCAAAAAGGAGCCTGTGGTGAACAGGCTCCTCCAAGACTTGCATCATTTAGTTTTCCATATTAATTATACGCTTTCACGGGATTTTTGTAAATACTGTTTTGGTCATATCCCAATCAGACAAGCATATATATGTACAAATCCGGTACTGACTACATTTGAGGAGTAGGAGGATAGCCATGTATAAAAGAGTATTACTTACATTCGTGCTGCTGATAAGTATCATACTGCTTCCTTTGCATGCAGCTGCCGCTCCGGCTTCCATCTCCACTCATGCTGAAGCTGCCGCGCTTATTGATGTACATTCCGGTAGAATTTTATATTCACAAAGCGGAGATAAAGAGATGCGCGTTGCCAGCACCACCAAAATTATGACAGCCATTATTGCGATTGAGCAAGGGCGTTTATCAGATATGGTGAAGGTCGGCAAGAATGCGGCCGGTAAAGAAGGGTCGTCTCTTTATTTGAAATTGGGTGAAGAAATGAGTCTTCATAATTTGCTTTATGGTATGATGCTCCGTTCGGGCAATGATGCTGCGATAACTATAGCCGAACATATCGGCGGAAGTATCGAAGGCTTTGCTTACCTGATGAACGAAAAAGCCAGTCTCCTGGGCATGGCCCATACTCATTTTACGAATCCTTCCGGTCTGGATGATGGGAAGGAAATGAAACATTATTCCAGCGCCAACGATATGGCTAAGCTGACGGCTTATGCCCTTAAAAATCCTGTCTTCCGCGACATTGTCAAGACAAAGACGAAAAAAGCGCCGAATCCCAACGCGAACTGGGATTACTCCTGGTCAAACAAAAATAAAATGCTCAACCTGTATGAAGGAGCTGACGGTGTTAAAACAGGTTATACCAAGCTCGCCTATAGATGCCTTGTTTCCTCGGCTACTCGCGGCAATCAGCAGCTGGCTGCCGTGACCTTAAATGACGGTAACGATTGGGCTGATCATGCCAAGCTTCTGGATTATGGATTTGAGACGTATCCTTTGAAGCAGGTCCTGCAAAAAGGGGAAACGGTCTCGGGCACCAATTGGGTAGCAGGCAGGTCCTTTGCCTACCCTTTCCATGGTGATGAACAAAAACAGATGATCAGTAAAGTAGTAAGCCACGATCCGAAATCGCTGGAATATAGAACCGGAGAAAGGGGCCTGCTTACCTTTTACCTTGGGGAGGATCATCCAATAGGCACTATCCCGTTGTATGAACCGGAAAGTCCCGGATTGAACAAAACTGAGCAGTCTGTCTTCGAATATAAACCGACGGAAGTCCATATGTCAGCATTCAGCAAGGCAACGGATGCTTTTCGTACCGTAATAGCTTCCTTGTTTATGATGTTGGGTTCGGGAATGGAATAACTATGAGAAAGCAGGTGAAGTCTGATGGTCAACTGGATCTGGTTATTTTTTCTGGTAGCGGGATTTGCCGTAGCCGCAGTTCAAGGAAAAATAGACGTGGTTACCCAAGCTGTTTTTGACGGGGCAAAAAGCGGGGTGACCGTTTGCTTCGGCTTGATCAGTATACTTGTATTTTGGCTTGGAATCATGAAGATCACCGAAGATTCAGGCCTTCTTAAGAAACTGGCCGTGCTCCTGCGCCCGATTGTCCGCTTTTTATTCCCCAGCATCCCGAAAGATCATCCAGCTGTCGGTTATATTATGTCCAACATGAGCGCTAACATATTAGGCCTTGGGAATGCCGCCACACCTATGGGAATCAGAGCGATGCAAGAGCTGCAAAAGCTTAATCCGGAAAAAGATACGGCCAGTCCAGCGATGTGTACACTACTTGCCCTGAATACGGCCAGTATTACTTTAATTCCAACGACATTGATTGCGATCCGCATGAATTTCCACTCGAAAAATCCGGCTGACATTGTCGGAAGCACTTTAATGGCTACCTTTGTTGCAACGGTTGCCGCCATCATCGTAGACAGATTCTACCGGAAAAAAGCCTTGAAGAAATCTGTCTAGAAAGGAGCAGCTATCATGTATACCCTGATCTCCGTCATTTCGGCCTGGGCCATTCCTGTTATGATCGTATTTATTCCGTTGTACGCAGCTTATCGCAAAGTGCCTGTATATGAATCGTTTGTAGACGGAGCAAAGGACGGGTTTGATACGGCCATCAAGATTATTCCCCATTTGGTTGGGATGATGGTGGCCATCAGTGTTTTCAGGGCCTCCGGAGCCATGGATTTATTGATCGGTTGGATGAAGCCATTTATGGAAAGTATAGGTGTCCCGACAGAGGTGCTGCCTCTTGCTTTTTTACGCCCTATTACAGGAGCGGGCTCCCTTGCCTTTACGGCGGATTTGATCCAGCAATTTGGTCCGGACTCCATGATTGGCAGAATTGCTTCTACGGTACAGGGAAGTACGGACACCACTTTATATGTAATTACCGTTTATTTCGGGGCCATAGGTATTCGAAAGGCCGGCTATGCACTTAAAGTAGGGTTAATTTCCGATCTTATCGGTTTCATTGCTTCCATTATCGTATGTTATATGGTATTCGCTTAATAACAAGGTATGTTTACCTATTTGGATAGTCACCTCTTTTCCCGCTCTCTTCATATAATGAAGAAACAGTCAGGAAAAAGAGGTGCTCCTATGCAGATTGTCGGGATCATACTTCATCATTCAATCTGCCCTTGTATTAACGGGAAAGGGTATGATTTTTTTGTCACCAAAGACAGTACAGTACTCTTGTCACCGGAAAGGGCCGATCCCAGTTTCCTTCATGTCTGCCTGGAAGGGGATTTCAGCGGAGGCCTGCCGCTGAAAGCATCTCAGAAGGAGCAGCTGTTTGTGGTTCAAAAGCTGATGGGGGCCCTGTCCAATCGGATGGGTTTTAATGCGGGTCATATATATCCTCATACCCGTACCTGTCCCGGTGAAAAGTTTCCATGGGAGGAACTTGTGATTTCTTCACCAGGCGGTTATCATTAGGGAGAGGTGAAGAGTCCCAATGGAAGAAAGATTGCAGAAAGTGCTTGCCGCAGCAGGAGTGGCCTCTCGTCGCAAATGCGAAGAGATCATTTTGGCAGGCCGAGTGGAAGTTAACGATAAAGTTGTAAGTACGCTTGGTGTGAAAGTGAATCCACACCAGGATGTCATTAAAGTGGATGGACGAGCTATTCAAAATCAGGAGAAAATATATATTTTATTTAATAAGCCTAAAGGGGTTATTACGAGTGTCTCAGACCCGGAGGGCCGGCGTGTCGTAGGTGATTTTCTTAAAGGAATAAAGGAACGGGTATACCCTGTCGGACGCCTTGATTATGATACAGAAGGATTGCTTATTTTGACAAACGACGGGGAATTTGCCAACATGGTAACCCATCCGAGACATCATGTGTCCAAAACTTATCACGCAACGGTAAAAGGAGTTCCACACGGTTCTGTTTTGGAAAAGCTGCGCGAAGGAGTGAAACTTGAGGATGGCATGACTGCCCCTGCCGAAGTGGAGTACCATGATATAGATCCCGATAAGAAGCAGTCGGTCATTTCGATAACAATCTACGAAGGAAAAAACCGTCAGGTCCGGCGTATGTTTGAAGCCGTAGGTTATCCGGTCACGAGGCTCAAAAGGGTGAAATTCGGTTCCATCCCGCTTGTCGGGCTGCCCAGAGGGAAGTTCCGGAGAATGCGGAAAGAAGAAGTACAGGCTCTCCTGAATGAGGCTTCACAGTCACATAAAGTTCAAAAAGGCCAATAATCGACGGCCTTTTTTTTCGTTATAATGGAATGTAGTATGCCAAAAAATAGAAGGTGATAAAAAAGATGGGCAAAAACCGGAAATGGATACAAATCGGTATTTTGGCGGTTGTACTCGTTATAGGCGTATTTACTATTTACAGCAACCTTTCCTCGGGCAAAGAGAAGAAAGCGCTGACAGCAGGAGACCAGGCCCCAAACTTTAAACTTGCCGGGATAGACGGCCGAACACATGAGCTTGCCGACTTTAAAGGAAAAGCCCTTATGATAAATTTTTGGGGCACATTTTGTGAACCTTGCAAGGAAGAGATGCCTGCCATTATGCATCAGTACCAGCAGTGGAGTGAGAAAGGTGTAGAGGTTTTGGCGGTTAATCTTGGTGAAAGCGAAGTAACCATCCAGAACTTTATCGACAATAGCAAGGCCAATTCAGAGAAAACGTATAGGAAACCGTTCACCAAAGATCTGCCTATTTTATTGGACGCAACGGATCAAGTCCGCAAATTATACCAGGTGACCCAATATCCTACTACGTTTTTTGTTGATTCCAAAGGAAATATACGGGAGATTAAAATTGGCGGCATGGACGATGCGTATATAAATGATAGGCTGACTTCATTAACCACTCAATAAGGGAGGTTCCCATCATGATTCAGAACACAAAATGCGAATGCGGCCATCAGAATCCTGTGGGAACGGTTCTTTGTGAATCCTGCGGAAAACCGACTGAGGAGTACGAGGATTCAGGCGGCATTCTTGAAATGCGGTATGACGGAGCCGTCCGCCGCTCACAGCGCAAGGACCGGAATGTAGTCATTAAGGTTTGGAGTTTTTTTTCTTCGGTAAGAGTAGCCATTTATTTGATTATCATTACCTTAATCGGAGCTGCTTTAGGCTCCATTTATCCTCAGGAGGACTCTTTCCTTAGTATAGATCCGGTCACCTATTATAAGGATACCTACGGATGGACAGGGGAGCTTTATTACAAACTGGGATTATCGCATACTTATCAGTCGTGGTGGTTTGTCACGCTGCTGTTCATGATTGGCACGTCTTTGGTTATCTGCAGCCTGGATCGTGTTCTTCCCCTTTATAAGGCGCTAAACAAACAGCAGGTGCGCAAGCATCCCAGTTTTATCAGCCGTCAGCGGATCAGTTTGGAACAGGAACTGCCGGCGGGGATATCTGCCGAAGATTGGATCCGTCAAATGGGACAAACACTAAAAAAGAAACATTATCGTGTCAACATCGATGGAACGGCTCTGCTTGCCGAGAAGAACCGGTTCAGCCGTTGGGGGCCATACATAAATCATATCGGCTTGATCATTTTTTTGCTCGCGGTTTTAATGAGAGGTCTGCCCGGATGGCAAATGGACCAATACATACAAATCAGGGAAGGAGAGACCAAGCTGATTCCCAATACTTCCTATTATTTAAAAAATGAAAAATTTACGGTTGACTTTTATGATGAAAATGAACTTACACAGAAAATGAAGGATGAGGGACAAACGCTTCCAAAAAGTTTCGAAACAAAAGCTGTACTGTATAAATGTACGGACCGCTGCGATGATCCGGGACAAGAGCCGGTTTTGGAGCAAGTTACGAGCCATAATATTATGGTGAATCATCCCCTTAATTATCAAGGGATAAAGGCCTACCAATACAGCTACGAAATGGACCCGGTTCTGATTTCAGTTACTCCTTCACTGGTTAACAAACAGACCGGAGAACAAATAGGCAGTTTTGACTTGAAAATGCAAAACCCTGAAAAACAATATAAAATTGGTCCTTATACTTTACAGCTTAAAGCCTATTTTCCGGAGTTCGGCTTAGATAATAAAGGCCAGCCCGTTACAAAATCCAATGAACCTAAGGCTCCTGCTTTTATTTTCCAATTGAATGGTCCGGGCATTACCGAAAATGGTGAGAACTTTATGTATTTTCCCAAGCAAAGTGATAAAATCCGGTTCCGCCAAGATGATCTGAATGGAGAGCTTGGTAAACGGTTTGAGCTGTCTGTCGATTCCATGGATAAGGTTCATCTGTCTGAGTTCGTCTCTTCACTTAATATCCGCATGGACAGAGCGCTTCCTTTTATCTGGGTGGGAGCCGCCATCTCCATGATCGGTTTAGTGATGGGTTTTTATTGGCAGCACCGGCGTATCTGGATCCGGATCGACGGACGTAAACTGCTGCTTGGAGCCCATATCAATAAAAACTGGTATGCCATTCGCAAAGAATCCGCTTCCGCTCTTTCGCAGAATGGAATCAAACTGGAAGATGATAAACGGCTGGATAGAGGAGGAAACCGGAAATGACCCTCAGTAAAATAAGTATGATCTTGCTGCTCTCTGCTTTTTTAGTATACTGCCTATCTTTTCTTTTGTTTGTGCTATCCATCACAGGAAAGAAGTGGAGAAAACGAAATCCGGAAGATCATGTACGGAAATGGTCCCGTGTCTCTCTATGGGTAACATGGGTCGGTTATGCCTGTCACTTAGGTTTTTTCTTTACCCGCTGGGTAGTTGCGGGACATATTCCGACAAGCAATATGTTCGAGTTTATGACCTTTCTGGCGATGATGATCGTAACGGCTTTTCTGATCCTTTATGCGATATATAAGACCGTGGTGCTTGGTGCTTTTGCCATTCCGGTCAGCATCCTGATTCTGGCCTATGCTATGGCTTTTCCGAATGAAGTCCAGCCCCTGATTCCAAGCCTAAAAAGCATTTGGCTGAGCATTCATGTCACCATGGCTTCTGCAGGGGATGCTTTTTTTGCTATCGGTTTTGCGGCAGGACTCATGCATCTGATACGGACCGTTGATTTTAGCAAAAGCAGCGCGTCCAGCAAACGGGAAGTTAGATGGCTTGAGCTGGTCATGTACATCATTGTGGTCCTTATCGGATTTATCATATCCACTTTTTATTTCTCGGCTACCCACTACCAGGCTTCTTTTAAACATGAAATTGTCATAAATAAAGAACCAAAACAAGTGGAAACCAAATATTCAATGCCACCGCTAATTCAGCCGCATAAGGCAGAAACTGTACAAATGCAGGCCTTTCTTGGCATGGAAAAGCCTTTGCTTGAGGCTCCGGGCTGGATGAATGGAGAAAAGGCCGCAAGAAAATTAAATACAATTGTCTGGTCTATTCTTGCAGGTTCGGTCCTTTATGGTCTTTTACGCTTGTTTATCCGAAAGCCTATCAGTGAGAAAATTTCTCCGCTGTTAAAGGGAATGGATCCGGAGAACCTTGATGAAATCAGCTACAGGTCCATTGCTATAGGATATCCGGTCTTTACTCTGGGAGGATTGATATTTGCGATGATTTGGGCCAATCAGGCCTGGGGAAGATTCTGGGGCTGGGATCCGAAAGAGGTATGGGCCTTGATCACCTGGCTCTTCTATGCGGCTTATCTGCACCTTCGCCTTTCAAGAAGCTGGCAGGGAAAAAAATCATCCTGGCTCGCCGTAGTCGGCTTTATTATTGTCATGTTTACCTTGGTGGGAGTGAATTTAATCATTGCAGGGTTGCATTCTTACGCAGGTGTATAATAATCTATAGATGGAGTAAAAAGCCCGTTTCATACTCCAATGCATTACTAAAATCGGAAGGGAATGTGAAACCCTATGGAACAGAGTTCGAGCATTCTGGTTGTAGATGACGAAGAAAGAATCCGGCGCTTGCTCCGGATGTACCTGGAGAAGGAAGGGTACGATATTGAAGAATCACAAGACGGGGAAACGGCATTGAAGCTGGCCATGGATAAAGATTATGATCTGATCCTTCTTGATATCATGCTTCCCGGTATGGACGGGACAGAAGTGTGTGCAAGGCTGCGCCAGTTTAAAACAACTCCCGTCATTATGCTGACAGCTAAAGGGGAAGAAACGAATCGGGTGCACGGCTTTGAGGTTGGGGCAGATGATTACGTAGTGAAACCTTTTAGTCCACGGGAAGTGATATATAGGGTTAAGGCGATTTTACGCCGTTCATCAGCGACGGCTTTCTTGTCCAAAGACAGCAATTCAAGCAACAATATCGTGTTCCCTCATCTTGTAATTGAGCATGATGCGCACCGTGTAACGGCAGGCGGACAAGAGGTAGCGCTTACGCCAAAAGAATATGAGCTTCTGCATTATCTGGCGGTTTCTCCGGATAAAGTATTTTCCAGGGAAGAATTGTTGAAGGATGTTTGGAATTATGAATTTTTTGGAGATCTTCGGACAGTAGATACCCATGTGAAACGGCTCAGGGAAAAATTGAACAAAGTATCTCCCGAGGCTGCAGTCATGATAACGACAGTATGGGGTGTCGGATACAAGCTTGAGGTACCGAAATAACGTGTTTATTTTCAGAACCGTAGTTGGGAAGCTTTGGTTAACAATCATGGCGTTAGTCGCTTTCGTGCTGTTAATACTCGGATTCTTTCTCGTACAATTCATTCAGGAGTATTTTTATCAGGCGACGGATCAAACCGACCGGCTGAGCAAAATGGCCGTTGAATTTGCAGACGGAGCCTCCCAGCATGTTCATGACAAAGAATATTTTGAATTTGCTAACCAACTGCTCGGCTACCAGGATGCCAGCTTTATTGTGGTAACGAAGAACATGAAAGAGCTTACTCTACCAGAGAACCCGAACAATAAGCTGGCCTCTTTTCATGCCACTGACTTTTTTAGTGAGGATGAGCTGAAGCAGGTGTTTGAAGGAAAAAAATTGTTAAGCAAGGTGCCCAAGCATGTTAACGGCAGGGTAGCTACGGGAAGCCAGTATGTGGCTGTAGCGGTACCGCTTAAAACTCCGGATGGTGGGGCTTTTATCCTCTATCAGTCTTTGAGTACATCCGAGGATACTCAGCAAGTGGTCATACGTTTGTTTGTATATGTAGCCATGATCGGATTTCTTATGACCACTTTTTTTGCCTTGTTCCTGTTTTACCGGATTACCCAGCCATTGCACCGCCTCCGTAAAGCTGCCGCCCAGATTTCCCGCGGGAATTATACTACTAAGGTGCCTATTGTTTCAAATGACGAAATCGGGGAACTGGCGAAGACTTTTAACCGTATGGGCGGGCAGCTGGAAGAAACAATCCGGGTACTCAGTCATCAGAAGGAGCAGATGTCCAGCGTACTGAGAAGTATGACAGATGCAGTGATATCTTTGGATGCTGATGGCAATGTGATGCTCACGAATCCGCAGGGACAGAAAATTATCAAGGATTGGGGCAAGATTGACTGGAACCGTAATGCATCTACAGCCATTTTGGATTCCGATAGCCAGTTATCCCATCCGTTAACGCTTCCAGATCCCTTGCAGCGGCTTTTTGATTATGTAATCACGGAAGCTAAAGAAACATTTACTAAACTCCATGTGCAGAATGAAGTATGGTCTGTAGTAATGACGCCATTATACGGACAAAACCAGGTAGTTGGAGCCGTAGCTGTACTTCGGGATGTAACGGAAGAACACCGTATGGATAAGCTTCGGAAAGATTTTGTGGCGAATGTGTCTCATGAACTGAGGACGCCTCTTTCCATGGTACAGGGCTATAGCGAAGCTCTTATCGATGATATTGCGGGAACACCGGATGAGAGAAAGGAACTGGCTCAAGTGATTCATGACGAATCACTGCGAATGGGAAGACTTGTTAAGGATCTGCTGGATTTAGCAAAAATGGAAGCTGGCCATATGAGCATGACTTTCCGGGAATTAGATGTAAACACCCTATTCCAGCGTATTCAGCGTAAATTTTCGGGGTTGGCGAAGGAAAGGGAAATCAGGTTAATCTGTGAACTTCCCGAAGGGAATCACCTGGTAATAGAGGGAGACGAGGACCGTCTGGAACAGGTTCTTACAAACTTGCTGGACAATGCATTCCGCCATACTCATCCCCATATGTCCGTGACTTTGCGCGCGGAACTTTCTATGTACAATCAGGAAGAAGCGGTCCTGATTGAAGTAGAGGATGAGGGGCAGGGGATACCCGCAGAAGATGTTCCGTATGTGTTTGAACGGTTTTATAAAGCCGATAAGGCACGGACAAGAGGAGCGAGTGGTGGTACCGGATTGGGGCTGGCTATTGTAAAGAATATCATCGATGCCCACGATGGTAAGGTACAGGTACAAAGCATACTGGGCAAAGGTACAACCTTCTCTATTTTTTTGCCGAAGTACCGTCCGGCTCGGGAAGATTAGGTAAAGTAAACATATCAGGTGTATGCTGGCGAAACGGCCGGCATACTGTAGAAAAAAAGGGAGTAAAGTTGTTTGTCGTGAAACACGTTAAACAACTTTACTCCCGGACTTATTTATGAATTATTATAGAGTGAGAGCGCGTACGTTTACAATTTCCGGCAGGCGGACAAATTGGTCGAGCACATCCTGGGAGACCGGACGGTCAATGGTCAAAACCATAATAGCTGAACCTCCAATGATTTCACGTCCGACCTGCATGGTGGCGATATTGAAATCTTTCGTGCCGAGGAGTGTTCCCACTTTCCCGATAATTCCAGGTTTATCGTTATGTGATACAAGTAAAATATGGCCGTCAGGTGCGAAATCAACTGGGAACCGGTCAATTCGGACGATTCGTTCCCCATAACCTGCAAGCAGTGTTCCAGCCAGCATTTTGACCTTTTTACCTGTTTTTACACTAACGGTTACCAGGTTGGTAAAGGTGTTAGCATCTGAAGATTTTTGCTCCAGAATGCGGATTCCACGGGATTTTGTTAAATGCATGGCATTAACTACATTAACCCCTTCCAGCTGCTGCTCAAAAATGCCTTTTACAATATAGCGTGTAAGCGGGGAAGTATCCGTATCGGCTACATCACCCGAATAATGGATGGTAATTTCTTTAACAGCATCCTGGAGCATTTCGCCAAGCATCTTGCCGATTTTTTCACCTAACTGAAAATAAGGCTGCAGCTTTCTCATGACACTTGCTGGTACCGGGGGCATATTCACAGCATTTTTGAACGGCTCATTCCGTAAAATGTGAAGCACTTCTTCCGAGACATCGATCGCCACATTTTCTTGGGCTTCAACGGTAGAAGCACCCAAATGAGGCGTGACGATGATATTAGGATGATTCAGGAACGGATGATCCGCAGCAGGAGGTTCATGTTCAAATACATCGAAGGCGGCTCCGCCAACTGTCCCGGCCTTAATAGCCTCTACGAGTGCTTCTTCATCCACAATGCCACCCCGTGCACAGTTAACGATGCGTACTCCTTTTTTCATAATAGCAAACTGGCCTGGACCCAGAATATGACGGGTTTCTTTTGTCAAAGGAGTATGGACGGTTATAAAATCGGATCCGGAAGCAATTTCGTCAACTGTACCTAATTTAACACCCAATTTCTCAGCACGGTCTTCGGAGAGAAAAGGGTCATACCCGATTACTTCCATACCGAAGGCTTTGGCTCGCTTGGCCACTTCACTTCCGATTCGTCCCATTCCGATTACGCCAAGTGTTTTGTTCCGCAACTCAACACCAAGGAAAGATTTGCGGTCCCATTCGCCGCTGATGGTCTTTTTGTAAGCTTGAGGAATATTGCGGGCAACAGCCATGATCATGGCAAAAGTGTGCTCACAGGTTGCGATGGTATTTCCATCGGGCGCATTAATAACGACAATTCCCCGCTTTGTCGCAGCTTCCAGATCGATATTATCAACCCCAACTCCTGCACGTCCGATAACTTTCAGGCGGGGGGCCGCCTCCATAATCCGGTCTGTAACTTTCGTCTGGCTACGTACAAGCAAAGCATCAAAATCACCGATAAGTGCAACAAGTTCATCCTCGGATAATCCGGTTTGTTTCACTACTTCAACATCAGTTGCGTCGTAAAGCTTTTGGATTCCCATATCGCTGATGGGATCCGAAATTAGAACTTTGAACATGTTCTCTTCTCCTCCTCCTACCATATAAAAAACTCCCAACCTTCATACGGATGCCGTATAAAGGGACGAGAGTTCGTTCATCGTGGTACCACCCTAATTTACTGTATGCTCACACATACAGCCTCTGCGGTCTTTTGTTTAAAGACCAGGAACGGTAACGGGTTCTAACCGACTGCGCCTATTTTCATAAAATGTTCAGCCCAGTGCTCTGGAGTGCTCCGTATAATTTACCCTGCCGATTTCCACCACCCACCGGCTCTCTGAAAGGCCTATACTTATACTTGGCTCCGTCAACGCTTTACTGTGGAATAATTTGAATTTACTCTATCATGAGGTCCAAATTATGTCAATCCCCAGTCTGCAAAAAAAGATTTAGAAATGATAGGTCACCCTTTTAATTTCCTTCATCTTTAGGAACTGAAATATTCATCCGCAAAGCTGATGAATAATTTAGCTTGCCGGATTATTGTTCTTTATAGCGCTTCAGGCAATCTTCGTAAAGCTGTTTCGCAAAGTCTGCATCTTTCCAGCCTTCGATTTTTGTTGTTTTGTTTTCCAGGTCTTTATATACTTGGAAAAAGTGAGAGATTTCTTTACGTGTATGTTCAGGTACGTCGTTCAAAGATTGAACATGATTCCAGCGGGGGTCATTTACTGGAACAGCCAACAATTTCTCGTCCTGGCCTTTGTCATCGGACATGACAAGCACACCAACCACACGGGACTCGATCACACATCCAGGGAATGTCGGAAAGGTGGACAGAACCAGAATGTCCAGCGGATCTCCGTCCAAAGCGAGAGTGTTTTCCAGATAACCGTATTCTGCAGGATAAAACATAGGAGAATAAAGTACGCGGTCCAGAACGAATACATTTCTCTCTTTGTCAAATTCATATTTGTTCTGACTGCCTGTAGGTATTTCAATAAATGCTTCCACAACCAGATTAGACATGTATGGTTGCCTCCTTTTATTTGTATCATAAGATTGGTTTTTTGATATGCCGGTAACTATGTACGTAACCTTTCTTATTTTAAAGCATCTTACCGAAAGAATGCAATGGCTATGCTTGAAGTTGCCGTTTTTTTCAGGTACCCTAAGAAACAAATTAGTGATTTTTACTCACCACGGAGGCTGAATATGGATCATATTGCACCAGAAGATTTTTTGCACCAACTGGACCAGGGATTGTTGAAGGAAGTTCTTATTCTGGATGCAAGGGAACCGGAAGAATGGTCTTATTATCATTTGGAAGAACCACGTTTAATGCCCATGCAAACAATTCCTGAGCACCTGGATGAGATACCGGAAGACCGGGAGGTATACGTCATATGCGCACATGGTGTGCGAAGTGAAATGGTCTGCCGCTTTTTGCTCCGGCAGGGGAAAAAGAGGGTGATAAATGTAAGAGGCGGGATGGCCGCGGTCTCCGGTCTTCGAGGCTTTCAATATGATTAATATCAGGAAGGAAGCAGAGATGAAGAAGAGGGTAAAGCGATTTAAACTGACTACCAAGGTGGACATTAGCGAGATCGGCGACCGTGTTCTGCTCTTAAATCTTTACATTACCCAAGCAGGCATTTTACTGCTGGGCGGATTATTTTTTTGGTTCCAGCCCAGAAGTCTTTCAAGTTTGTTCACTCTAGAGCCCGGCTTGTCCATAGCAGGGTACGGACTATATCTGGCCCTTTTTGCTGTTTGTCTGGATATCGTCATCTCAAATTATGTTCCGGCAGAATATACGGATGACGGGGGAATCAATAATAAGCTTTTTGCCCGCAGGCCCCTTTGGCACATTGCTTTGATTTGTCTCATAGTCTCTTTCTCAGAAGAGCTTCTTTTCCGTGGAGGAATTCAGTATTATCTGGGAGCTTATTGGACAGCTTTACTATTTACGGTTATCCATGTCCGGTATTTAAGACATTGGATTCCTACGGGGCTTGTTTTTCTTATCAGTTACGGATTAGGTCTTGTCTATGAACAAACAGGGTCTTTGTGGACACCAATTTTGGCACATTTTGTGATTGACTTTATCATGGGTTGTTTGCTTCGCTACAGCAAGGAGGAATGAACATATTGGCGAGATCGAAAAAAACCAGAGAGCGCATGTCAATGAAAGATCAATTGGATGAAGTAAAAGACTCTCATTTTTTGCCGCCCCGCAGCAGTGTACATCCTTCACAAAAAGGGAAGGTGGCCAAAATTTTTTATCAGATCCTTTTGTTTATGTTCATTTTGCTCGTTATTGGTCTTGCTTATTGGGGGATACAGTGTACCGCAGAACCATAAGTTCCGTTGCCGATGAAGCGGGAATCGTTTTTTTGGCGTATGAAAGTCGACTTATTTAGAGGTGGAATCACTTCTAAGCTGTTTGTCTCCATCCTTTCCCTCCCCATTATGTGAATATCGTCTTAAACGGAAGAACAAGCTATAAATGGATGTCATCCTATTTAAGAATTGGAGGGAATATCATGAGACTTGGTTCACTTTTGTTTTGGGGGGCAATCGGGACGGCCGTATTTATGTTCTTCAGAAGACGAAACCGCGGCAAGATGATGGCAATGTTCAATTCAACCGGGAATGCGATGGAAAATATGATCGGGACAGCAGGCAAAGAAGCTGCTTCCGCCGGTAAGCAGAGCATAAGAACATCAAATGCCATGGATAAACAAAGAGTCCAAGATATCATTGCAAAAAATCCTGAAATCAAAACCGTTGTCGATGAAATTATGAGTGAAGCCCAAAAACCGAAGACGCCTGTTTACTCTTAATTTATGAACATGGATAAGATGAAAGTAAAGAAGCACGGGACGCCTTGCCTGTAGGCATCCGTGCTTTTTTATTTTTCTTGCGTTCAGGACTAACAATTTAGTGATAACATGGTATAATAAAGGAAATGACACCAAACAAGCTCTGTTTGTTTGCACACACTTTTTCAAAATCTGTTCATAGCTTATAAAAGAAATTAAGGTGTCAGGCAAAGGAGGATCCTGTCATGAAAATAGAAAGATTGAGCCAGGATAAGATACGGATTTTCCTTACGTTCGATGATTTAACGGAGCGGGGCATTCAGAAGGATGATATGTGGAGAGAAATTCCGAAGGTGCATGAGCTCTTTAGCGAAATGATGGATCAGGCCTATTCAGAGCTTGGCTTCGACCCATCCGGACCTTTGGCAGTCGAAGTATTTGCTTTGCCTGCCCAGGGTATGGTTGTCATCGTTACAAGAGGAAAGATGGATATGCTGTCCCCTTCGAACGATATGTTCGATATGCATGAACCGGACGAAGTTTATGAGATGGAAGTTACACTGGAACAAACTGACGTTATTTCCTTTGCATTTCGTGATTTCGAAGATGTCGTGCAGGCGGCAAAAGCAGTTCAGCCTTTACTTGAAGAGGGAGGAACGCTATATTCATATCAAGAAAAATGGATTTTACAGCTTGAATCGGTGGACCTCGAAGAGCAGCAGTATCATACATTCATTGCAATCTTGTCTGAATATGGGGAAGCGAGTTCTATAACTGCAGCAGTTCTGGAAGAATACGGCAAGAAAGTTATGGAATCCGATGCAGTGAATCTGCTGTGCCGGCATTTCAAATAAACATTGGAATGATGGTTCGAGATGTGCACCTTCAATATAATAATAAAGCATCTAACGAAAAAGTTTTGTTTTCTGTTAGGTGCTTTATTTTAGTGCGCCTTTTGTGTACAACAACAAATTAGATGGGGTGGTATCAATGGCTAACACAGAAAATTTGAATGTGTTTCTCTCGACGCAAGTTGTAATCGAACAAGCCCTTAAGCGGCTTGGGTATTCAGATGAGATGTTTGATTTATTAAGAGAGCCGCTGCGCTTACTAACGGTTCGTATACCAGTCCGTATGGATGATGGCAATACCAAAGTTTTTACAGGTTACCGTGCCCAGCATAATGATGCTGTTGGTCCTACCAAGGGGGGAGTCCGTTTTCATCCGGATGTTAATGAAGATGAAGTTAAAGCGCTTTCGATATGGATGAGCCTGAAATGCGGCATCGTAGATTTGCCTTATGGCGGGGGAAAAGGCGGAATTATCTGTGATCCGCGCAACATGTCTTTCAGGGAATTGGAACGGCTGAGCCGCGGTTATGTGCGGGCCATCAGCCAGATGGTTGGGCCAAATAAAGATATTCCGGCTCCGGACGTGATGACTAACTCGCAAATTATGGCATGGATGATGGATGAATACAGCCGCATCAGGGAGTTTGATGCACCCGGATTTATCACAGGTAAACCCCTTGTGTTAGGCGGTTCCCATGGCCGCGAAACCGCGACAGCCAAGGGGGTCACTATCATGATCAACAAGGCTTTGGATAAACGTGGTATTAAATTAAAAGATGCACGTGTCATTATTCAAGGTTTCGGTAATGCGGGAAGCTATCTGGCAAAATTTATGCACGATACCGGTGCAAAAGTAGTGGGTATTTCGGATGTACACGGGGGGTTATACAACCCTGAAGGACTGGACATTGAATATTTGCTTGACCGCCGTGATTCTTTCGGTACGGTAACCAAGCTATTCAAGAATACCCTGACGAACAAAGAAATCCTGGAACAGGAATGCGATATTCTCGTTCCGGCTGCTATTGAAAACCAGATTACAATGGAAAATGCCCACAGGATTAAAGCCGGAATTGTAGTGGAAGCTGCGAACGGGCCTACTACTCTTGAAGCTACCAAAGTTTTGACGGAAAGAGGAACCTTACTTGTTCCTGATGTTCTGGCCAGCTCCGGAGGAGTTGTTGTTTCCTATTTTGAATGGGTACAGAACAACCAGGGATATTACTGGACAGAAAATGAAGTTCATTCCAAACTTCAAGAGGTATTGGAAAATGCGTTTGAAAATGTCTATACTATTCATAGTACCCGGAAAGTAGATATGAGGCTTGCAGCTTATATGGTAGGCGTTCGAAAAATGGCTGAGGCTGCTCGTTTCAGAGGCTGGGTATAATGTAGCGTTTATTACCGCTAAGAAAGGGGAGCTTACCTATATGTTTGCCGTTCTAGTTGCTGCAATAGCTCCCGGACTTTCTTTGCTTGCTTATTTTTATTTAAAAGACAGATATGATTCCGAACCGATTCATCTTGTATTCAAACTGTTCTTATTCGGTGTTTTACTTGTATTCCCTTCATTGGTTCTGCAAAGGGCCATGACCCAGGAACTTGGGGATAGTCATTTTACCTTTGCTTTTATTATTTCCGGGGGATTGGAAGAATTCCTCAAATGGTTCGTCGTTTACCACCTGATTTACCGCCATGATTCGTTTGATGAGCCTTATGACGGAATTGTCTATTCTGTTGCGGTAAGCATGGGTTATGCTACCCTGGAGAATGTTTTTTACGCCATCTTTAATATAACCAGCTTTTCGGGTCTCCTAATCCGGGCTTTGCTGCCCGTATCCGGACATGCTCTATTCGGAGCGATCATGGGATATTACATGGGCAAAGCCAAATTCATGGCTCATTCTGAACGTAAATTTATGCTGATGTCCATGTTGATCCCTATGTTTTATCATGGGTTGTTTGATTATATTCTTCTTGTGGCCAAGGAAAACTGGGTTTGGATTATGGTCCCATTCATGATTTTCCTTTGGATAAGGACCATTACAAAGGTGGACCGGGCCAATGCCCGGTCACCATTTAGAGTAATTAAGAATGATGACGAGATTAAGATTAGCTGAACTTGCCCATACTGGAGATACCCCCTGGTTTGAGGGGAATATCCAGGCGGTAGGAGGGAGCTTATGTCGATCGTCAATAGGGTTAAGGTAGCTATCCGCTGCAAGCATTGCGGAGAACGGTTTATATTGCGCGGTAAACTGGAAAAGGGAAAAATTGAAACGGGTTTTAAGCAATGTTTGTGCAATAATGAGACTGATTTGGACATAGAGCAGGTTGAATAGAGATCCCAGGAAGGGGGTCTCTTTTTTGTGTTTTATTTCCATTCTTTAAGAAGAGGAGAGGTTCCTGAATAGGTCGATTAAGCCGTTTTTTCTTGGTTTTGGGTCCTGGCGTATAAAGTTTCTTTCCCCGGAGGAAACTAACAGAAAATTTAGGGCGAAGGAAAGGAGCCGACCCAAATATGTACCGCAGACTGAGTATGGTTATGTTCCCTATTTTGCTTGTCGCGTTAATCGGCACAGGTGTATGGGGGTACACGGAACATCAGGAGAAGAATTCAATTTTGATCAAGGCAGAAAATCAATATCAGCGTGCCTTTCATGATTTGTCCTTTCATATGGATAAGCTTAAAAGTGAACTGGGAAATGCCCTGGCTGTTCATACGGCATCCACTGATTCTTACCGTAAGGGTCTTGTAAACGTTTGGAGACTGACGAGCGAAGCGCAGAATGAAATCAATCAGCTGCCGCTTTCACTTATGGAGTTTAATAAAACTGAAGAATTTTTATCAAAACTGGCAAAATTCAGCTACGGAGCGGCTGTTCGTGATTTGAACAAAAAACCACTGTCGAAAGAAGAAATGAAAACACTTAGTTCACTTTATGAACACTCTAATGAAATATCAAATGAACTTCGTGGAGTACAGGGGAAAGTCATCGCTAACCGCTTGCGCTGGATGGATGTTGAGCTGGCCCTGGCTTCTGATAAGCAGCCGGAGGACAACACCATTATTGACGGGTTTCAAACTGTTGACAAGAAGGTAAGTAACTATAATGAACTTTCAACAGGTGTAACTTCCATGAGCCTTCACACCAAGCGTGATGTTAGCGTGCTGACAGGTAAAGAGATGACGCCTGGGGAAATCCAGCAGAAAGCGGCGAAATTCTCGGGTCTCCCGGCAGAACAAATCAAAGTAAACGAAAACGGGAATGCTTCCGAATATCAGTCACTCAGTGCTAATGCCATGGGAGCGAGTGGCGAAAGTGTTTTGCAGATGGACTTTACCAAAAAAGGCGGGGAATTGATTTATTTCATGAAGCCCCGGGAGGTAAAAGAAACGAAGCTCAGTGTCCGGGAAGCCAGGGATAAGGCTAATGAATTTTTGGATCAGCATGGTTACCCGAATATGACGGCCGTCAGCTTTGACAAGTACGGTAACACTGCAAATATCACTTTTGCACGTAAAATAGATGATATTGTTTATTATCCGCAAAAATTAGTAACAACAGTTGCTCTGGACAATGGAGAATTGACGGGAATGCAAACTACGGATTATGTATTTTCCAAAAAAGATCAGATTCCTGCCAAACCAAAATTATCTTTGGATGAAGCCAGGAAGAAGCTGAATTCAAACCTTAAGGTAGTTAGTGATGGAATGGCTGTAATAAAGGATCAAAACGATAAAGACGTGATGTGTTATGAATTTATCGGGAATATGAATGACCAGAGCTACCGGGTTTATATTAATGGTGATTTAGGAACCGAAGAAAAAATTGAAACAATTCGCAAAGAGGATGTCGAAGCCTCAAAATAAAAATAAGAGTTTGTCCTTCATGAGGGGGCAAACTCTTATTTTTGTGCCAATATTTCTGGAACTGATTAACGCTCTTTATGATTAGAATCAATTTCATAATACAACTCGGATGGGTATCTAAGTTATGAAATTGATTCATTAGTATAAAATTTGAATCTATGTATGATTTAGGGTGTGATATAATCGTCTATAGGACTTATAGTTAGGTCTTAAGTATGATAAAGGAGTGATGAATTTGCTGCTAACCATTAATGATACTGTTTTTTTCATATTGAATCTTTTGATGTGAATGAAGCAAAATCACACTATAAATCGCGTATTTCAGACATAGATGAAGAGATGCTGTACATAGAGATTCCAATGAATATGGAAACGGGATGCTATAAGAAATTGCATTTTGGAGACTTGCTTTCCATGAGTTTTGTAACAGAAGGAGGACTCAAGCATTACTTTCAATCTGAGGTGCTCGGGTATAAAGAAGAAGGAATCCGGATGATTGGTATCAGTAAACCTGAAGAAGGCCAAATTACAAGCAAGCAGCGCAGAAATTATCTCCGTATTCCCGCCAAACTTGAAGTTGCCGTTGATTATAATGGAGTTTTCCGGTTTGTTACCGAAACAATCAATGTGAGTGGAGGGGGAATTGCCTTTGTTTATGATCGGAACGAGACTTTGGATAAAGGGAAGAGAATATCTTGTTGGCTGCTGGTTCATTACAAAAACGGTATAATTGAACACCTGCCTTTTCAAGGAGAGATCGTACGTATTGGGGAAGCTGAAAGCGGCAAAAAAGTAGTCATGGTGAGATTTATCGAGATTACGGACCGTGATAGGCAAAAATTAATCCAATATTGTTTTGAAAGACAGCTTGATTTTCGTAAAAAATAGGCCGCATAATAAGACGTGTCGGGGAAACACTAGCATCAACCTACATAGGGGAGGGCGATCTCCGATGCGGCGTGCATCGCAAAAACAACCATTATCTTCTTACGAACAGAAATTTATTGTTTGCTCCACTCATGTTGAAACTTGGTTAAAGAGGATGATTTTAGTTCTCTTGACCTTGTTAATTATCGTACAGTCTATGCTTCTCATCCCGGATATAAGGCGGATTCTGAGCAGAATTGAGTCTGTGGAAGGGGTTTCCTATTCTACTTATTCCTTGACCGGGGACTTAAAAAGCGGCGCAAAATAAGTTTTGTCTTTTGCATCAGGCTTGTAGGTATGGTATAATTTTCAACGTGTAGCAGGCAACGCCTGCTTTTTTGTTCGTAAGGTCTTGTTAGGAGGAACCGCAGTTTTGAAAAAATTTAATATTGCAATAGATGGACCTGCTGGGGCGGGGAAAAGTACAATCGCCAGATTAGTTGCTAATGCTCTTGGGTTCGTTTATGTAGACACCGGTGCCATGTACAGGGCGATTACCTGGAAAATGCTCCAGCAGAACCTGATTCCGGATCAGGCGGAAGCAGTGATCGAATTGGCCAGACAAACAAAAATTGAACTCATTCCTAACGAAGACGGTCAGCAGGTATTCGTTGATGGCAATCCGGTAACCAATCAGATCCGCAAGCCGGAAGTGAACTTCTATGTTTCTGCCGTTTCCGGCATTGGACCGGTCCGGGAAGTTCTGGTTGCTATGCAAAAAGAGCTTGCCGCACAAAAAGGAGTAGTCATGGATGGCAGAGATATCGGGACGAAAGTTCTTCCCGATGCCGAGGTTAAGATTTTTCTGACCGCTAGCAGAGAAAAACGGGCACAACGCCGGCTTCAGGAAATGCAGGAAGCTGGAATGGAAACCACTTTTGAACAGCTGGTGGAAGACATTGCCCGGCGGGACCGACTTGATGAACAAAGGGAAATTTCCCCTTTAGTCCGCGCTGAGGATGCCGTGTTACTAGACAGCACAGAGCTAAGTATTGAGCAGGTTGTAGACCGTATCCTCGATTTGTGCAAAGCAAATGTGGGCGGAGGGAAATGACCATGTTTTATCGGTTTGCAAGAGCGGTTTGTTACGGCTATTTCAAGCTTCTCTACCGATTAACGGTGATAGGCCTTGAACATATTCCAACAACCGGCGGAGTACTCCTTTGCTCCAATCACATTAGCACTTTAGATCCTCCCATCATCGGGGTTCCGATTAAGAGGGAGGTTCACTTTATGGCCAAAGCAGAATTGTTTAATATCCCTGTCCTCGGTTGGCTGATCAAAAAACTGAATGCTTTCCCTGTTAAACGCGGGGGTGTAAGCAAGGAAACGATCAAGCTTTCTATCAAGCTGCTGCGTGAAGGAAAAGTAATGGGCATTTTTCCGGAAGGCACGCGCGGCAATAACACCGGGATGGGAAAAAAGGGGGCGGCCATGTTTGCAGTAAAATCAGGCGCCGCAGTTATCCCTGTAGCTATTATCGGTAATTACAAACCGTTTCGTAAGATGACGGTTATTTATGGTCCTGCTGTGGATATGACCCCTTTTGAAAGCGGAACTAACGAAGATTTGGAGAAAGCTACGGAAAAGATCATGATGGAGATACGCAATCTGATTCAAACCCATTCTGCTTCAGCGTAAAGAGGACTCGCAAAGTGTGATTGGACAGGTATGGAAATGATTGAATAGAATTATACTAATCGTGATTTTTGTGATAACCTGCGTTTTTCGCAGATTACTATATCAATTTATGGATGTGTTTTTAACAAGGAGGGTATACCATGTCAGAAGAAATGAAATCCCAAGAAGCTCAAGCTGCACAAGATGCAGGCCAGGAAGCTCAAGAAGCCATGAGCCAAGTGGCAACCTTAAAAAAAGGCGACATTGTGAAAGGAAAAATTGTGAAGGTTGAGCAGGACCAAGCCTTCGTTGACATTGGCTATAAATATGACGGCATTATTCCGGTTCGAGAACTGTCCTCCGTTCAAGTGGATACTGCCGATAAAGCGGTGGAAGTTGGCCAAGAGGTGGAAGCCAAGGTTGTAACAATTGATGACAACAAGGAAAAGCTGGTCCTTTCCAAACGTGCTGTTGATAGTGAAAAGGCCTGGGAAGTTCTCCAGGAAAACATGGAAAACAGAGTTATCATGGAAGCTGTTGTGGCTGAAGTAGTAAAAGGCGGCCTTGTCGTGGATGTAGGAGTTCGCGGTTTTATTCCGGCTTCCATGGTGGAACGTCAATTTGTTGAAGACTTTAGTGATTACAAGGGCCGTACACTTCGTATGCGCGTAAAAGAACTAGACCGGGAGAAAAATAAAGTCATCCTATCCCAAAAAGATGTGTTGGATGAAGAATATGAAGCTAAAAAGAAAGAGATTTTAAACAGCATTGAGGTAGGCCAAGTGTTTGAAGGAACTGTCCAGCGCCTTACTCAATTCGGAGCTTTCGTGGATATCGGCGGACTGGATGGTCTTGTTCATATCTCTGAAATGGCATGGCATCATGTAGATCATCCGTCTGAAGTGGTAAAAGAGGGCGACAAAGTAAAAGTGAAAGTATTGAAAGTTGACCCTGAGCATGATAAAGTCAGCCTCAGCATTAAAGCTACTGAACAAGGTCCTTGGGACAAAGTAGAACAAAACTTTAACATTGGAGACATTGTTGACGGAACAGTGAAGCGTCTTGCTTCCTTCGGTGCTTTTGTTGAAATTACTCCTGGTGTTGAAGGTCTGGTTCACATTTCCCAGATTGCTCACCGCCATATCGGCACTCCGCAAGAAGTCCTGAAAGAAGGACAAGAGGTTAAAGTGAAGATTTTGGATATCAATGCGGCGGAAAAGCGTATCAGCCTGAGCATTAAAGAAACGGAAGAGGCTCCAGAGCCGGCTACAAAAGCGGAGAAAGCTTCGCACCAAAAAGAGCTGGCCAACAATGAGAATGTCTCTTTGAGCAATCAGGGTCTTTCCTTGACACTAGGCGAGCGCTTTGGAGATAAACTCTCCAAGTTCAAAAAATAATCTGATCTTTTGGATCTTCGTTAAGGAGGAAGCTGGATGCGCATGTCGCGTAAAATGGAACATGTCCAATTTGCGCTTGAACTTGGCCAATCAGGCAAGCAAGGGTTTGCCTATCTGAAATTTGTCCATAACTGTCTTCCCGGCACCTCGGTAGAATCCATTGTATTAGATACCAGAATCGGCGATCTCACACTGAGCTCGCCGATTCTTATTAATGCAATGACCGGAGGAGCCTTGGAAACAGAAGAAATTAACCGGGAACTGGCAATAGTATCTAGGGAAAAAAGGCTCGCTATGGCAGTAGGATCGCAAATGTCTGCCATTAAGAACAAAGAAGTGCGGTCCAGCTATCAGGTTGTCCGTAGAATGAATCCGGACGGAATAATAATTAGCAATCTCGGTAGTGAAGCTACACCTGAACAGGCAGAGGAAGCGGTTGATATGCTGAAAGCAGATGCTCTGCAGATCCACCTGAATGTCATGCAGGAACTGATCATGCCGGAGGGTGACCGCAGCTTCGAAGGGGCCCTGGAACGCATATCTGCTATCATAGACCGTGTAGGAGTGCCCGTTATAGTGAAGGAAGTGGGCTTCGGTATTATGAAAGAAAGTGCTGCTAGACTCAACGAAATCGGTGTCGGCATAGTAGATGTTGCGGGAAGTGGAGGGACCAACTTTGCTGCGATTGAAAATGCCCGAAGAGATATAGAGTTGGATTGGCTGAACGATTGGGGGGGATGACATCGACTGCACTTCTGGAAACTCTGACTGTCTACCCGAAAGGCCAAGTTATTGCCTCAGGAGGAATTAGGAACAGCCTGGATATAGTAAAGGCATTATCGCTCGGGGCTTCTGCTGTCGGGATGGCCGGAAGGTTACTCCATATTTTGAAGACTAGAGGAACTTCTTCCCTTATACAATACATAGAAGAGCTTGAAGGGGGGATTAAGCTTGTTATGACAGCCCTTGTGGCAAAGAATATCCCCGCTCTGACCGAGGTTCCGCTTGTAATTTCGGGGGGGACTGCCGAGTGGTGTAAAGCCAGAGGCATTGATTTCGTTTCTTATGCAAGACGAGGAAACTGAGTAAGAAAACTATCCTTTTGCCATACTAAGACAAAAGCGAAAGACGGCTTTGTCCTTACGGGATCTGGCCGTTACGCTGGAGAAAATTAAGAAGATTCTTATATTTTCTTATTTTGTACAAGAACTCCTGTTCTTGATTAATGTCTGGTAGGGTGAACTGCATGAACTCAGGTTATCTCGCAGGATTGCTTTATGTAATCACGCTTATTTTATATGCGAGCGGATGGAAAGAAACCCTGTATGGAAGCAGCTCACAGAAGAGCCTGCTTCTTTTTTTATGGGGTTATGGCCTCTTGGGTTGGTTTACATGGGAAGGTCAATATATAGGATTGTCCGGAGGCTTTGTTATCATCGCTGTTTGGGGAATTGGAAGTATCTTGAACATTCATATTGAGATGAACCGGATTCATGTCCTGGTTGTGAGCGGACTGCTCACGGTGATTGGTTATTTATATGAAGGGATTATTACAAAGGATCCTTTTTTTATTATCTGGAATGAATATATAGACACTGCGGTACTTCTTGGATTACTGACATCGGCAGCTTTATACAACCCTATTGCTCAGATTGGCTGCTTAACCCTGATATTGATAATACTTGATTTATGGAAATTTCGGGAACGGATTCCGCTTAATGGGGAGATCATTGGAGGAGGCACTTTTCGGGATATGTGGTGGGCAGCGGTTGTAACAGTACGCGTCACCAGTATTCTAATCCAAAAAGCGGTGGAAGAAAGCCGGGAAAAAGTAGCAGGGTGGATGGAAAAGAAACGGGGGGCCAAATAGTGTTTAGCTGGTTGATTAATCAATCTTATATAGTTGGCATTATTATTGGGGTGCTGTTCGGGGTTACGGCAAGAATTCAGCTGCTGAGGACCGATTACCGCCAGTACCCGACTTATCCCCACGGCAAGGTTATTCATATGGCACTTGGTGTAATTGCTGCAGGGTTAGGGGCAGTGGCCGTTCCTGCTCTGCTGAATAAGGATTATACAGCCGTCACATTTTTGACGGTCGCAGCCCAGCAATTCCGGGATGTCAGGAATATGGAGCGGCAGAGCCTTATGCAGATTGACAGCATGGAACTGGTCCCCAGGGGGGCAGCTTATATTGAAGGGATTGCCATGGTGTTTGAAGGACGCAATTATCTTGTGATCTTTACAGCATTTATGGCTTCCCTGTTCAGCATTATGTTTCATTGGTACTGGGGAATAGCTGTAGGGATCGCTGCTCTTGCGGCGGCCAACCTGTTGAAATCAGGTAAAAGTTTAGCCCATATTGCTGACGTGGTTCCGGTTGAAGTCAGACTCGAGGGCCCGGATTTGTATGTGGATTCCATTTATATTATGAACGTCGGCCTTGACTCTTCAAGGGAGATTATCAAGAAAAAGAGCATTGGCCTGCTGATCAAGCCTAAGAATAAAAACAGCCGGGTCACTATTGCCAACATTGGGCAGCGGCAGGCTATTTTACATGATGCCTCTACCATTTTGGGGGTTTACCGGGATACCGGCGAGCCGGCACTGATTCCCATGGCCAAGCTGGATTTAGAAACAGGTATATTGGGAGTTCTTCTTCTTCCCCAGGATAAAGATGAAGAGAAGGCGGCGGAAGCGGTCAGGCAGGTCCCTATCCTGGAAAGTGCAGTACGTCTTCCATCCGAATCATCGGCTCAGCATAAATCAGGAGGTCGTTCAGAATGACGAAAATTTTGGCAGTAGTGACACTGCATAAGGATACCGTATCAGGAGGGGGAGCACCCCGTTTTGTCGTTCAGCATATAGAGGAACTTCAACAGACTGCATTTACACTTGAAAAAATCCTTGATGCCAATGCGCATGATCTGAAGAACGGGACGATAATCCTGGTCAGGCATTAGGGAATGGAAGCAAAACATTAGCCAAGGCCCCTCTTTTTTGCTATGATGTAGAATGTATTCGAACCGAAGATATGTAGCTTGTACGACTGTGAGGAGTGAAAGAAATGGGCAGACCCATTATAGCAATTGTGGGCCGACCTAACGTTGGGAAATCCACGATTTTTAATAAAATCATCGGTGACCGGTTAGCTATTGTGGAAGACCGGCCGGGCGTTACGAGGGACCGTCTATACGGAATAGGAGAATGGATGAACCGTGAATTCAGTATTATCGATACCGGTGGTATTGAAATTGACGGGGAAGACCATATTATGAAATCTGTCAAGGTTCAGGCCGAACTGGCTATTGAAGAATCAGACGTCATTATATTTATGGTGGATGCGAAATCCGGCCTGACCCCGTCTGACGAAGAGGTGGCCGAACTCTTGTACCGTTCCCGAAAACCGGTTGTTCTGGCCGTCAATAAAGTCGATAATCTTAAACGGCAGGACGAGATTTACGAGTTTTACGGTCTTGGTTTTGGCGATCCAATCCCGATCTCCGGCGCACACGGTCTAGGGATTGGTGACTTGCTCGAAGCGGCTTCCCGCCATTTTCCGGAAGAAGAGGACGGAGAATACGGTGAAGAAGTTATCCGTGTAGCTCTTATCGGCCGCCCGAATGTAGGGAAATCTTCTCTTGTTAATGCGATATTGGGAGAAGAAAGAGTCATTGTCAGTGACCAGGCGGGAACAACGCGTGATGCGATTGATACTCCGTTTGAAAAAGATGGCCAGAAGTATGTCATCATTGACACGGCTGGCATGAGAAAACGCGGGAAAGTATATGAGAATACAGAGAAATACAGTGTCATGCGCGCCTTAAAAGCGATCGAACGGGCAGATGTGGTATTGGTTGTTCTAAATGGGGAAGAAGGTATTATTGAACAGGATAAACATATTGCCGGATACGCACATGAAGCAGGCAAAGCAGCTTTATTTGTAGTTAACAAATGGGATGTTGTTGAAAAGGATGACAAAACGATGCAGCGGTTTACCCAGAATATCCGTGACCACTTCCTGTTTATGACCTACGCACCGGTTACTTTTGTTTCAGCCAAAACACATCAGAGACTGCACCGTTTGCTGCCTATTGTGGACCGGGTTGCCGAAAAGCATGCTATGAGAGTACAAACCCATGTACTCAATGACGTAGTATCGGATGCGGTGATTTTCAATCCGCCGCCAACTGATAAAGGGAGAAGACTTCGCATTAATTATGCTACCCAAGTCTCGGTTAAGCCTCCATGCTTTGTGTTCTTTGTCAATGATCCTGACTTGATGCATTTTTCCTATGAACGGTACCTTGAGAATAAAATCCGGGCCGCTTTCGATTTTGAAGGAACTCCAGTCCGGTTATTTACTCGCAGAAAATCTGATCAGGAATAGGGGAGAGGTTTATTGCTTGCAGCGGCAGCGATAATTATTAGTTATTTTATTGGCTCAATCAGTTTCAGCTTTTTGATCGGCAAATGGGTAAGGGGCATCGACATCCGCAAGCACGGAAGCGGAAATGCGGGGGCTACAAATACTTTACGGGTACTTGGGAAAAAACCTGCTATTGCTGTTCTTGCCCTGGATGTACTGAAGGCCATTTTTGCGGTTTTGATCGGTAAGTGGCTAAATACGTACGATCATGAGTGGGTACCAGTATGGTGTGGACTAGCCGCCATTATTGGCCATAACTGGCCTATTTATTTTGGTTTCCGGGGTGGCAAAGGAATCGCAACTACAATTGGTGTTACGGCAACTCTTTGTTTCTTTCCGGCTCTTTATGCCGGCATAATAGCCATAGCTTCCATCTTTTTTACCCGGTATGTTTCGCTCGGTTCCCTATTGTTTACAACACTTCTTCCATTATTTGTTTGGGGAATGGGGCGGCCGCCGGAGATTGTTTGGGCCAGTCTGATTGTTTGCGTTTTTGCCTTTGTGCGCCACCGTACAAACATAGTGAAGCTGATTCAAGGCAGGGAAAATAAAATTGGCTCCAAATAACCTTGTACTTGTTTTATCATCAGCCGTCACAGTAAGGGGGACTAACTTTGAGTAAAAAAGTATCAGTGATTGTGGCAGGAAGCTGGGGAACATCCCTTGCTTCCGTACTTGCCGATAATGGGCACGATGTCATGATTTGGTCGCGCAATGAGCAGCAGGTTAAAGAAATAAATACCAAACATACGAATGAGCGGTTCTTAAAAGGAGTTACGCTTTCTTCCCGGATTATTGCCACAACTTCTTTACAGGAAGCTGTCACTGGTTCCGAAGCCGTCGTACTGGTTGTCCCTTCCTCCGGGATGAGGGAAGTGACGGCCCGGATTAGGCCGTACATTAAGCCCGAAACACTTATCATCCATGCGACAAAAGGATTTGAAACCGATACTTTACATAGAATGACCACGGTTATTACGGAAGAGCTTCCTCAGATGGAGCCTGAACGCATCGTAGTCCTGTCTGGGCCGAGTCATGCGGAAGAGGTTATTCACAAATGTCCAACAACTGTAGTAGTGGCTTCAGGCAATCTTCAGGCAGCTGATGCCGCACAGGATTTGTTTATTAATGATGCTTACTTCCGTGTGTATACAAACCCTGATGTCGTCGGGGTTGAGGTGAGCGGAGCTTTGAAAAACATCATCGCATTAGGGGCAGGACTTTCCGATGGTCTCCGCTTTGGGGATAATGCTAAAGCCGCCCTGCTTACACGCGGTCTGGCTGAAATCGCCAGGTTAGGGGTAACCATGGGGGCAATCCCATGACCTTTGCCGGCCTTGCAGGAATCGGGGACCTGGTTGTGACTTGCACCAGCCAACATAGCAGAAATTGGAGGGCGGGGTACTTATTGGCTCAAGGCAAACCCCTTGATAAGGTCTTAGAAGAGATGAGCATGGTTGTTGAAGGAGTGAAAACAACCAAAGCGGCTCATGCCCTGGCAGCCAAATACGGGGTAACGATGCCGATAACCGCTGAACTCCACCGCGTTCTCTTTGAGGATAAGGATGCAGAAGAGGCAGTAAGAGATCTCATGGGCCGTGTAAGGACACATGAGCTGGAGGAGATTGCGAGCCCGGATACCCGCAAATGGATGAGTTAGCCTACACCCTTTAAAGCCTGCCTTCATACATTACTTTAGAAGCTAGTGCAACATGCACTTTCTAGGTAAGGAGGGGCAGAATGGCAGGTAAAGATATGTCCAAAGATGTGTTGAATGTCGTAAAGAAAAAGACTGGGAAATCCGTAAGCTCCCAAGATATCAATAGGCTGGCGAGCGGAGTTAAGTCTTCTACAATGAAGGATGAAGCGCAACTCAGAGAGCTGATCAGGCAAGTCTCAGCATTAGTTCATGTAGAAGTGTCCGAGAAGACGACAAATGAAATCATATCGGCAATAAAAAACAGCAAGCTGGATGAGAACAACATTCAGAGCCTGATGAGCATGATGATGGGGAAACAGTAATATAAACCGGAATTAACGATAGGATGATAAAAAAGCAGGCGTGGACCAAAATGGGTCTGTGCCTGATTTTTCTATTCTTGCATCAATTCACAAAGCAATCGCCTAATGCTATAATCAAGTGAGATTGTCAAACTTTGTCTGTTTCCTGCGGGGGGACACCAGTTTGAGAAGGAGGAGCGGCATCACCATATGGTTACACTAAAGACACGCGCCATGCAAAAAGATATTGAACCGGTTCCTGGGGAGACTTTGCTGCAGCTGGCTATCCGGAATAAAATGGATTGGGGTCATAATTGCAAAAGGGGTACCTGCGCCCGCTGCCGGTGTTTTATTCAGGAAGGGGCGGCACTTCTTGAGGATTCCACGGAAGCAGAGGAATTAAGACTGGAACCTGAGGAAATTGAACAAGCATACCGTCTGGCTTGTCAAGCTGTTATAAAGGATGAAGGACGCCTGATTGCCGTACATAAGCCTTATTTCTTTTTTTAGCGTTTTAAGCTGCATACATCCAGAGGGCAAGGAAAGGTGATGGAGGAAAAGTGACAGATTCAACCTCTATACTTCCGGTTGTTTCCCGCCTGTCTCAAGATTTGAGCCGCACAGAGGCTAAGTGGCTGCTCGGAGGAAGCTGCGCTCTCCTTCTTCAGCGCGTAGAGATTGGCAGAGAACCGAGAGATATTGATATTTATATAGACGAGCAGGATGCGCTTCTGGTTTATGAGGCTCTTCGGCACATAGCGGTAGATAAACCTGTTTTCAGTACAACGCCGATATACCGATCAGAACTAAGTCATTACTCGATTGAAAACATGCAAGCGGAAGTGGTCGCTGGTTTTGAAGTGCAAGCGGAAGGGTCTATATATAAAGTAGAATCACGGTTCTTATATGATCATATTGCCCAATCCGTGGCTGTAGGGGGGGCGGAAGTACGTATGATGCCTCTGGCTCATGAATTTTTATTTAATATTCTGAGGAACCGTCCAGACCGGTATCAGCCTATAGCCGAACAGATCAATAGGCACCCCGGGGATCATATTCCGGCATTCAGGTCCTTAATCAGCAGAAACCATTGGGACCCCGGCCATCTGAAGAAAGTGGAATCCCTGCTCCGCCTTCCTGTACATCCATGAATGAAGTAAAGGTAGGAGTTTAAATGAAACTGTATACGATCCGATTCGAACCACAGGGAAAGGTAGTGGAAGTACGCCCGGGTACTTCTGTGCTTGATGCTGCCCGCAAAGCGGGAGTAGTTATCCGCACCCGCTGCGGAGGAAAGGCCGGCTGTCTGATGTGCAAGATACAGGTTACAAAACCAAGCGGACTAAGTAAGGCGAATGATCCGGAAAAAAGGAAATTGGGAAGTTTAGCGGACAAAGGAACGCGTTTATCTTGCCAGGCCAAAATAATAGGAAACACTGAGGTAATTATTCCGGAAGATCCCCTAAAGGCCGCAGTTCGGGCACAACTCGAAAAACAACGTAAGGAACAGGAAGAAGATCTATGGTAAGAGTCAGGAATGGCCAAAGAAACAGGCGGAAGACAACAGCCGGGAACTTCTTAAGAAGATGGGGAGTGTTTGTTTCGCTTAGCTGCATCCTGCTTTTGAACGGGTGTCTGTACCCTGATGAAATGCGTAAGCAAAATAACGTGAATTTGCAGGAATACCTCCCTGTCGTCCAGCAGGCTGTGGATGTCTATCGGGAAAAAACGGGTGTGCTTCCTATCAAAAATAGCGAGATAGAGACACCTTTATATGAGAAGTATGTAATTGATTTTCAAAAATTGAAGGAACGCGGACTTATGTCCACTCTTCCACCCAATGCGTTTGAAAGCGGCGGTACCTATATCTACGTGTTAATCCATGTAGAAGAGAAGCCTGAAGTCCGTCTGATGGATCTCAAAGGATACCAAACCGTACAAGAGTTACAGGCTAAGGTGGAGGGATATAAAACAAAGAATGGAAAATTGCCCAAGGGTGAACCTGTAAGCAACGGGTTCCATTACTTGGATTTTATACAGTTGGGAATGAAAGATCCACAGCTTAAAAGCCTGTTTAACCGGAATCAAACCGTAAGTTTTGTACTCCATGATTCAGGAAAAGTCGGTATCGATATCGCTCCTGATTTGGCAAAAGAAATTGAAAAGCAGCAGCTTGCATCTAAGCTGGAAGCGAAACAAGATTTACGGGAGATATTGATTCAGTCTACACCTTTTGTTCCGGTTCCGTCGTTTTCCTACCATTGGGAGAAGGGACAGCCTGTGCCTGTTCTGGAACCGGTTCAAGAAACGCCATAAAAGGGGGCAAAAGATATTGCTTCCGGTCTGAATGAAAGGTGTCCGCTCTCCAGCCAAAACCTTTTATCTGCAGCGGTAAATTCAAAGACATTTTCGTCCGGTTTTTGTATTTTTGTTTATCAATAACTTTGCTTAAATCCAGCCTTTTTTCCTTCGGGATGAAAGGTTTTTTTAATATTGATGTCCGGCATAGGCATATTATCCTTGTAAAGCCCATATAGTTTTATGAGGGCAGCACAGCCCCACGTTTTGAAAAATTAGAATTGGCCTAAAGGCATTTTATCCGGATGCTACGGAGAAAACAATAAGTTTGATCTCTATTTTATAACTCCGATTTCCATTCAAACGGTGCAAGACATAGACACACCTGATGGTATAAGAATTATCAGCAGTTTTATGAATTGGATGTATCAAAGCATATTTCTAGCAACCGTACATATATTTTTACTAGTCCAAATGAATGTACGAGGGTTGCCCGCATACGGATCATAAGGAAAGCCTGATTGAATCGTATTGTGGCTCTTGCTTCATTTAACAACCTGTAGGAGGGGATCTCATTGGAGAAAGTGGATATCTTTAAGGACATTGCAGAGCGAACTGGCGGGGATATATACCTGGGGGTCGTTGGAGCGGTTCGTACGGGGAAATCGACTTTTATCAAACGCTTTATGGAATCGGTTGTACTGCCGAACATACAAAGCGAATCTGACCGTATCCGGGCAACGGATGAACTGCCGCAAAGTGCAGCAGGCCGGACCATCATGACGACGGAACCCAAGTTTGTACCGAATAATGCTGTGCAAATATCGGTCGCTGAAGGGCTGAATGTTAATGTGCGTTTGGTTGATTGTGTAGGTTATGCGGTAGAGGGGGCCAAAGGTTACGAGGATGAGAATGGGCCCAGAATGATCTCAACACCATGGTTTGATGAACCGATTCCTTTTCAGGAAGCTGCCGAGATCGGAACACGCAAAGTCATTCAGGAGCATTCTACTCTTGGAGTCGTAATCACGACAGATGGAACTATTTCCGACATCCCACGCTCTTCTTATGTGCTTGCCGAGGAACGGGTGATTGCAGAACTCAAGGAAGTTGGTAAGCCGTTCATTGTCATTGTCAATTCGCAAAAACCGAATAGTGAACCTGCACAAGAGCTTAGAAGTGAACTTCAAGAAAAATACGACATACCGGTAGTTACTATGAGTGTAGCCAACATGGGGGAAGATGAAATGACCTCCGTGCTGCGCGAAGTTCTTTACGAATTCCCGGTTCACGAAGTTAATGTCAACCTGCCGAGCTGGGTAATGGTCCTGCAGGAAAAACACTGGCTTCGCTCTCACTTCGAGGATTCGGTAAGGGATACCGTTCAGGACATTCGCCGTCTTCGCGATGTAGACCGGGTTGTCGGGCAATTTTCTGAGTATGAATTTATTGAAAGAGCCGCTCTCGCCGGAATGGATATGGGACAGGGGGTTGCTGAAATTGACCTTTATGCCCCCGATGAACTGTACGATAAGATCCTGATGGAAGTGGTAGGAGTGGAAATCAGGGGGAAAGACCATCTGCTCCAGCTGATGCAGGAGTTCACCCATGCCAAGCGGGAATATGATCAATTTGCGGAAGCGCTGGAAATGGTGAAAACAACCGGTTACGGTATTGCGCCTCCAACACTTGCCGAAATGGCTCTGGATGAACCGGAACTTATCAGACAGGGATCGCGTTTCGGGGTCCGTCTCAAAGCTACAGCACCTTCCATTCATATGATCCGTGTCGATGTGGAATCGGAATTCTCGCCGATTATTGGAACAGAGAAGCAAAGTGAAGAGCTGGTCCGTTACCTTATGCAAGATTTTGAGGAGAATCCGCTTAAGATCTGGGATTCCGATATTTTTGGGCGCTCCCTGCATTCCATAGTCAGGGAAGGCATTCAAGGTAAACTTGCCATGATGCCGGACAATGCAAGATACAAACTTCAGGAGACTTTGGGGCGTATTATCAATGAAGGCTCCGGAGGGCTTATTGCGATCATATTATAACAGGTAATTGCGTTTTGGATGAATGAGCCTATGAAAACACCCGGCCCGGGTGTTTTTTGTTTGAATATCCTTGATAAGAAAGTGAAATTGTCATATTTCAGACGAAAATTGTTAAAAATCATGGGGCAGGACTTGAAATTAAAGCTTTCGTATATTACTATAAATCTGTTCATGAAGACTCAGGGCCAGAAGGGACATACGTTTTTCCGTAGTTTAGGTATAAATTCACTTAAATCGGTGAAGAAAGAAAATAAGAGATAAGTAGAATTTTTGGGGGGAGGTGAAATAGCATGAATAAATCTGATTTGATTGCTAAGGTAGCAGAAGCCTCCGAGCTTTCCAAGAAAGACGCTACAAAAGCAGTGGATGCTGTTTTTGAGGCGATTGCTGAAGCTTTAAAAGAAGGTGACAAGGTTCAACTTGTCGGTTTTGGTAACTTCGAAGTCCGTGAACGTTCCGCACGCAAAGGACGTAACCCGCAAACCGGTGAAGAAATCGAAATCGCTGCAAGCAAAGTTCCGGCTTTCAAACCTGGTAAAGCTTTGAAAGAAGGCATTCAATAATTGCTAGTCTTACATAGCAAGCAGAAATGTTTCCGTCCTTCGCAAGGACGGAAACCGAAGACCGTTTCCTTTTTTCAAGGCACGGTCTTTTCTGTTATTTGCAGGTTTATTTGAAAATATTGCCCTTCTAAGAGTTGACAGATACACACATTGTTCATTATAATGGCTATGGAAAGTCGGGGTATGGCGCAGTCTGGTAGCGCGCACCCTTGGGGTGGGTGAGGTCGCAGGTTCAAATCCTGTTACTCCGACCATTTATCATTTTACCGTCGTGGCGGCGTTTTTGGCACTTGGCCGTAATAACGAAGATTGTGGCTGTAGCAAACCCGAAGCCAGATCGGTAACTCAGGTCCTTAGACCGCATCGTAATCCTGTGGTCAGGACGGTACAGGAATACATAAAAAGGTTAACGCCTCTTGTTTGATTACTAATCGAATAAGAGGCTTTTTGTATATTTGCTTCTAACGTTGGCATCATAACTGAAAAGGAGTGTGCTTATATGCATAAGGAAAAAAAGAACAAGAAGAAAGAGCCGACTATAGCACCGGGCATGAATACTCATGATCCACTGGAAAAGAAGGCTTCTGAAGAAGACATTAAAACCGGAAACTATACTGAGGTTACCCGCCTTTACCTGGACCGGAATCCGGAAGATTAACGCACAAAATGTCTTTATCCGGTTGACATTCTCTGGCTTTTTTAGCATCATAAAGAGAGGTTAACAATATGGCAATTTACATTGCTTGTGGGGGAAAATGATGGAAAATAGTCAAGGTGAATATTTTATTATAAAAGCTAAAGAAAACGGAGTTCACGTAATCGGCCTAACGAGAGGTCAGGACACCAGATTTCATCATACGGAAAAACTGGACAAGGGAGAAGTAATGATTGCCCAGTTTACCGAGCATACATCGGCGGTAAAAGTACGCGGGAAAGCAACCATTATGACGAAATTCGGAAATGTCGAAACGGAGTAAGTACCTAAATTGCAGGCATAGCCTGCTTTTTTTCATTGTACAATGAGTAGAGAGCCTTTTTAAGATACGTAAGACAGCCACTTAATAAATTTACCGAAGGCTCAGCCAATCTGCCAAGGAGTCAGAGTACGATGAAAATGCGGAGATGGTTCATATATTCCTGTTTGATAGCGGGTATGGGATGCATGATGCTATACATCATACCGTGGCTGGATGCCAATGTTTCGGAACGTATGGAAAGCCGCTGGTCCCAGGGCCGTACCCTGCAAATGACCGAACAGAATCTGCCGGATTTTATTGTCCGTCTGCCTGTTCAACTGAGGATCAGAAAAGTGGAGCTCACGCACTCCATTCTGTCTTTGGATCTACATATGCCTAAATATGCAGATGAACTAACTGTTTATCAGGACTTACATACTATCGCCAAATACGCGGCCGGACATACCGATAATATCAACCGGGTGCTTGTGCGGGTTTTGGATTACTCCCCAGAAAATAATCAACAAGCGAACGCCCAACTGCTGATTGCTATGGATGCTACAAGAGAGAATGCCAATTCCCTGCCTGTTGAACTACCGGTTCCACAGAGTGCCGAAACAGCCCGGGAATCCTTGCAGAGCAAGGTATCTCTAATCTTCACAGATACTTGGATCAAGAGATATCTAAACCTATAAGTGTTTGTACTTCTTTAAACAGGATGTGCTATAATTAACTAGATAAAAAGGGAACATGAATTTTTGGCACAGTTACGGAGGCAATGTATGAATTCTTATCGAATCCCAGAGATTGCGAAAAAATATACGGAATATGATATGATTCAAAAGCATACTAACCTGCCGGAATTTCCCGAATTCCGTACGCGGTTGCTCTATGCTTTTTTGAATGGGGATTCCAATCTTACCAGCTCAGGAGAGCTGTTTACTTTAGTGACTTCACTCGTTCAGATCGGTCTGGATACGCATGATCTGGTGTCCGTAACCAATGAAAAAAAAGAAAAAAAGGCTTCACGCTCCAGGCAATTGAAAGTGCTGGCCGGGGATTATTTCAGTTCACATTTTTATAACCTGCTCTCAGAAGCGGGACAGATTGAACTGATCAAGCGCATATCCCAGTCTATTTGTGAAGTCAACCGGCTGAAAGTACTCTTTTATCAGAAAGTGAAGCAGTTCAAACTGACGGCGGAAGATTACATCTCTGAGACTGTGCGGATCAAAACGGTATTATTCCAATCTTTCGCAACTTTGATGGAGGAAATGCATCATCGGGTATGGCCGGATATTTTGGAGGGATTTACACGATGTGAAGTTTTGTTTAAGGAAATTTTCAGAGCGGATCATGTAGATGAATTTGCGGGAAGCTGGGCGTATTGGCATATTATTCAGAACGGTTCCAAGGATGAGCGGAAACAACTGCAAACCGAAGAGAAAGACCCTGTCAAAATCAGATCGCTCATACACAAATACGGTGTCCCCTCACAATTATATGAACAATTTGTGGTTCAGTGGAAACAGCTGTACGCCAAAATGAAAACGCTGGATTCCGAAAAACTGGCCAGCGAATTATTTCATATAAGCGAACCCTTTCATAGATTTTTGTCTAAACCGAAAATTTTGGAAGAAATGTAAGGAGATTCGGCATGGAGACCAAAAAAGAAAAGTTTGTGCACTCCGTTTTTGAAAGGATTGCCCCGAAGTATGATTTTATGAATGATTTGCTCAGCTTCCGCAGGCACAAAGCCTGGCGGAAGTTTACCATGAAAAAAATGAATGTGAAGCCCGGGGAGACGGCCGTTGATCTGTGCTGCGGCACAGGTGATTGGACGATCAGCCTGGCAAAGGCCAGCGGTACCGGACGCATTGTGGGCCTGGATTTTAGCGATAACATGTTGCGGTACGGGGCCCACAAAGTCAGTGAAGCTGGGTTGGACAAGCAAATTGAATTAGTCCAGGGTAATGCCATGAGTCTGCCTTTTGAAGATAATTCTTTTGATTACGCGACGATTGGTTTTGGTTTGCGTAATGTTCCTGATTTGAAGCAGGTCATTCGGGAAATGCAAAGAGTGGTCAAGCCTGGCGGCCTGGTCGTTTCATTAGAACTATCCAAACCAACCTGGCAGCCTTTTAAAGCTATTTATTATTTTTATTTCCGCTATTTATTGCCTTTACTAGGTAAGCTTATAGCCAGAAGTTACGAACAGTATAAATGGCTGCCTGATTCGTTAATACAATTTCCGGACCATAAACAGCTCGCTGATATTTTCCGGGAGATTGGGCTAAAAAATGTGGAGGCTTATCCGTTAACGGGAGGCATTGCAGCCTTGCACATCGGAGTGAAGAGGGCCTAAAAAGAACTGAGCAATTGCATATCGGCGCACTGATCGAATTTATGCAAATGCTAAAATAGGAAAGAATGGGTGTACATGTGGAAAAAATTTATAACATTTCTTGAGATGATTAAGTTCGAACATACTTTATTCGCCCTTCCTTTTGCTTTTATGGGTACCTTGCTTGGAGCTATTGTAGAAACAGGCGCTTTACCAACCTGGTGGCAAATTTGGTGGATTACCGTAGCGATGGTAGGTGCCCGGACTGCTGCCATGTCTTTAAACCGTTTAATTGATAAGAACATTGATGCCAGAAACCCGCGTACGGCGGGCAGAGCCCTACCGGCTGGACTTATCAGTAATTTGGAAGTAATTATTTATATTGTCGCTTCTTTCGGGCTTTTATTCTGGGCGACGTATCATTTGAACGTACTTTCCATGAAACTGCTGCCGATTGCAGTCTTTTTTGTGGTTTTATACTCTTATACAAAGCGGTTTACATGGTTATGTCATTTTGTGCTCGGAATTACGCTGGGATTTGCCCCGTTGGGCGGATGGGTAGCAGTTACCGGGGAGATGTCTGCCGCTGCACTGATTTTGTTTATCACTGTTGTTTTCTGGAGTGCCGGGTTTGATATCGTATACGCTTGCCAGGATGAAGAATTTGATCGGAAGGAGGGGCTGCATTCCATACCTAGCCGGTTTGGGATTCCAAAATCATTATGGATCGCCCGGATACTCCATGTACTTACGGCAGTCGGGCTGGTCAGTCTCTTCTTTATAACGAATCTGAGCTGGGTATATCTCATTGGTATCCTGATCGCATATGTGATCTTGTTTTATGAGCATAAGCTGGTTTCGCCTGACGATTTGTCCAAGCTGAACCAGGCTTTTTTCACCATGAATGGAATATTAAGCACAGTGGTGTTTGTATTTACATGTATGGATCTTTTTGTGGCAGGTGGTTAGATGAGAGGTTGGGTTATTGGACTGACAGGAGCCAGTGGAGCTATTTATGGAGTAACCTTAATACAGGAACTTCTTTCCCGGGGATATTCCATTCATCTCATAATAACGGAAGCCGGATGGCGGGTACTTCACGAAGAACTTGACTGGCAGGTAAATAAACGGGAAGAAGTCCTGGAACAGCATTTTGGCGGTTTCCCGGGCACTTACACCTACCATTTCAATAAAGATATCGGGTCTAGTGTGGCGAGCGGATCGTTCCGGACGGACGGGATGGTGATCATTCCATGTTCAATGGGGACGTTGTCGGGGATTGCTCACGGAGCTTCTGACAACTTGCTTGAGCGTACGGCTGATGTGATGTTAAAGGAAGGACGTAAGCTTATCCTGGTACCCAGGGAAACTCCGCTTCACGCCATCCATCTGGAAAATATGCTGAAGCTATCTAAGATGGGAACAAGGATGATCCCGGCCATGCCGGCCTTTTATCATCGCCCTCAAACTTTGGAAGACATCGTCCGTTTTTTGGTAGGAAAAGTTCTTGATAACATGGGAATTGAGCACGAATTGTTTAAAAGATGGGGAGAATCAGATGAACACTAACATTGAACCGCTGCGTATCGGAAGAATTGATTACACCAATGTATGGCCGGTCTATCACTATTTTCCATCATCCTCTCTCAAAGATAAAGTCAGCATTATTCGTAAAGTTCCCGCTGAGCTTAATCAGGCCCTTAAGGAGGGGACTGTTGATGTGAGTACGGTATCATCATTTACATACGGAGAATCTTTCGAAGATTGCGTATTGCTGCCGGACCTGTCGGTAAGTGCTGACGGCGAGGTAAAGTCCATATTATTATTTCACAAAAAACCGCTTGAAGAGATACGGAATGGACGCATTGCATTGACACGCACATCAGCTACTTCCGTGAACTTGCTAAAGATCATTTTTGAGACTTTTCTTGGCGGTAACCCTCACTATTCTATAACGGACCCTTTTTTGGAAGAAATGATGCAGGATCATGATGCTGCCCTTTTGATCGGGGACTCCGCTATAAGAGCGAGCTGGGAGCAGCACGGGTATACCGTAACAGACCTTGGGCAAGAATGGAAAAAACGGACGGGGCATGGTATGACTTTCGCTGTCTGGGCAGTCCGCAAAGATGCTGTAACCCGGTACCCCGAACTTATTCAAGAGGTATACCAGGCTTTTAAAAACAGCAGGAAGATGGCTTTGGAAGATCCGTTGTCCATGATTAGGGACGCCAAACAGTTGATCGGAGGAAGCGAGGAGTACTGGATGGGCTATTTCCAAAACCTTGTCTATGAATTTCAAGAGGAACAGTGGAAGGGGCTTGACTTGTATTATCGGCATGCCTGGGAACTGGGACTTCTTCCAAAACAAGTACATATGGAAATCTGGTCTCATAAATAAAAAGACGGCACGGGGGATGGAATGAAACTACTGGATATATATTCACGTAAGAAAAAGGATATTGCGTTCATTGAAAAATCGCTGGAACGCAGTATAGATGTGGACCTCCCGACACTGCGCGATGCTTCCCTTCTTTATTTAAAGGCAGGAGGAAAACGAATCCGTCCGGTTTTTGTTCTTCTGGCCGGAGAATTCGGACACTATGATTTGGAACGAATGAAGCATATAGCAGTTCCATTGGAACTTATTCATATGGCTTCTTTGGTTCATGACGATGTCATTGATGATGCGGAGACCCGAAGGGGGAAAGCTACGGTCCGATCCAAATGGGACAACCGTATTGCTATGTATACGGGTGATTACGTGTATGCCAAAGCACTGACTTTGGTGACGGAACTTAAAAATCCTGCCATTCATCAAATCATGTCTAAAGCCATGATCGAGATGAGTATAGGAGAAATGGAACAGATCCGTTTATTCTTTGAACATGGTCAAACGCTGAGAGATTATTTGCGGAGAATTAAACGAAAAACGGCGCTTCTGATTGCAGTGAGCTGTCAGTTAGGCGCTATGACGGCAGAGGCCTCCGAGAATTATGCCAAGCGTTTGTTTCATTTTGGGTATTATGTGGGAATGGCCTTTCAGATCCGGGATGACATTCTGGATTTGGTAGGAACGGAGAAACAGATTGGGAAGCCTCCGGGTAGTGACATCAAACAGGGGAATATAACACTGCCTGTTCTATATGCCCTTCAAGAACCAAAATTACGAAAGCCGATGCTGGAAGAACTGGATCGTATCCGGAAAGCAGACGGTCAAACCGATGTAAGCCGATTCTTAAATCTTGTTAGAGAAAGCGGTGGCATTGAAAAGGCAGATGAAATTGCGGAAACCTGCATTCAAAAAGCTATTGCCTCAATCGATCCGCTGCCGGATATTCAGGCCAAAAAAGATTTAGTTAATATTGCTTATTTTATCGCGAAGAGATCCTACTAATGAGAGGGAACGGTTTCAATATTTGATCCAAACAATTGTCATTTGGCAAGAAACATAGTAAAGTAATTATTGTTTGGAATAAATTAACTTTCTATGGAGGCATCAACATGGAAAAAACGTTTCTTATGGTAAAGCCCGATGGAGTACAACGAGGATTAATAGGTGAAATTGTAAAACGACTTGAGCAAAAGGGATTTCAAATGATTGGCTGCAAATTATTTCAGATGACTAAAGGGCAGGCCGAGACACATTATGCCGAGCATAAGGACAAGCCATTCTTTGGCGAACTGGTTGGCTTTATAACATCCGGACCAGTGCTCGCCATGGTTTGGCAAGGAGATCAGATTATTGCCCTTTCCCGTACTCTGATGGGAAAAACGAATGTGATGGATGCTGCTCCCGGAACCATTCGCGGAGATTTTGCCCTTCATACCAGTAATAACTTGATTCACGGTTCTGATTCCCCGGAAAGTGCGGAACGTGAGATTAATCATTTCTTCAAACCCGAAGAGCTGGTTACATACAGCCGTGAGCTTCAAGCCTGGCTATAACATTTGATTTTTAAAAAAGACGGAACCTTAAGTGTTTTCGTCTTTTTAATTTGGGAAGAACTTTCACTTGATTCTTTTTAGCAGGATTCCGATATAAGTAAGGGGAATAAAAGAAAGTACGATAATCAGAGGTGGGAGACACAACTTGACAGACCAGGATTTTACATTATTCATGAAGAAAATAAAAGATTATACTACAATTGACCTCACCCTTTACAAAGAAGCTCAAATGAAACGGCGGCTGACAACCCTTCGGACCAAGAAAGGATTTTCTACGTTTCAGTCTTACTTTGACGCGATCACGAAAGATCCGGAGTTGCTTCACGAATTTTTGGACCGGATGACGATAAATGTATCGGAATTCTGGCGTAATCCGCTCAGATGGGAACAGGTCGAAAAACGTTTTATCCCTGAAATGCTCAAGCTGACCAGACGTCTGAAGATATGGAGTGCAGCCTGCTCAACCGGGGAAGAACCGTATACCCTGGCCATGATCCTTGCCGAACAGAAAGCTTTGCAGGATACCCTGCTGCTGGCTACGGATATCGACGACGGAGCTCTAGCGAAAGCAGAGAAAGGAATGTATCTGGAACGTTCCCTAAAAGATGTGCCTGCTGCCTACATCAGCAAGTATTTCCGGAAAGAGCAGGGGACCTATTTTATTTCCGAAGATGTAAAGCGGGGGGTAAAATTCCAAAAGCAAAATTTGCTTGAGGACCGTTTTGAAACCGGTTTTGATCTGATTGTATGCCGTAACGTCATTATTTATTTTACCGAAGAAGCCAAACACAAGCTCTACCAAAAATTCGCCCAGTCTTTAAAACCCGGAGGCCTTTTGTTTGTGGGATCTACGGAACAGATATTTTCACCGGGGCAATATGGACTAGAGCCCGCGGATACATTCTTTTACCGCAAAATAGGACTTTAACCGGATTCAAATTAAGAATAAAATGGATTAGGCCGTATAAAATGTTTCAGGTTCGTCCTATACTTAGAATACAGGGTAGTTTAGGAGGCCAATCTCATGGATAAACGAAAAGTGATAACCGCTTATCGCAGGGGGATCCTGACGATGCAGGAATGCGCGCAGATCCTTGGGGTAGATTCTTTGCAGATAAAAGGCATGGTCAACGATCCGAACCTGATAGAGAAGCCGCGGGTGGTCAAGGGAAAACCTGCTGCTAACGAATAGGCCATGCAATGGAACAAGCACGTATGATTACAAAAACACGCTTGATGCGGCAAGGACCGGCGAGGCGTGTTTTTTCTGCTTCTTGTTGTCAAACGGAAATCACTATACTATAATGAACCTAATCTTACACACGTCACAGCGATAAAGTATTCGGATAGGTAGAGAGGAGAACGGAAAATGAGATACTTAACTGCTGGGGAGACCCATGGCCCGCAGCTTACTGCAATTATTGAGGGTTTTCCAAGCAATGTGAGGATAGATTTTGATGCAATGAATGTGCAACTGCATAGAAGACAGCAAGGCTATGGACGCGGGCGCCGGATGCAGATTGAAAAGGATAGAGCCTCAATCGTCGGAGGGGTACGCCACGGAAAGACAACTGGTGCTCCGATTGCCCTCATTGTCGAAAATAATGACTGGAAAAACTGGACAAAAATAATGGGAATTGAGGATGTGGCTGAGGGAGATGAAGCTAAACGTCGTGTAAACCGGCCGAGACCGGGACATGCTGATTTGAATGGCGGTTTGAAATATAACCTGAAGGATTTGCGGAATGTCCTTGAACGTTCGAGTGCCAGGGAAACCACCATGCGCGTTGCTGTTGGGGCTGTTGCCCGGCAACTGCTCGCGGAGTTTGGAATTCAAATCGCATCTCAGGTCATCCGGATCGGGGACGTCGAAGTAAAAAGGCAGAATCTTCCTCTGGATGAACTGATTCGGATTACGGAAGAATCCCCTGTCCGGGTAGTAGATAAAGACGCCGAATTTCAAATGGTTGCGGCTATTGATGCGGCAAAAGCAGAAGGGGATACCCTTGGCGGCATTGTGGAAGTCATCGTCGAAGGGGTTCCTGTTGGACTTGGAAGCCATGTGCAATGGGATCGCAAATTGGATGGCCGTATAGCTCAGGCAGTGCTTTCTATTCAGGCATTTAAAGGAGTCGAATTTGGAATCGGATTTAAAGCGGCCCAGCTTCGGGGATCTAAAGTCCACGATGAGATCGGTTACCGGGAAGAAGACGGATTCTATCGGGCAAGCAACCGTGCAGGGGGATTTGAAGGTGGCATGACGACTGGCGAGCCAATCGTGGTCCGGGGTGTCATGAAGCCAATTTCAACGCTATATAAACCGCTGCAAAGCGTGGATATTGATACAAAAGAAACTTTTACGGCACAAGTGGAACGATCGGATACATGCGCAGTTCCTGCAGCAGGTGTTATTATGGAGAACGTGGTTGCCTGGGAAGTAGCCCATGCATTTATGGAGAAATTTGGAGGGGATTCCCTGGAAGAAATCCGCAGAAATTACGAACAATACATCAAACAAGTGGAGAGTTACTAAGATGAACCCGGGGATTAAGGAACTGAAGGTTAAACTGGGGAAGCGGTCTTACCCCATTTATATCGGGGAAGGTCTGCTTTCCGGCACAGGCGCTTATTTGGAACGGCATGAGGTTCCTAAACGTTCACCTGTACTGGTTGTAACAGATGAACATGTGGCAGCCCTACATTTGGGAATTGTGATGCAGGATCTCGAAATGAAAGGTTATAAGGCCTTTTCCCATGTCGTGCCTGCCGGGGAATCCTCCAAGTCATTAGCGATGCTGGAAAAAGTGATCACTGCGGCATTAGAGGCAGGTTTGGACCGGGCATCAACCGTGCTTGCATTAGGAGGAGGAGTGGTTGGAGATTTGGCGGGATTTGCTGCTGCCAGTTTTATGCGCGGCATCCGTTTCGTCCAGCTGCCTACGACTGTTCTTGCCCATGACAGCAGTGTTGGCGGGAAAGTTGCAGTTAATCACCCGCTGGCCAAAAACATGATCGGTGCTTTCTACCAACCGGAATTCGTTTTGTATGATGTGAGCGCACTCAAGACACTTCCGATCCGGGAAATTCGGGCAGGGTATGCGGAACTGGTCAAGGAAGGGCTCATCTGGGACCATAATTTTGCCCTGTGGTGCGGAGATCATGCGGATGATTTGCTGTCCCTGAACCAAGAAGCACTTATTTACGGCTTATATCAAGGCTGCCGTATCAAGTCTTTAGTAGTATCCCAAGATGAGACGGAATTGGGACTACGCGCCATTCTTAATCTGGGACATACAATCGGTCATGCCATTGAGGCGGTTTCCGGTTACCACGAGTTTTTACATGGCGAAGCCATTTCCATAGGCATGATCGGTTCTGCGAAGCTGGCCCGTTATTTTGATTATCAGGAGAACATCTATACAGAAACGAAACGGCTTCTTAAGGCGTTTGGATTACCTGTCCGACTTCCAGAACATTACGGGACCGAGGCTATACTGAAAGCTTTGATGCACGATAAAAAATTTACTGAAGGCACAATGACATTTATTATTCCGAAAAATCTGGGTGAAGTGGAAATCCGCAGGGATGTACAATCTGCCTGGGTACGTGAAGTCATTGAGGAATTGAAAAAGGAGGAATAGTGATGTATGTGCGCGGTATTCGGGGAGCAACGACGGTCGAAGCCGACGAAGAGAAACAGATATTAGAAGCCACTACGGAATTGTTGGAACAGATTGTCGCTCACAATGCTATTCGGCCCGAGGACATCTGTTCCGTGCTGATCACCGTTACTCATGATTTGACATCCGCATTTCCGGCAAAAGCCATTCGGGGAATGAAAGGATGGGAACTGGTTCCGCTTATGTGTTCAATGGAGATACCGGTTCCAGGCAGCCTTGAACGCTGTATCCGGATGATGGTTTTAACCAATACAGGCAAAAACCAAAATGAAATCAGGCATATTTACTTAAAAACCGCAAAAAAGCTCCGTCCCGATATTTTGGAATTGACAGCAAAGTAAGCGGATTGTATAGTGGACATAGAAGAGTCAGAGTAGAGTTTAGTTTAGATGAGCCTGAGTACAGTTGAGATGAGATAGGATAGAGCTGAGAAGAGAAAGCGAAAGGCCCAAAGGCTTAGAGTAAGGAAGCTGATTTTTGGGTTATAGCCGTATATATTTTTCTTAAGGATCAGGAGAGATAAGTTCCACTTCATTTTCCTTATCTTTTTCCGCCCTTAAGGCGGGGAATTGTTTTCTCTCGCGCACAGCCGAATTCCTTTTATTTCCATCTTGATACTCATACTTATTAACCTCTACTTTGGTAGAGGTTTTTTTAATGTAAAGGAGAGGTGAGAGATGGACATTCACAAACAGTATGAACTTCAAGAAATCCTTCGTTTATCTGAACATTTCAATTTAATCCCCATTGTCCGTGAATTGTTGGCAGATACTGAAACCCCGATCCGGATGTTCCAACATTTTTATGAGGACCAGCATGCATTCCTGCTGGAAAGTGTGGAGGGCGGTGTAAAATGGGCCCGCTATTCCTTTATCGGAACTGATCCGTTTCTGATAATTCGAAGTAAAAAAGGCCTCACTACCGTTGAAAAGAACGGAAAGCATAAGGTTTATCAGGAAAAACCGATTGAAATTCTTAAATCGAACCTGGATGGTTACCGGAGCCCCGAGTTTCCACATCTTCCCCGTTTCACAGGGGGGGCGATCGGATTCTTCGGATATGATCTACTCCGTTACTATGAAAAGCTTCCAGCCCATGAACAGGATGATTTGGATATGCAGGATATGGAGTTTATGTTTTTTGACCAGATTATTGTTTTCGATCATGTAAAACAGCAGGTTCTGGTCATTTCTAATGTGCATATACCTCCGGAGGCGGATGATCTTATCATCGCAGCGGCTTACCTGGAAACATGCCGGAAAGTGGATCGGACTTTAGCCAGGCTGCAAAAGCCGCTTCCATCCATGTCGGCTATTCCGCAAGTAACCCATAAAGAAGTGAAAGCATCCGAAATACGGTCAAATATATCGAAAGAAACCTATATAGAGAATGTTAAAAAAGCCCAGGAATATATCCGGGCAGGTGATATTTTTCAAGTTGTCCTTTCCCAGCGTTTTGAAATGGAGACGGCTGCTTCACCTCTGCAGGTATACCGGGTTCTTAGAACGGTAAACCCTTCTCCCTATATGTATTACTTGAAACTGGGGGATGAAGTTATTGTCGGGTCTTCCCCGGAGCTTCTGGTTCGGGTCGAGGACGGGAAAGTGGAAACAAAACCGATTGCCGGAACAAGACCGCGGGGACAGACTTCTGCCAAGGATATAAGTTTGGAGCGGGAATTGCTGGCAGATGAGAAAGAACTTGCGGAGCATGTTATGCTTGTCGATTTGGGCCGTAACGATATTGGCCGTGTAGCCGAATACGGCTCCGTACATTGCGAGACATTTATGGAGATTGAGCGGTTTTCGCATGTGATGCATATTGTGTCCACTGTAGCTGGACAAATGCGGAAAGATAAGGATATATTCGATGCTTTTCTATCCTGTCTGCCTGCTGGGACCGTTTCCGGAGCGCCCAAGCTCAGGGCTATGGAAATTATAGCGGAATTGGAGAAAACATGCCGGGGGACTTATGCGGGGGCCATTGGATATCTCGGTTTTACAGGCAACCTGGATTCCTGTATAACAATCCGGACTATCGTATTTAAAAACGGTAAGGCGTATGTGCAGGCCGGTGGTGGAATTGTCGGCGATTCTGTCCCGGAAAAGGAGTACGAAGAGTCCTTTAACAAAGCGAAAGCACTGCTCAATTCAATCCGTATGGCAGAGAATTTGTTCAGGCCGCTTCGGGAACATTCAGATATTAATAGTGATTATTTTGTGGACGCGAAATAAAGGATGGGGAGGAACCGGAAATGAGTAACGGTAACGGTATAGCAGCTCGAAAAGCCATTGAGACACTTATTGGCGGCAAACATTTAAATAGAGAAGAAGCCAGAAAAATGATGAGCGATATAATGGACGGACTGGTGACCCAGGCCCAGATCGGAAGCCTGCTCACAGCCTTGCGCATGAAAGGGGAGACGGAAGAGGAACTTACCAGTTTTGCAGAAGCCATGCGGCAAAAAGCTGCGCAAATCGGTCTAGCCCAACAAAACCTGTTGGATACAGCAGGGACCGGTGGTGACGGAGCCAATACATTTAATATTTCTACTGCATCGGCTATTGTTGCAGCGGCCGGGGGTGTTCGTGTAGCAAAGCATGGGAACAGGGCAGTCTCAAGTAAAAGCGGAAGTGCGGATGTTCTGGAGGCCCTTGGCGTTAATATTAGTTTAACTGCTGAGCAGGCAATCGATTGCTTGAATTCTATCGGCATCTGTTTCATGTTTGCCCAGCTCTACCACCCATCCATGAAGTATGCGGCATCTCCACGGAAAGATCTGGGTGTGCGTACTGTTTTCAACCTTCTCGGACCGCTGACGAATCCTGCCGGCGCAGATCACCAACTCCTGGGTGTTTTTGACCGAAATAAAACTCCGGTTATGGCAAGTGTGCTGCGTTCATTAGGATTGAAAAGAGCCCTTGTCGTATCTAGCCTGGATGGATTGGATGAAATCAGTATTTCTCAAGCCACCCAGATTAGCGAACTTAAGGACGGAAAAATCCGGACCTATGAGATAAATCCCGATCATTTGGGACTTGGACAATATCCGCTCCAGAAGGTGAAGGGCGGGAATGCATTAGAGAATGCAGAGATCATCAATCGGATTTTTGAAGGAGAGCCGGGAGCTTGCCGGGATATCGTATTGGCCAACTCTGCAGCATGCTTCTATGTCGCTGGAAAAGCGGGATCATTGCAGGAAGGGGTTAAGCTGGCCAAGGATTTGATCGATTCGGGGAAGGCCAGGCAAAAACTGCAGGAACTTGTCCGTTATACGAGGGATTTGAGCTATGTTTCTTGAACGGATTTTAAAAACGAAGAGGCAGGAAGTGGCTGGCCTTCAAATCAAAACATCCCTGAATCAGCTTGAAAAAATGGCAGCCGCAATACCAATGTGCAGAGGATTTGAACAGGCATTGAGAAATGGACGAAAGATAAATGGTCTCGGTTTAATTGCTGAGGTCAAAAAAGCTTCTCCATCAAAGGGGCTGGTCCGGGAAAATTTTCACCCGGTCACTTTGGCACAGTCGTACGAAAGGGCAGGAGCACATTGTTTGTCTGTATTGACGGATGAAACTTATTTTCAGGGGAAAGCGGAATATCTTCAGCGAATTAAGCAGGAAGTTGGTTTGCCCATTCTGCGTAAAGATTTTGTCATTGATCCCTACCAGGTTTATGAGTCCAAGGTACTGGGAGCGGATGCGGTCTTACTGATTGCAGCAGCATTGGATAAGCCTATTATGGAAATATGTCTCAGGGAGGCAAAGGCTCTTGGACTGGATGTGCTTATAGAGATTCATAACCGGGAGCAACTGGAAGAGATCCTGAATTTGAATCATTCTCTAATCGGGATCAATAACCGTAATTTACACACATTTGAAACCAGCCTTCAAACAACAAAGGATCTTATTCCTTTATTGCCGGACGATATTTTTGTAATCAGCGAGAGCGGTATTCACAGCGGGGAAGACCTGAAATTTGTACTGTCAGCAGGTGCAGGAGGAGTTCTGATCGGAGAATATTTCATGCGCCAAGAGAATGTGGAGAAGGCAGTTAAAAAGCTTATGCAGGCACTTCTGTCTGTATGATGACAAAAACGGAACGGTAAATAGAGGATGAAAGGAGGAAGGAGACATGCCGGACATGCTATCAACCAGAATAAAAATATGTGGACTCCAAAGCGTTGAAGCACTAAACTACCTTATGCGTTTACCTGTCTCTTATGTAGGACTGGTTTTTGCCGCAAGCAAACGGCGGATCCGTATTGATCAGGCTGCGGAACTGACAGCTTACCTTCGCCGCACTCCATTTCCCGACCCCCAAAAAGTGTAGGTGTTTTTGTTAATCCAATCCGGGAAGAATTGACTGATGCGGTCCATAAGGCCGGATTTGATTTCGTCCAGCTTCATGGGGATGAGTCTCCCGAATTTTGCTGTTGGGTCAAAGAAAATCTAAATGTCGGGATATTCAAGGCTTTCTGCATTACGCCTGATATCAAAAAGGACCACACGGAATCCAATTCCGTTGTGGATAACAAATGGGGGCCCTATTCGGAAGCCGGAGTGGATGCTTTCCTGCTGGATACACTGGACCCGGACCAACAGGGGGGAACAGGGAAAACATTTTGCTGGGGGAAGCTTCCGGTTTACCTGGAATGGTCCCGCCGGCATCATGTCCCGCTTTTTGTAGCGGGCGGTTTGAATGACAATAACGTCTCAGAACTGATATCGGACTATCATCCTTATGGGGTGGATGTTTCGAGCGGAGTAGAGACGGACGGATGGAAAGATCCAGATAAAATTAAACGCTTTGTGGAGAGGGTGGCTGCTTGTGGTTAGTGTACCGGATCAACACGGTAGATTTGGAAAGTTTGGCGGAAAATATGTACCCGAGACTTTGATGAACGCACTTCTGGAGCTGGAGGAAGCTTACCGCACCTTTGCAGGAACAGATGAGTTCAAAGAGGAAGTTAACTATCTGTACAGGCAATACTCCGGAAGACCTACCCCTTTGTATTTTGCTGATAGGCTTACCCGCCACTTAGGCGGGGCTAAAGTATACTTGAAAAGGGAAGACCTTAATCATACGGGAGCACATAAAATTAACAATACGATTTGCCAGGCCGTTCTTGCCCGGAAAATGGGGAAATCCAAAGTAATTGCCGAAACGGGGGCCGGACAGCACGGAGTGGCAACCGCTACGATAGCTGCTTTGTTGGGGCTGGAATGTAAGGTATTTATGGGACAGGAGGATATGAAGCGCCAACAGCTGAATGTGTTCCGGATGAAACTTCTGGGTACTGAAGTGGTCCCCGTAACTTCCGGTACACAGACATTGAAGGACGCGTGCAATGAAACGCTCCGCTATTGGGTCAGCAACGTTCAGGATACCTTCTATATTCTGGGGTCGGCTACAGGTCCGCACCCTTATCCGATGATGGTCAGGGATTTTCAGCGCATCATCGGAGATGAGACCAGAAAGCAGATCCTTGAAGCGGAAGGACGCCTTCCTGACGTAGTGATTGCTTGTGTCGGTGGGGGAAGCAATGCCATTGGCATGTTCTATCCTTTCGTAAAGGATAATGCGGTCAGACTGGTCGGGGTTGAAGCTGCTGGTCGGGGAATTCATACAAATGAGCACGCCGCCACGATGAATAAAGGTACAGATGGGGTTTTTCAAGGGTCCTATAGCTTCTTACTTCAGGATGAATATGGTCAAGTACTGCCTGCCCACTCCATCTCAGCCGGTCTTGACTATCCGGGGATCGGACCCGAACATGCATACCTGAAGGATATCAAACGTGCTGAATATCATCCGGTTACAGATCAGGAGGCGTTGGATGCTCTTCAGCTTCTTAGCAGGACTGAAGGCATAATCCCTGCACTGGAAAGCGCACATGCCGTAGCTCAGGCTATCAAAGTGGCTCCAACCTTATCTTCCGACCAGCTTCTTGTGATAAATATTTCGGGCCGGGGAGATAAAGATGTGGAAGCCATTATGGGATATCTCGGAGGTGATCTGGCATGAACCGCTTAGATCAAGCGTTGGAACAGGCAAAAAACCAGAATAAAACAGCGCTTATTCCATTTCTTACCACTGGAGATCCTGACCTGGAAACAACCGTAGATTTGATTTTGGAACTAGAGCGGGCAGGGGCTGATGCGCTGGAGTTAGGAGTTCCGTATTCAGATCCCTTGGCGGACGGACCCGTGATTCAGAAATCTTCATTGAGAGCGCTGCAAAACCGCATTACTATTCTGGATTGTATTGAAGCCGCAAGCATGGCAAGAAGACGCGGCTCTAAGCTTCCCTTTGTCTTATTTACCTATTTTAACCCCTTTTTGCAGGTCGGTTTGAAAAATATGTTCAATTTGATGCTGGAACACGATATCAGCGGACTCATCATTCCTGATCTTCCGATGGAAGAAGATAATGAAGTGAAAAAAATGGCGGATGCTTATAACATTCATCTGATTCCGCTGGTAGCTCCCACTTCAGGTGACCGTATTCAGAGAATCGTAAGCCGGGCCAGCGGGTTTATTTACTGTGTTTCTTCTTTAGGAGTAACGGGAGTAAGAAAAAATTTCTATGAAGGAATCGGTGAATTCTTGCAAATGGTGCGGGCCTTGGCAGATCTTCCTATCACCGTCGGTTTTGGCATATCAAGCCGGGAGCAGGTGAAAGAACTTGCTTCCCAGTGTGACGGGGTTGTGGTAGGAAGCGCGATAGTGAAACAGGTTGAGGCTCATTTACCGCAGCTGCAATCCGGGAATCCGGAGGAGAAAAAGAAAGCCCTCTTGCAAATCGGAGAATTTGTGCGACAATTAAAAGAATAAACTGATAAAGAGGTGATAACCGTGCAGCCGAAACCTAATATTGTACATCTGCCTGTTTACCAGCCAGGCAAGCCAATCGAAGAAGTGAAGCGGGAACTAGGATTGACTCATGTAACAAAATTAGCTTCTAATGAGAACCCATTTGGTTGTTCCCCAAAAGTCCGTGAAGCGATGAAAGAAGAATTGAATAAGCTTCATACCTATCCGGACGGAGGAAGCGTGGAACTGTCCCAGACATTAGCTGACTTTCTGGGTGTCAAGAGCAATCAGCTAATTTTCGGCGCAGGTTCGGATGAAGTCATTCTGATGATTGCCAGAGCTTTCCTGGTGCCTGGGGATGAAACCATCATGGCTACGCACACGTTCCCACAGTACAAACATAACGTGGAAATCGAAAACGCCAAAGCCGTAGAGATCCCCCTTATCCAAGGGACTCACGATTTGGCTAGTATGCTCGGGGCCATAAACGAACGGACCAAGATTGTCTGGATTTGCAACCCGAATAATCCGACGGGAACGTTACTTACCCACGATGAGATTGCCGGGTTCTTACAACAAGTACCGGACCGTGTTTTGGTAGTCCTGGATGAAGCATACTGTGAATACGATACGACAGGCGATTATCCGAGAACTTTTGAACTGCTTGAGCAGCATCCTAATGTCATTGCGCTGCGTACATTCTCGAAGATATACGGTCTTGCTTCTTTGAGAATCGGATATGGAATCGGTCATCCTGACGTTATCCATACTATTAATCAGGTTAGAGAACCATTTAATACAACCCGCATGGCTCAGGCCGCTGCCAAAGCAGCCATTTCGGACCAAGACTTTATTGAAAGCTGCCGGCTTAAGAATGCGGAAGGGCTCCGTTATCTGAATGAACAGTTCAAACGATTGAATCTGGAAGCATTTCCTGCCCACGGAAACTTTATCATGGTAAATACCGGCCGTCCCGCCGCAAAGGTCTTTGAAGGGCTGCTCCGAAAAGGATTTATTGTCCGCAGCGGCGATAACCTGGATTTCCCGTCCCATATTCGCGTTACGGTTGGGAACAATGAACAAAATAAACAATTCGTTGCTGCCTTGGAACAGGTATTGGCGGATATATCGGTAAATGTATGAAAATTGCTGTTATCGGGGTCGGCCTGATCGGAGGATCGCTGGCCCTTTCCATGAAAGGTAAACACGGAGTTGCCGTAACCGGCTTTTGCCATGACGGGCAGACAGCGGAGCGTGTCCGGCGCCGGCAGGTGACAGACCATGTGACCACTTCCCTGCAGGAAGCCGTGGAAGATGCAGATGTCATTTTCCTAAGTGTTCCTGTCGGGTTATTATCTTTTTACATGGAACAAGTATTAGGGTGTAATCCAAAACCAGGATGCATCATAACTGATGTGGGCAGTACAAAAGCTTCCATTGTAGAAGCTGCAGAAAAGTTGAACATGACCGGTGTACATTTTATCGGGGGGCATCCGATGGCCGGTTCGGAACGTTCAGGGGTAGAAGCAGCTACTTCCTACCTGTTTGAGAATGCGTACTACGTGTTGACACCACTTCCGGGAACGCCAGAAACGGCAATTGAACGGCTATCGGAAATCATCGGTTGGACCAAGGCAAAGGTCATTCAGGTTGAAGCGGCCCGTCATGATGATATTGTCGGCGCGATCAGCCACCTTCCTCATGTTATTGCAGTAGCACTCGTCAACCAGATCCGCAAGTACCATGAAGCAGATGACTTATATAAAGTGCTGGCAGCCGGCGGTTTCCGGGATATCACACGAATCGCTTCGAGTGATCCGCAAGTATGGAGAGATATTTTGCTTAATAACAGAGAGATCGTACTCAAATTGCTGAATGATTGGGATTATGAGCTTTCTCACTTTAGGCAATTGCTGCTTGAATGTGATGGTGAAGGAATTCAAAATGAATTCAAATCCGCAGGAGAATTTCGCTCCTCTGTTCCGGAAAGACGCAAAGGTATGATTTCTTCTTTTAAGCCGGCAGTATGAAATTCACAAATGAATAACAGGTCGTCCTAAAACACGGAAAACATTAACAAGTTTATGAAAAAAAGGACGGGAAAGCGATTTCGAAAAAAAGTGTTGACAGATTGAAACCGTATTCATATAATAAAAGTACAGTATGGTTTCTCTCCACTCCTATCCGATAATCGCACAATGTGCAGCCACCTTTGATAAGGTGGTTTTTTTTGCTTAGGAACGAAAGAGAAGAAAGTCTTGGATTTCCCGCGAACTTTAAGATAAGATAATAAAAAGGCATAGAAGAATCCTGGACGGGTTCATAAATATTGGGAGGGAACAGACACAAGTGACGACAATCGGTTTTATCCGGCACGGAATTACAGAGTGGAACCGACTTGGGAGAATTCAGGGGGTTATGGATATTCCGTTGAATGATGAAGGACGGGAACAAGCCCGTAAATTGGGCAATCGCCTGAAGCATGAAAATTGGGATGGCATTATTAGCAGTGACTTGCGCAGAGCCAAAGAAACTTCGGAAATTATTTCCCAGCTCTCCGGGATCCCCGTCCTAGAGTATGACAAGAGGCTCAGGGAACGCTTTTTCGGAGAAGCAGAAGGCACTACCCTGGAGGAAAGAGAAGAACGTTGGGGATCTGAATGGAGAAATGCCGGCATTGGAGTAGAGACAGATGAAGCATTGTTACAACGCTGGGATGATTTTACTGAAACACTTTTTAAGAAATACCCGGAGAGACGTATTCTGCTTGTAAGTCACGGTTCATTTATAGGAACGATTTTAAAAAGACTCGAGATTGAACAGCCTGGGAATTGGCTGACCAACACGTCACTGACGTGTCTGCAAAAAAAAGAGAACACGTGGGAATGTACCTTGTATAACTGCTCTTCGCATTTGAACGATTCTGCCAAAACAGAAAGAGTATAATCATGGGGCTTGGCCCGCCAGACTTTTAGGAACGCCTGTATCCTAAGAGTCTTTTTTATGCGAATTTAAGTTATGAAATTGATTTATGAACGAATATTTTCAGAAAATATTCCCATAATGGTTACTAGCAAAGCCGCACTGACAAGCACCAAATGCAAGTGGAAAGGAAGTAGAAACCATGAATTTGGCGGATATGCTAAGCTATGCCGATATCCAGGAGTTGAAAAAAATCGCTTCTACTTACTCTTGTGAATGCAATAGCCATTCCAAGAATGAGCTGATCCAATCAATTCTCAGTACGGTAAACCGCAGGGAGGTTTTTGAAGAGCGAATCAGCCGGTTAAGTATGGAAGATATCCGTTTTTTAAATTCACTGCTCTATGATCGGCGGAATTCATTCAGCATGGAAGAGCTTATCGCCCGTGTCCAGCAGACCAAATTTTCCGGGGAAGAGCAAAAAGACATCCAGCCCAGGGAAATGATTCTTAAATTTAAACAGCATGGCTGGCTATTTCACGGGTTCTCCCAGCAGACCAAATGCTTGTTTCAGGTTCCTACCGATCTGAAGAAAAGGTTCAATGCCGCTCTTGCTAAAAAATTCGGATCTTCGCTTGTAACAACAGGCAAGCCCAACGTTTACAGGGATGAGCAAACACTTTTTCAACAGGACATTCTTGCGGTGCTGCGGTTTTTCTCCATGAATGAAATTCCTTTAACGGGCGAATTATTCTTGTACAAAAGGCAGCTTCAGCATTTGCTGGATTTGCTTTCTGTTGAGGAAAAGGGCGTTCCGAAAGGGGCGTGGAGATTCGGATACGGACGTAAATGTAAAGAATACCCTGACCGCTTTTCGCTGATTTATGACGTCTGTTACTTTGACCGCCTAATTGCCGAGGAGGGGGGCAGGGTGATAGTGACCGAAAAAGGGAAGGAATTGCTGGAATCAGGGAGCAAACCGGACATCACAGAGATTTATAAGATTTGGCTCAGACTTTACAAAAATCCGGTCCCTAACATCCAGTCTCTGGTTCACTGGATAGACACACTGGCGGCTGAGTGGGTGACGGTATCCTCTTTGCAGCTGGTTTTAGTCCAGCTTATCCGTCCGTTTTACTACGATTCGGCGGAGTCAATCTTTCACCAAAGACTTGTTCGGATGATGATGCATCTTGGTTTTGTTCAGCTTGGGGAAGATGATAAATATGGACAGGTTATAAAAATGACTCCGCTTGGTCATGCGGTTATTCAAGGCATCTATGTTGCAGAGGAAGACTACATACAACTAAGAACGGACCCTAATAAGATTTGACGAATTACTCCGCACCTACTAAGATGAGAGAAATTCATCTAGAAGGAGTGTGGTAGAGATGCTGCACAAGTATAATGCCCAATTTCCAAGCCTGGCTGACGACGTATTTTTGGCTCCGGGCTGCCAAATCATCGGGGATGTAGCCTTGGGAGAGCAAGCATCCGTCTGGTACAACGCAGTACTACGGGGAGACATGGCTCCCATCAGGATCGGGAAAAGAAGCAACATTCAGGACGGCTGCATCGGACATGTTAATACGGGACAGCCCCTTATTTTGGACGACGATGTCTCCGTCGGCCACGGGGCTATCATACACGGATGCCGGATAGGTAGAGGCACATTAATCGGTATGGGGGCTATCGTCCTGAACGGTGCTGAAATTGGTGAATATGCTTTAGTAGGGGCCGGTTCACTTGTCACGGAGGGAACACAAATTCCTGATTATACCTTAGCGCTGGGAACGCCGGCAAGAGTAGTGCGAGAACTGACAGACAAAGACCTTGAACGGATGAAACGCACTACGGCAGCCTATGTGGAAAAAGGGAAGGAATACAGGTTGGGGCAAGCCGGAACCGACTGATCTGCCACTGCTCCTCAGGAAGGCGCGGACGATACTTTGGAGGTTAGTCCTATGGGAAAAATGAATGTATACAACGATGCAATGCTGACTCTTTTTGCTGAGATGATTCTGGATGAGGCCATACGCAAAAGAAAAGAGAGTCATCTCTACCAACAAATTGATAGTGCCTTAGCCGAGGGGGATGAAGCTGCCTTTCTAGCCTTAACGGCCGAATTGAAATTGATTCAGAATCCCTAGGGTAACGCACGGGTAGTCCAGGAGCGATTCCGGGGCCTTGGGAACAACAAAAAGACATATGACCAGGTTCATATGTCTTTTTGTTATGATTGTTTTCGCAATTTCTTTCTGCCTGAATCAATTTCATTAACCAGGGGAAATACAAGTTCCCAAATTGGCTCTTTAGTACAAGATATGAAAAAAACTCACTACCCCTGTTTAAATTTTCCTCATGGATGCCCGCAAGGTGTTATGATGGGATTGAAAGAACAAACAGAAATGGCTATGGTGTTCTTTTTGGGACAGCACCAGGCAAAGAAAGTGAGTGAAGGTGTAGTGAAATTTAGTGAAATTGAACAAGATCAATGGTCTTCGGTCAAGGAATATTTTGATACCGCCCTTTTACCGGTTACGGGCTTAAAGGGAAACGAACAGCCATGGGAAGTGACCAAGGCGCTGGAAGAGCTCAGGGATGCCCTGGACTTCCTGGAAATACCATACAAAGGACGGACTGTGACCTATCCTTCTATTCATTTTATCAACGAGGAGAACGGGGAGTCGGCTATTAACACATGTTGCCGCCGGCTTAAAGAAGCGGGTTTTTCTTACGTGGTGGTGGTTACCGCCAATGAAGATTTGGCTTCTTTGCATTTAGCAGAGGCAGACCTGCTTTTTTTCCTGAATTCTTCCAAATCGGGAGTAAATCCCGAAGAATACAAAAATGAAATTGCTCTAAAGGTCCAACAGCTATGGTTCGGGTCCAATAAATGCTATATTATAACCAAATAATAAGAATAAATCAAGGATTTTTTACGTGATTAAATTACGATATTTCCACGTATATGTGACAAAATATTAAAATTTAGTGAAAAATGCCTCTGAAGCAGCCGGAATAAAGTGGTAATATTCTTGACGCTCCTATACCCATAGGATAATATTAGAAATGTCCTAGAATATGTTGTGTAATAAAATGTCGAACGAGACGTGATATAAAATTCGCCCTGGCTCCGGAAGTGGATGCTGCGAATTGTTAGGGGGGAAGTATGCGAATGAAAGACCGCTTTGAGGCAAATGAGGAACAAACTGGAAGGAAAGCGACTACAAAACGCGAAATGTCCCGCCGCCAGTTTCTGGCTTATACGTTGGGCGGCACTGGAGGTTTCATGGCTGCCGGCATGATCGCTCCGATGCTTCGCTTTGCCGTGGATCCTGTTCTGAAACCAAAGGCCAAGGCCGAATGGATAAAAGTGGTTGAAGAGTCGAAAATTACTGAGGAACCGCAATCATTTACATTTAAGGTTCATCAGGTGGACGGCTGGTACGAATCGGATCCCGAAATCACCACATGGATTGCCAAAGGCAGCGACGGACAAATCTTCGCGCTGAATCCGACCTGCAAGCACCTTGGCTGTACGGTAGGATGGAACAACAACAAGGAGTATAAGGACCAGTATTTCTGCCCTTGCCACGGTGCGCATTATACAAAGGATGGCAAGAACCTGGCCGTAGCTCCTAAACCTCTTGACCAATATGATCTCAAAATTGAACAGGGCTTCGTCTATCTGGGTGAACTGAAAGCCAACAGTAGAGTGAAATAAGGGAGGCGTAACATCAGATGTTAAAGAAAATGTATAACTGGATGGACGACCGTCTTGATATCACGCCGATGTGGAGAGACGTGGCTGATCATGAAGTTCCGGAACATGTGAACCCGGCGCATCACTTCTCCGCCTTTGTCTATTGTTTCGGCGGGCTCACATTCTTCGTGACTGTCATTCAGATTCTATCCGGTATGTTTTTAACAATGTATTATACTCCCGATATCATCAATGCCTACCTCAGTGTGGATTATCTCCAGCATAAGGTAGCATTCGGTGTGATTGTCAGGGGGATGCATCACTGGGGGGCTAGCCTGGTTATCGTCATGATGTTATTACATACACTTCGCGTCTTCTTTACCGGCTCATATAAGGCGCCCCGCGAGATGAACTGGGTTGTAGGCATGCTGATTTTCTTTGTTATGCTTGGATTGGGTTTAACAGGGTACCTTCTCCCGTGGGATAACAAAGCGTATTTTGCCACGAAGGTAACGATGGAGATTGCCGCCTCTGTACCTTATCTAGGCCCCTATATCCAGACGTTCCTTCAAGGGGGCTCCATCGTGGGTGCTGAAACCTTGACGCGTTTCTTTGCCCTTCACGTGTTCTTCTTACCTGCGGTTTTACTTGCCCTGCTTGCCGGACACTTTATTATGATCCGCAGACAGGGGATTTCCGGACCGCTATAATGTGAATCTGAAGAATGAAAGGAGGGCCTTCTAATGGCACATAGACATGATCCAAACGAGAAAGTCATCTATGTCGGAGACTCGCGTATCCGTAAAAAAACTAGCAGGCCTGATCCAAGAGATTACTCAGCGTACCCGGGCAAATCGGAAGCGTTCATTCCTAACTTTTTATTGAAGGAATGGATGGTTGCCGTTGTAGTGCTTGTAGGAATCCTGGTGCTGGTCATGTCGGACCCGGCTCCGCTTGGCTATCCGGCTGATCCGAGGGCGAATATCATCCCGATGCCGGACTGGTATTTCTTGTTCCTGTATCAGTTTTTGAAATACCCGTATACATCTGACCAGTACATTGTTTTCGGTACGCTTCTTGTACCAGGTATTGCTTTTGGCGCTTTATTGCTGGCCCCTTTCCTCGATACGGGAAAAGAAAGGCGTTTTTATAGACGGCCTATTGCTTCCGGTCTAATGATTCTTGCTTTGGCTTCCTGTACTTACTTGACCTGGGTTGCCTGGGACCATTATCAAAAAGAACTGGCAGAAACCGGAACCGTCCCCGATCATATTAAACGGGAAGAGGAGCGCAAAGCCGGAAATACAGAAGCTCCTAAGCCACAAGGAAAACAAGTCCTGCCCGCTATTGTTGCTGCTGATGATCCGGCTGCGGAGATTTACAAGAAGGCAACTTGTGTATCCTGTCACGCCGCAGATTTAAAGGGCCAATCCGGTATCCCACCACTAAGGGGCATCGGAGACAAGCATAATAAGGATGAGATTTTGAATATTATCAAAAATGGCCAGGGCGGAATGTCTCCACAATATGAAGCTAATAAGTCTGCGGGACTTAGTGATGATGATATCGATAAGCTGTCCGATTGGCTGGCAAAACAGAAAAAAGGAAAGTAAGATACAACCGAGTTTGCAGTCCTGAACGAGCATTTGCACTAAATCTCCCAAAGACAAGATTGACAATTTCATCTTTAAGTGAAATAAGCAAAATGATAAAATAGGACCATATGGTAAAGGTTGTATTACTTTATCCTTTGGAGGAAGACTTGACCGCACAAGGGCGGTCAGGTCTTTTTAGAAATTAGGATGCAGGCATGTGCTTTGATCAAAAATTCATTTGCCCCTATAGGATAAAGGAAACTTGCGAGCAGGAGGAGCCCAGTTGGAGACCAAAAACCGAATTTCTTTTTTCTTCAGCCATTCTTTTTTGTGTAATCGAAATGTACTATGGCCATTGTTTGTATGTAATATGCTGGGTACAATCTATGGATTTGAATGGTACCGGTATCAATTAATCGAAACCATCCATACACAGCCAGCCTGGTTTGCCATTTTTGTGCCGGACAGTCCTACAGCCAGCCTGTTTTTTACTATCAGCGTTTGTTTTCTGTTTTGGGACCAGAACAAGGGGAAAACCGGGAAACAAACGGGTTCCGAAGATATCCCGTTAATCAGTCGCCATTCCGTATTGAGAGGGTTTGTAGATGCATTTGCCTTTATAACAAGTTACAAATATGGAATCTGGGCTGTAGCTATGATCTGGGCAGGAAATTGGAAAGGGCTTCCGCTGGTATGGCAGGATTGGATGCTGATGGTTTCTCATTTGGCAATGACTATGGAAGTGTTTATATACGCGAAATGGATGAAGTTTACTTGGACGGGAATTCTACTTGCAGGCTCTTGGACACTGCTAAACGATTATATGGATTACCATTACGGGATCTTCCCTTCTTTATTTGTTTTGCTTCACCCGTATTTATCTATCATTCAGTGGTTTACAGTGGCACTAAGCATTACGGGAATAGGCCTTGCAGTATTCGTTTTATTCAAGGCAAAAAAACACCAACGGGGGATGTAGGTCTAAAAGCGGTGATCTCTCCATAAAATGATGTTAAAGGAGGGATGTCCAATGCTGCTGCTTAAACAAAAAATAAGGACAGCCGGATGGGGAATCAGTCTGGTTGTCTTTTTCATTATGCTAACCGGATGCGGCTGGAAAGAAAACGCCGTTCAAACCGTAATGAAATCCGTTGAAGATGCCCAAGTAGTGGCATCCCTGAATAATACGGCTGAACAGATGTATGAATCTATCATGCAGGGAGATGAGGGTCGCGGAAAACAGGAACTGGAACGACTGGCAGCAAGTCTTCAAGAGACAGGGATCGTTGGTTTTGCTTCCAGCCATGCGGCTCAAGCATTGCAGGAAGCTATGGACGAGGGACAGACCCTGTTTGCCTCTTCAGGCAAGACCGCAGAAGACAAAGAAAGAACTGCCGCTAAAATCCGTCTGGCCATGGATGCTATTGCACATCCCAAGCAGCCTTTGTGGTTGCAGTATGACCGGCTGATCCGGGATGATAATCATAAACTATGGGCTGCCGCCCTGTCTGAATCACCAGAAGCCATGATTGCCGCGTTCAATGATTTGCTTCGGCATATTGCCCGCGTAAGGCCGGCTCTTCTGCTCAGCAAGGATGCCGGGGCTGTAGGAAGGCTGGACAATGAAATCATGGCGATGAGAAATGAGCTTTCCCGTTCTGACATATCCGGTAAACGGGTGCAGGAACGGCTTGTAACGCTTCAGCGGACAATAGACAGTTTATGGAATCAAGGAGAAGAAAGCACGTTTCTTCCCGTAGCCGATCCTCAAAAACCAATTATATGGACTCTGGGTATAGGGTCCGCCATTGTGCTGACTTTGTTTTATGCTGCATACAGGATGTATGGGCTCAGGAAGCAGGCAATCTCCATTCCGGGAAGACGCAAACCCTAATTTTCTTTAAAACCTTCACCCAGCACCTCATGTACTTCATTGATAATGATAAAAGCACGGGGGTCAATTTTATTAACCAGGTCTTTGAATTGTTTCATTTCGCGCCGGTACACAACACAATATACAACTTCCTTTTCCATCTTGGAATAAGCGCCCTTAGCCGGAAAGAGGGTAACTCCGTGGTCCATTTCTTTCGTGATGACATCCGCAATCTCCTGAGGGTGGTTCGTTATAACGGTAAATGCTTTGGCTGCGTGCGTACCTTCTGTAATAAAGTCAATCATTTTGGAACCGACAAATACGGTAACAAGTGTGTAGAGAACTTTTTCTTTCGGTATGTACAATAATGAACTGGTAATGACAATCACATCGATAAACAAGATGACCTGCCCGACGCTCAGGCCTTTTTTCTTTTGGACAAACCGGGCCAGAATGTCTGAACCGCCCGTGGTCCCTCCATAACGAAACACAAATCCCAGGCCGGTTCCAATGGTAACTCCCGCATACAGTGCGGCCAGGATATAATCCTGCTTTGTTGCAAACGGAATAATCCATCCGTGTTTGATAAACGTTTCCATAACCCATAAAAAGAAGGACAGGGAAACAGTTCCGAAGATGGTATAGGACATGGCTTCCTTGCCGAAAGCCCTCCAGCCTAAATAAAATAATGGAATGTTGATGACGAGATTCGTGATGGATGGAGGTACATCAAACGCATATTTTAACAGAAGGGCCACACCTGTAACCCCGCCTTCCATAAGTTCATTCGGAATGACAAAATAATGCAGTCCGAATGCAAAAATGGCCGTGCCTACAGCTATCGGAATTAGTTGGGAAAGGCGCCGGGCAAAACGTTTGGACGACATAGATGACCTCCTTAAAATAAGGGTATAATGGAAAGATAATCGTTTCCTGTTATACCTTGTTTCTTTTGATTCCAAAAAGGATAAAAAAATTTGTCATACGTCAGGCTTTGCGATAACATGAAGAAAAAGACAACTGGAGGGAAAAAGCATAATATGACAGACCGTTCCCTTAAAGAACTTCAAGCGGAAGTTCATGAATATATTTCCCAGTTTAAAGAAGGATATTTCAGTCCGCTTGCCATGCTGGCAAGAATGTCTGAAGAAGTGGGTGAGTTGGCCAGAGAGGTAAATCATTATTATGGGGAAAAGCCTAAAAAGCCCACCGAGGAAGACAATTCCATCGAGCTTGAACTCGGAGATATCCTCTTCATCACGATTTGTTTTGCCAACTCCCTTGGTATTGATCTGGCAGAGGCTCACGGAAAAGTAATGAGAAAGTTCCAAACCCGAGATGCCGGACGCTGGACGAAAAAGGACACCGAAACAAGTTAAATTACATATGCTGTACCATCCTACTTTCCTTGAATATTCTAGTAAAGGTAAGGCTGAGAGGGGGATGTGTACATGAACGGTGAACAGGAGATACAAAAAGCTTACCAGGCTCTTCTGGACAATGATTTTGAACAGGCTATTGATTGTTTTGAACAAGCTGTCAGGAGAGATCCTCTCAATGCGGATTTTCATTACAAGCTGTCTATTAGCTGCGCAAGAAGCGGTAAGCTGAAAAAAGCTCTTGCTCACGCAAGAGATGCCTTGCGGCTTGCCCCGAATGATGAGGTTTATTTACTTCATTCCCGGAACTTGAAAGCAAAATCCCTGATGCAGCAAGCCGGAAAGTTTTTGAAAGAGGGAAAGAATGAACAGCATAAGGCTATCCGTTTGTTGAAGGAAGCCGTTATTTTGGATCCGCTGTTCTTCGAGGCATTCATTCTGCTCTCCGTTTCTTATGATGATCTTGAGGACTACACGATGGCTCTAAAAAGCGTTCACGAAGCACTAAAATTAAATCCGGCAGATGAAACGGCACAGACTCTCCGGGCTGAATATGAGAACAAATTGAAGGCATTTTTACACAGGTGAATCAATTTCATAACTTAGATTTCCATCCGAACGGGTACAAGATGCAGTTAAATCTGAACCGTATTCATCTACATCTTCTCAATTAAACGCTGACCAGTTGTTTTATGAAATTGATTCGGGTAGATAACATGAAAATACAAAGAAATATACCATTGCCGCATATAAGGAAGGGGTTTTAATTCATGACCAGACAAATACGTGTAGCAGTAGCCGGAGCAAGCGGCAGAATGGGACGTGAAGTAATAAAGATGCTTCTTCAGGATGAAGAACTGGTTCTGGCAGCAGGGGTGGACCGCTCAAGCGGCCCCCTGGATCTTGGAAACCTGGTCGGAATGGAAGCTTGCGGGGTTATCATGATGAATAATTTAGAACAGGCGCTTATAGAAACAAGGCCGGACGTTTTGGTTGATTTTACGGCTCCTGAGTCTGCCCTGGATCATACAAGCCTGGCCATTAAGCATGGGGTGCGTCCTGTGATAGGCACGACCGGTTTTTCTCCAGGGGATATCGAAACGCTGGACAAGCTATGCCTCGAAAAAGGCATTGGCGGCTTAATAGCCCCCAATTTTTCCATCGGGGCCATCCTGATGATGAAATTTGCAGCTCAAGCGGCAAAATATTTCCCAAATCTTGAAATCATTGAGTACCATGGAGATCAAAAGCTAGATGCACCTTCGGGGACATCTGTAAAAACGGCTGAGATGATCTCACAAGTGAGGGAAGAGATAAGACAAGGCAACCCTAGGGAAAAGGAGATACTGGAGGGGGCCCGCGGGGCTTATTATAATGGGTTTCGCATTCACAGTGTACGTCTTCCCGGAGTATTCGCGCAGCAGGAAGTGATTATGGGAGCCTTCGGCGAATCTCTGAAAATTCGTCATGACTCATATGATAGAGCAGCTTATATGCCGGGAGTTAAGGTAGGTATACAAAAAGTAATGGAGTATACAGGGCTGGTTTATGGTTTTGATCATTTCATAGAGTAAAACTTTAAAATGGAACTGGAGAAACAAAAAACAGCCTTTGTTCCAGAATTTTATCGGTAGCCCGGCATAAGGAGAGTGGGGACAGCTATGTTTAAAATCGCATTCATTGCACATGACCGAAAAAAAGAAGAAATGGTGAACTTCACCACGGCCTATGAGAAAGCATTTCAGGGCCATCAGTTATATGCAACAGGTACTACAGGGCTTCGTATTATGGAAAAAACAAGTCTGCAGATTCACCGTTTTATGTCCGGCCCGCTTGGCGGGGATCAGCAGATAGGTGCCCTTGTCGCACAAAATGAGATGGACCTCATTATATTCCTGCGCGATCCTTTAATGGCACAGCCCCATGAACCTGATATTACCGCTTTGCTCAGGCTATGTGATGTTCAGGGAATTGCGCTGGCTACAAATGTGGCTTCCGCCGAGATATTAGTTAAGGCACTGGACCGTGGGGATTTTGCCTGGAGAGAAGTGGTACATAAATATAGGCAGCAGGGTGAGGGACATGAGTGAACGGCTCGACCTGCTCATATTCGGTGCTCATGCGGACGACGCTGAGATAGGCATGGGCGGTACGATTAAAAAACACGTTCTTCAGGGGTACAGGGTAGGAATTTGTGATTTGACCCGTGCCGAGATGTCCTCTAACGGTGACGTGGATACCAGACTGAAGGAAGCTGAAGCGGCTGGAGAAATTTTGGGCTTGGCTCTGCGTAAAAACCTGGGTCTGCCTGATCGGGGACTGAGCCTTTGCAAAGAGCACATCGATGCGGTTACGATACAGATCCGGAAGTACAAACCTCGTGCCGTTTTCGCCCCTTACTGGGAGGACCGGCACCCTGATCATGTTGCTTGTTCAAAACTAGTAGAGGAAGCGGTATTCAATGCGAAGCTGCGTCGTTATCTTCCGGATGCAGATCCGTGGACGGTTGAGCAGGTATATTTTTACTTTATTAATGATGTCGTACAGCCGGATGTGATGGTGGATGTCACGGCGGTTTACCCGTACAAAGTGAAGGCGCTGGAAACGTACCGCAGCCAATTTATTCCGGGAGAGAATACTGTTATGACTCCGCTTAATCAAGAATATGTGGAGCGGGTGCGGGCACGGGATCAACTCTTGGGACAGAAAAGAACAATAGGATGTGCCGAGGGGTTCATAACGAGGATTCCCTTCATGCCAGATACTTTGCTGTAGCCGTTTGGAGAGGATATAAACCTATGAAAGAAAAACTGAAAATAGGCATCACTTGTTATCCTTCTTTAGGGGGATCCGGAGTAGTTGCGACAGAACTGGGAAAATTGCTGGCCGAACAAGGGCACGAGGTACATTTTATAGCTCACAGTATGCCGTTTCGGCTGGGCAGATTCGATAAAAACGTATTTTATCATGAAGTGGAAGTCAGTGATTATTATGTGTTTAAATATCCTCCCTATGATCTTTCCCTGGCGAGTAAGCTCGCACAAGTAGCGCGGATGCAGGAGCTTGACTTGCTTCACGTCCATTATGCGATCCCCCATGCTGTTTGTGCCTTGCTGGCCAAGCAAATGGTGGGGGATCATCTGAAAGTGGTGACAACGCTTCATGGGACGGATATCACGGTTCTTGCACAGGACGCATCGATCAGCAATATGATCCGTTTCGCCATTAATGAAAGCGATGCGGTAACAGCTGTATCTGAAGATCTGATCCGCGAAACCAGGCAGACACTGGACATACAAAAACCAATTCACAAAATATACAATTTTGTGGATAAGCGTATGTATTATCCGAGACCTGTCGAAGATTTAAAAAGGGAAGTAACAAGGCCCGGAGAGAAGCTCTTTATTCATATCTCGAATTTCCGGCCGGTTAAGCGGGTACATGATGTGGTACAGATCTTTGCGAGAGTACACAGGGAAATACCCAGTCGCCTTCTGCTTGTCGGGGAAGGTCTGGAATTGTCCCGGATAGTCTCGGAGGTTCGCGAGCTTGGGCTTCAGGACTTTGTGGAATTCTGGGGTAAACAGGATGATGTTGCACAGGTGATCTCACTTGCTGATGTGATGCTGCTTCCTTCAGAAAAAGAAAGCTTCGGTCTAGTAGCTTTGGAAGCCATGGCTTGTGGGGTGCCTACGGTAGGATCGAACGCGGGTGGAATACCTGAACTTATCACCCACGGTGAAACAGGTTTTATGGCCGAAGTTGGTGATGTAGATACAATGTCAAAGTATACGATACGTCTACTGGAGGATGAAGAGCTGCTTAAGCGGGTATCGGAAGCCTGTGTGCAGCGGGCCCGCAAAAAGTTTTGTAATGATTCGCTCCGCGCCAGGTATGAACAAGTATACTATGAGGTGCTTGGGCTTCCCATACCGGAAAGACTGAATGAACTAAGATAAAGAGAAATGGCATGTGATAGAAATGAACATGAAACAAGCGGCATGTAGCGTCATTCAGCAGCTTCATAGACATGGCTATGAAGCTTATTTTGTAGGCGGCTGCGTCCGCGATGAACTGCTGGGCAGACCGGTAAAGGATTTCGATATAGCCACGGCAGCATTACCTGAACAGGTGATGGGCTGTTTTGAAAAGGTGATTCCTACGGGTTTGCAGCACGGCACAGTAACCATTCTGGCAGAAGGCTTCGCATTTGAGGTGACAACGTTCCGGAAAGAATCGGAGTATGAACAGTTCCGCCGTCCTAAAGAGGTCTGTTACATTACCGATCTCAATGAAGATTTACGCCGCCGCGATTTCACCATGAATGCCATGGCTATAGGCTTGGATGGCCGTATAATTGATCCGTTTGGCGGACAGGAAGATTTGGCAAAGGGACTGCTGCGATGTGTAGGACAGCCTGATGAGCGATACAGGGAGGATGCGCTTCGCATGCTAAGGGCCATCCGTTTTGCCTCCACTTATGCGCTTCGGATCGAGGAATGTTCCTGGCAGGCTCTTTTATCAGCCGCTCCCCTTCTTCGTCATATCGCCATGGAACGAGTCCGGACTGAGCTTGAACGGATGGTGGCGGGGCCTGCCCCTGAGCATGCAGTGGATTTACTTCTTAAAAGCGGTTTATGGGAGCATTTTAAAGATCCGCTCCATGTGTCACTTAACATGCTGGGTGAAGATCCTGCTAAAATGCTTCTTCCCGTCCTGGATGAACTTCCCGACTTACAAGACCGATGGACGCTCCTTTTTCTTCTGGCCGGGGCCAAGGCAAAAGAAGCTTCCCGCGCTATGCGGAGTCTTACTTTCTCGAACCAGGATCTTTTTACGGTAAAAAATATACTAGCTTCTGCAGAAACTCTGGCGAATGAAATAGTTTCGGAGCGGAAAGGATCCATGGAATCCTGTACCAGCGAAAAGCTCTGGAAGCTAACGGCTGTCCGCCAGTCCGGCATTTCTTTATTCTCGCTTGCCCGAATTGTGACGGCGGTATATCCCCGGTTCTATGCAAAGCCCGGTCGAAAAACGGAATCCCTTCAGGCGGGGACGCCTTTTTATGCCCTGCTTCATATTTTAGGAGAAGACATCTGGAAGAACGGAATCAGATGGCTTGAACAAATTCCTTGCAAAGAAGTTAAGGCATTGGCGATTACGGGCCGCGATCTTATGAAGCATTTTGATCAAAAAGGAGGGCCCTGGTTAAAAACGCTGCTGCAGTGCCTTTTGGAAAAAGTTGCACTAAATGTCCTTCCCAATGACCGCGAAAAGCTGCTTGAAGAGGCTGAACGATATATGATGAACTGGAATAAAGAAAGGAAAGCGCATGATTGAACGTATACTTGCCATGTTTGAACAGAACCCTGGTGAATATTTGTCCGGTGAGCAATTGAGCCGGGAACTCGGTGTGAGCCGGACGGCAATATGGAAGCATATCCAAGCCATGAAGCAACAGGGTTACCGGTTTGAAGCCTCCAGGAGGAAGGGATATAAACTTCTGGAAGAACCTGAACGTCTGGATGTCGAACGGCTTAAGAGCCTGCTTAAAACGGATATATTTGGACAGACTGTCCATTATGCTGAAGAAACGGCGTCTACTCAAAATCTGGCTGCAAGTCTTGTTTCAGAAGGGGCCAAGCACGGCACATTAGTAGTGGCGGATGCCCAGAATCAGGGAAGGGGGCGCCACGGCAGGCACTGGTTTTCTCCAAAGGGAAAAGGCATCTATATGAGTTTGCTTCTTAGGCCTAAAGTGCCGATTTTCTTCGCTCCGCAGCTTACTCTTGTGGCAGCGGTGGCCTTGTGCCGGACTATTCAAAAGCTGTATGGACTGAACATCGGAATAAAATGGCCCAATGATTTGCTAATCGGCGGGCGCAAAGTATCCGGGATTCTTCTGGAAATCAGTGGCGAAGATGAAAGACTGAAGCATATCATTGCCGGCATTGGAATTAGTGCGAATATAGAGGCCGGGGATTTTCCGGAGGACCTGCGCGAGGTAGCAACCTCTTTGGAAGCTGAACTGGGATATAAAGTGGACCGGGAGGAATTAATCGCGGCCTTTTTACAGGAATTCGAGCAAATCTATGTGCTGTATATGGAAAAAGGATTTGCCCCTATCCGCACACTCTGGGAAGCTCAGAGCATCTCCTTACACCGGACAATCCGGGTGCGCACTTCGGACGGAGAGTTTGAAGGTATAGCCGAATGTCTCGATGATGCCGGTGCCTTGGTTGTCCGAACACCGGGAAACAAGATTTATAAGATGTATTCCGGCGAAGTGGACATTCCCGCCCAGCCCGAATAAAGGAGCGTTTGTTTGATCCCAACTGAAATTTAGATTTCCAGATACAAATAAATTTGTTATACTACCTGATGAGGCGGTATCCAATATCGAACTGCACTCTTACAAGATCTTCATTTATAACGTTTTTAACATGAACCATATTGTTAGCTTAACGGATGATGACGGATTCTGCTCTGAGCCTGGAGGGACCGAGACAGAAGGATCAACGATTCTTTGTTTACGTGTGCCCTTTAGCGTTTTTTTGCTGAAGGGTTTTTTGACGGAATATAAACATGTAACGGGAAAAAACCTTTAATTGGACAGGAGGGTCGTTTCCTCTTTGCTCGGCATGTTAAAGCGGGAAAACCAGCAGTTCGCTTTTTGCGCCTACAATGATAAGGAAAGAGTGAGGACATGGAAACAAACCGCAAGCCGCTTACGACGGCAAAAATCAAAAGTATGAAAAAAGAGGGCATTCCCATTACAATGATCACGGCTTATGACTATCCCTCTGCCATGCTGGCTGAGGAAGCCGGTGTAGATATGATTTTGGTAGGGGATTCCTTGGGAAATGTGGTGCTTGGCTATGATTCAACCCTTCCTGTAACGGTTGATGATATGATTTACCATACGAAAGCCGTGACCCGTGCCGTAAAATCTGCCTTCGTTGTAACAGATATGCCCTTTATGACTTATCACGGAAGTCTTGACCAGACCCTATATCATGCCGGGCGCATCATGCGGGAAGGATTGGGAAAAGCCGTCAAGCTGGAAGGGGGAGCTGAAATCGCCCCGGCTGTGAAGGCTCTAACCCAAGCGGGAGTTCCTGTTGTCGGCCACCTGGGATTAACTCCGCAATCTGTTCATCAAATTGGGGGTTACCGGGTTCAAGGGAAAAATTCTGACCAGGCCCGGGAACTGCTAAAAGATGCTTTGACTATCCAGGAAGCGGGTGCTTTTTGTTTGGTGCTGGAACTCGTTACGGACGAACTGGCCGCTTGGATAACGGATCAGCTCTCTATCCCGACTATCGGTATCGGAGCGGGTCCTTCCTGTGATGGACAAGTGCTTGTTTTCCATGATGCTGTAGGCTATGAATCCAAACCATGGCCTAAAAAGTTTGTAAAAACTTATGTCCACGCCGGAGAGCTCATCCGGGATGGAATTACCCAATTTGTCAATGAAGTGAGAAACCGCCAATTTCCGGCCGGGGAGCATACCTTTAAGATGGATCAGGAGGCGGTTGACCGTCTGTACGGAAACAAAGGGAACTAACCTACGAACTTATGACTAAAGGATTACAAAGGAGCATGAACTCTGGATGAAAGTCATCACACGTATTGCCGAGCTGAAGCAAGCCATTTGGGAATTAAAAACGGGACATAACCGTTTTCATCTTGCCCCCGTCGGGTTTGTTCCGACAATGGGATATTTGCACGAAGGCCACTTAAGTCTTGTGGAAGAAGCCAAAAAACAGTGTTTTATCGTTATAATGAGCATTTTTGTGAACCCTCTTCAGTTCGGGCAGAATGAAGATCTGGATCAATACCCGCGGGATATAGAGCGTGATAAACAGCTTGCTTCGGAAGCGGGTGTGGATCTTCTTTTTCTTCCGACAGTTGAGGAAATGTATCCCCGGTCACAGCGTACTACCGTTCATATATCCGAACTTACGAACGTTCTGTGCGGGGCTTCAAGGCCGGATCATTTTGACGGTGTTACAACTGTGGTATCAAAGTTATTCCATATTGTTCAGCCGGATAAAGCTTTTTTTGGGCTTAAAGATGCACAGCAAGTGGCCGTGATTGAACAAATGGTAGAAGATTTAAACATGAATGTAGAAATTGTTCCCTGCCCGATTGTCCGTGAAAAGGACGGGCTTGCGAAAAGTTCCCGGAATGTTTATTTAAGTCCTGAAGAGCGAAAGCAAGCCCTGGTTCTTTCCGCGGCACTGAACGATACACTTACCTGGCTAAGCGAACAAAAGGAATTCAATACTCAGGAAGTCAGACAGAGGCTTGTAGACCAGATTAGCAGTCAGCCATTGGCGGACATCGATTATGTAGAGGTACTTAGTTACCCTTCTCTCAAGCCCCTGCCTGAACGGCTTACCTTAAGTAATAATGTAGACGAGCGTATCATTTTTGCTTTAGCCGTTCGTTTTGGTGGTACGCGTTTAATTGACAATGCCATATTTCATTGGGGAGAGATCAGCCATGTTTAGAACTATGATGAAAGCTAAAATTCATCGGGCAACCGTGACAGAAGCAAATTTAAACTATATAGGCAGTGTAACCATAGACCAAGATATTTTGGATGCTGTGGATATGCTCCCGGGTGAGAAAGTTCAGATTGTCAACAATAATAATGGTACCCGTCTTGAGACCTATATTATTCCCGGCCCCCGCGGCTCTGGAGTGATCTGCCTGAACGGGGCGGCTGCACGTTTGGTACAGGTTGGAGATATTGTCATCATTGTTTCCTATGCCTTGATGACTGACGAGGAAGGCAGGAACCACTGCCCTACAATTGCCTTCATGGGTGAAGGAAACCGGATTGAAGAAGTGCTAAAAGAGGAGACACATTCCACGATCCGCTGAAGGGTTTTACATGTATGAAACGGGTAGCCCCTGCAAAGAATGAGTGTATCGGTACGAAGTCCATCGCTTCTTTGAATGCCAGGTTAAGGTGGGATACACTCATGTTCAAACAATTATTCGGTACCATGAATGAAGTTCTGGATGATATCATCAAGGAGTCGAAAACAGCCACAGGGGCTGCCAAACAAGAGCTTGAAGAACAGTTGACCGCCTTAAAAGCAATGAGTGATGAGTGCATTGAACAATGGCTGCTGTTTGAAGAGAAGCTCTCGCAATTCGTCCATAGCGCAACAATGAAAACTCCAACCCTTCATCAAGATCTATTGGAATTAGACTGGACAGGGAAACAATCCGAAGAATTTCTGCGGGGCAGGGTTATTTTAAACTATACATGTATAGACAGGCCATTCAAGAGTTTGAAAAACTTGTTCAAAAAGAGCCGGACTTTCTGCTTGCCCGAATTTATTTAGCTATGGGTTATTTAAAACAGGGAGAGTTGCCTGAAGCAAAAAGACATTTCCAGCTGCTTGCCCCTCTGGTTGATAATGCTCAAATGAAGGCCATTACTTATAATGCCCTTGGTTGTATTCAATTTTCCAGCAAGCATTTGAGTACTTCAAAAAAGCTTACAGCGCTGACCCGTCTATTGTGGAACCTCTTCTGAATTTGGAAGAATAACAGCTATCCCTTTTTCGTTCATAATTTGGTATGCTAAAGAGAAGAAGGAAGAAGGGATGGAAACTACAGGAATGAAATTTGCGGTATTAGATTTTGAAACCACCGGAACAAGCACTACCGATACGATTATCCAGGTCGGTCTTGTCATTATAGATGAATTCGATATTACAGACAGGTATACTTCCCTTGTGAATCCAGGGGTACGTATACCTTCTTCTATTACATCCCTTACCGGCATTACGGATGAAATGGTGGAGAATGCTCCTTCAGTGGAAAAAGTAATGGCGGATTTATACCCGCTGTTGTCTGATTGTGTCCTTGTGGCCCATCATGCCTCATTTGACCACGCCTTTTTACAGCGTTCCCTAACGAAAGCCGGGTATCCTCCTTTTACAGGAAGGGTACTCGATACAATCGATGCTTTAAGGGTTGCATTCCCTTCCCTTGGCAGTTTTCAGCTGGGGCATGTGTGCAGTTTGTTTGGAATAGAACATGAAAACCCGCATCAGGCAAATTGTGATGCCCAGGTAACAGCAGAGCTGTGGATTCGCATTATGCAGAAGCTATTTGGACTTCCTTTGCTTACTATTCAGAGAATTAGCCAGATCCTGGATCCGAATGTTAGTGACCTGGGTTGGTTTATTAATGAGATCCGCGCTTATAAAGAGCTTCACACGGCTGAGGATGAAGAAACTTACCGTTATTATCGGCAATTTGCCTTAAATGTCGATGACTGGGGGAAAGAAGAGCCTGTACGGGATGAACAGGATGTTCTTAATCTGGGAACATTTGATGAATATATGCAGCAGGTAAATGATTCCTTCAAAAAGGTCTTTCCTAACTATGAAGCTAGAGAAGCACAGCAACAGATGATTCACGAAGTAGCTTCTGCTTTTGAAGATACTAAACATTTGATGATCGAGGCAGGAACGGGTACCGGCAAAACATTGGGATATCTGATTCCGGCTCTTTATTACGGGATTAAGCATGAAGAAAAAATAGTTGTCAGTACACATACAATTAATCTTCAGGAACAGCTAAGAGAAAGGGATATTCCGCTTCTTCACCATATTTTGCCAATTGGGTTTACGGCTTCTGTTCTTAAAGGAAGAAGTCATTATTTGTGTCTTCGCAAATTTGAGAATAAAATGAATATCAGAGATTATGATCCCGGGAAGGAAGATACGCTTACGGCAGCCCAAATGACAGTCTGGCTTAATGAGACAGAGCGGGGGAAGATGAGGAGCTTTATTTTGGTAACCGGGGGATGTCTTTTTGGCATCAGGTTTCCAGTGATGCAGATTCCTGTATGAACAGGCATTGTCCGTGGTTCAGGAAATGTTTTTATCATAGAGCCAGATATGAAGCAGGTGAATCCGATGTTGTCATTACAAACCATTCTCTGCTGCTCACAGATACAAAAGCTGAGAATCGGCTCCTTCCTTCTTATAAACATCTGATTCTGGATGAGGCTCATCATTTTGAAGATGTAGCCGGGAAGCATTTGGGTACGGATCTTCATTATATGGGGCTGGCCAACCAGCTCTCACAGCTATACAAAGACAGCCATTCAGGGCAGCTGCCCATGCTGTTATCCCGGTTTTACGGAATACAGAACGACAAAATCACAGTTAGCTTACAGGCAGTTGAACGGATTAGTGAACGGATTGTGGATGCCAAAGAGGAATGGGACCGTTTAACGGAGAAAATGTATGAATGGCTTTCCGGAAACCATGAATCTTCCGGAGCTGAAACCGGCCAGCTCATCATTCGGGTTAAAGAGGATGTTCTTCCTGACAATTGGCATGAGTTTGCAGAAATTGAGGAAAATTTGCTTCTCGCGCTTCAGGACATTCATAAGAAATTGGACCAGCTCATCCAAGAGTTAAAAGAGGTTCAAGATGAATATGACCTGCAAAGCATATTGACCGACCTTGGGGGGATATCCAAAGAGATTGCCCAATACAAGCAAAATATACGATTTTTTATGAAACGGGAAGATCAGGATTTTGTATATTGGCTAGAAGCGAATACTTACACCAAAAGCCGGTCCGTCCAGCTTGTATGCGTCCCCCTTGATGTAAGTCCCTTGCTGCGTGACCTGATATTTGATACCAAAGATAGTGTTATCATGACATCCGCTACATTATCTGTGAACAAATCTTTTAGCTATTCTTTGGGAATGTTTGGTCTAGAATCTCCGGAAGAAGGGCAAGAGAAAGCTAAACTGAGAACGGTTATGCTGCCTTCGACGTTTAACTACAGACAACAAGCTTTAGTGATGATACCGCGTGATTTTCCGGGTATACGGGGCAGGCAGGGGGAAGCCCTTTTTGTTGAGGCTCTCATTCATTCACTGATGGAAGTGGCTATAACAACTAGAGGCAGAATGCTGGTGCTTTTTACGTCGAACCGGATGTTGAAAGATACGCATAAGGAGCTTAAAGAAAAACTCAGGCCTTATGGTATTGAAGTCCTGGGCCAAGGTGTAGATACCGGTAACAGAAGCAAACTGACCAGGCTATTTCAAGAAAGTGAAGCCTGTGTACTGCTGGGGACCAGTTCATTTTGGGAAGGGGTGGATATCCCTGGGCAAGCTCTGACCTGTCTGGCTATTGTGAGGCTTCCTTTCCAACCTCCAAATCATCCATTGGTTGAAGCCAAAAGTGAGAAATTGAAGAAAATGAATCAGAACCCATTCATCAAATTATCCGTACCTCAAGCGGTCATCAGGTTTAAACAAGGTTTTGGCCGGCTTGTGCGGACAGCAACAGACAAAGGGATCGTCATCCTGTATGATACTCGTGTAATAGAAACCCAATATGGCAAATATTTCCTATATTCATTGCCAGGGCCTAAAATGGAGCACATGACAAGAACACAAATTGTGCCAAGAATTGAAGAATGGATGGGAGAGAAGCAGGAATGAAGACGGAAAAAATATCTGAAGCCGTCGTTCGGCGATTGCCGATTTATTTACGGTACTTGAACGAATTAGCCATAAAGAATGTAATGACTGTTTCGTCTCAGGACCTGGGCCAGAAATTGGATCTGAACCCGGCGCAAATCCGCAAGGATCTAGCTTACTTTGGTGAATTCGGCAAGAAGGGGATCGGGTATGATGTTGCTTATCTGATTGAAAAAATTCGGCAGATTCTAAATCTGGACAAACAAAACCCAGTAGTGCTGGTAGGCGCCGGTAACCTTGGGCGTGCATTATCTAATTATAACGTCTATTTGAGCGATCAGATGAAGATTGTAGCGGTGTTTGATGCTTCGCCGGGCAAAATCGGTCAAACCATCAATAATTTACAGGTGAAACCGATGGAAGACCTGATTCCAACAGTTAGAAAACTGGGGGTTCGGATTGGGATTATTACCGTTCCGGCTTCGGAAGCGCAAAATGTAGCGAATCAATTCATTGAAGCAGGTGTGGAAGCTATCCTGAACTTTGCTCCAATCATTATTAAAGTTCCACCGGAAGTACGTGTCCATAATGCGGATTTCACAGCCGATCTTCAAAGTCTCGCTTATTATCTGGTAGAAAAAAACACCGAAGCTTAATAGCTTCGGTGTTTTTAAGTCTTTATACAAAAAATTTAAACATGAGCATGTAGATCAGATAGGCAATCGCAATACTGATTGGAATTGTAATTACCCAAGTAACAAGCATCCGCTTAACTGTTCCCCATTTTACATCATGCAAACGCATGACACTACCTGTTCCGATAATGGACGAAGAAATAACATGAGTGGTAGAAAGCGGCATTCCCATAGCTGTTGAGGCCTGAATAATGGCGGACGATGTTAAATCAGACGCAAAGCCGTTAATCGGTTCGATCTTGATAATTTTTGAACCGACGGTTTTAATAATCCTCATTCCGCCAATTGATGTTCCAAGCCCCATGGCCGTTGCCGCAGCCAGTTTAACCCACAGAGGTACGTCCAATGTATCTTGTAAACCGGCAGCGACGAGTCCAAAAACAATAATCCCCATAGCTTTTTGGGCATCGTTACCGCCATGTGAAAAGGACAGAAGCCATGCCGATAAGATTTGGAAAAAACGGAAAACACGGTTTAACTTCGAACGGGATTTGTTACCGCTTAGAATGATGAGGCGTTTAATCACCGTCATAATCATGTAACCAGCCACGAATGCAATGACCGGGGAAAGGATAAGGATCAGTACAATCTTGCCGAAACCTCCCCAATTAAGGGCCCCTGCACCAGCACCGGCCATGACAGCACCAGCAAGAGCACCGATCAGGGTATGGGAGGATGATGAAGGGATTCCATAATACCAGGTGAGAAGGTTCCAGATAATTGAAGCGAGAAGAGCCGCGATAACAACATAAACACCGTTCTCAATATCAGCAGGGTTGGCGATGCTTCCCCCGACGGTTTTAGCAACTTCCGAGGAGAAAATGGCCCCGAGGAAGTTTAGGATTGCAGCACTCAAAATCGCAAAACGCGGTTTCATGGCTCTGGTCGAAATTGAAGTGGCAACAGCATTTGCTGTATCATGAAAGCCATTAATAAAATCAAATGCCAGGGCAAGCGCTACAATAAAGAATAAAGTGATCATGTTTGCCTCCTAATGTTACAGCTGGGCTTTCGCTTATGAGTAGCGCAGAACTACGCTTTCAAGAATATTCGCGACATCTTCACAGACATCGGTTGTTTCTTCAAGGCGTTCATAGAGTTCTTTCAAGTTGAAATCATCATACGGATCCCGGCGGTTTGTGAAAATTTCACGAATTCCCTCTCTCATCAAGCGGTCACCTTCGTTTTCGAGGCTGTTAACTTCCACCGTATGTTGCTTAATTGAATTGTATTTTTTCTTGGATAGCAGCTTAAAGGCTTCAAGCAAATGTTCACAAGCTTTTACGATTACTTCTGTAAATTCCTGCATGTACTTATCGATCGTTTGAATATTCAAATAATCAAAGCGGGCAGCTGTTGCTTCAATTCCGTCAATCACATCGTCAAGATTGGAAGCTAGTTCCATGATATCTTCACGGTCGATAGGAGTAATAAACACTTTGTCTAATTCACGGAAAATTTCGTGAGTGATTTGGTCTCCTTTAGTTTCCATATCCTTGATGTTTTGAAAAAAATCAGCAGGGAGCTTATTGCCCAACAGAGCATCGCGGAACATGATCGCCGCTTGATGTGTGTTATCGGCAGATTTCACGAGTAAGCCCAGAAAATCGACTTCATCTCGTTTGCTGTTGAAAATGGATACCATAGTCTTAAGTGCCTCCTAATTGTAGTGAATACCTTATTTCCGTATAGATTTAAATTACAATTCAATTAGCAATTTGCACATGTCTTGTATATTCGAATGAAGGATGCAAAGTGCGTATGTAGAAAATTGTAGCTTAAACTCACAAAAAATAAAATAGCATAACACAGATAAAGAAAGCAATGAACTTTTTGACGCTGGCCACCCTTGATTTTGACATAGGGAAGATGTAGAGTGAAAATGAAGATATACCGAGCGTTTTCGTCCCCATGTAGACGGACGAAGTCGTTCCCGTTTGTATAAAACCAAGGTGGAGAAGAGGTTATGGCTTTGGCAAAAAAAATTGTCATTACTGACGGGTTTTTTTTGACTCTAAAAGAGCAATGTCCCGTTCTGGAAGGGTCCATGATTATAGAGGAAGACCGAATTATTTATATAGGAGAAAATCCGTCTCCTCAAGATCTTGAACAAGCAGATGAAATCATTTCTGGTATAGGTAAACTGTTTATGCCCGGACTGGTAAACACTCACGGTCATGCAGCCATGTCACTGCTCAGAGGGTATGGCGATGATCTGGCACTTCAAGTTTGGCTTGAGCAAAAAATGTGGCCGATGGAAGCGAAATTTACTTCCCAGGACGTTTATTGGGCCACCCTTCTTTCAATAATTGAGATGATGAAGAGCGGAACAACAGCTTTCGTGGATATGTATGATCATATGGATCTGGTAGCCAAAGCTGTTGAGGAATCCGGCATGCGCGGCTGCCTTACCCGTGGCGTGATCGGTCTTTGTCCAAAAGAAGTGCAGGATCAGAAGCTGGCGGAAGCGGCCCGGTTTGCCCGAGACTGGCATGGCAAGGCTGACGGACGGATTACCACTATGATGGCGCCGCATGCTCCGTACACTTGTCCACCTTCCTACATTGAGCAATTCGTTCAGGCCGCACATGATCTGGACTTGCCTATTCACACTCATATGTCTGAAACCTTACGTGAAGTGGAGGCCAATGTTAAGGAATATGGCCTTCGTCCTGTGGAGCATCTTTATAAACTGGGTGTCTTTACAAGACCGGCCCTTATCGCCCACGGGGTTCACCTGACGGATGAGGAAATCCGTCTTTTAAGCGAGCATGATGTCCGGGTTTCCCACAATCCGGGAAGCAATCTCAAGCTTGCAAGCGGGGTAGCCCGCGTACCCGAATTAATTCAAGCAGGAGTGAAAGTCTCTCTTGGAACAGACGGGCCGGCAAGCAACAATAACCTGGATATGTTCGAGGAGATGAGACTTGCGGCATTAATTCATAAAGCAGTAAGCGGAGACCCTGTTGCTGTTCCGGCAACGGAAGCCTTGCGTATGGGGACTATCATAGGAGCTGAATCCATTTGGCTTGAAAATATCGGTAAGCTGGAACAGGGAGCTAAAGCTGATTTTATAGCACTGGATATCGATCAGCCCCATTTTCTGCCGAAAACAGATTATGTATCCCACGTCGTTTACTCGGCTTCCGCAAAAGATGTGATAGATGTTTGGGTAAACGGCCGGCAGCTTGTCAAATCCGGAAAATGCCTCACGCTGGATGAAGAAAAGATTAAGCGTGAATTTGAGCTTTGCTTTGAACGTCTGGTACAATAGGACATCCGCCTTTATTCTAAAGTAATTGGAAAGGAGCTGGATGTGCAATTTCAACGAAATGGAAATGGATCGCAGGATCTGTATTTATGTTGATGACCATAGTGTTTGTTGTCACCCGATTTTATATGAATATCCAGACTGAACATTGGAATGAAAAAACGAAAGCGGTGGAGGCGGCGTATGCCAAAACCGTGCTGACTAAGGCCGACAAAGTGACCCCATTTCACGGAACAAGCAGTTATCAGATTGTCTATGGGCAGGATAAGCTGGGAAACCCCGTCATTGTCTGGGTAGGTGAAAATGGGGAAGTTCATACTGAACGGGCGGATCAGAATTATACGGAACAGCAGGTTCGTAATGAGGTATCAAAAAAGCATGAAGGTGCTGAAATCCTGCGCATAAATGCAGGCAAATTAAAGGACGAATATGTATGGGAAGTGTTTTATTCCGTCAAAGACAATAAAACCAAACGTTATTATTACGATTATTATAAATTTGCAGACGGTACTTTTATAGATACGTATACGCTCAGCTTACAATAAGCTGAGTTTTTTTTCACATTTTCCCACTCTTTTCTTTCGGTATTTTGTCCTCCACTATGATATACTTTTGTTTGAAGATTTATTTGCTATACGAACGTATAGATGAACCTACAGAAAGGGGGACGTTTATGAGAAAGCTGCGTCTCTTTCCTATTGTGATAAGTGTCGTAATAACAGCGTCTGTTTTATTTGGCGGATGGTTTGCCTATCAAAGTTTCGCGATGGAAAGTCCTTTCTCTCAGATCATCAGTAAAACTCCCGGTGTGGAGGATTCTACCATAGAGTTTGGCAAAAGCCAGGTGAATGTGAAAGTCACACCTAAAGAGAATGCTAGTTTGAGAGAAATCTATCAATATATCGAAAAAGAAGGAAGGTCCTTGCTCGGGTCCCGGAAATTAAATGTAGAGGTGAAGGGGAACGATCCTTCCAAAGAATTGGAACAATGGTGGTCCAGGTCCCTGTTTGATGTGGCGCAGGCCATGGAAACCAGGCATTATGGGGACATCCCGGCTGCATTGGAAAAGCATGCTGCAGAAATGGCGGGTTTGAATGTGAAAACGGAGATGGACAACAAGAATGTATATATCACGCTGACGAAAGGTCAGGAAAGTAAAAATCTGATCCTGCCGCGGACATCGGCAAAGATAGGAGTGTGGCCGAATGAGCAGGTACAGTAGAGAAATTTTAATCGGGGCTCTGCCCGTTGTCATTATTTTTCTTCTTTATATCGGGGTAAGTCCCCTGCCACTGTTATTCACAGCGGGTCTGATCGGCATGAGTTACTATCTGATCAAACAACGTGGAGGAGGACAGGCTGTTTTTATGGGCCGCCAACAAAGGCGCTCGGGCCGCAAGCCCACCTATTTGACGTTTGAGCAAATCGGGGGACAGGACCGCGCCAAGAATGAATTGATCGAAGCACTTGATTTTCTGATCAAACCAGAGCAAATTGAAAGGCTGGGAATCCGTCCGTTAAAAGGCATTCTGCTGACCGGGCCGCCGGGAACCGGTAAAACCTTGATGGCAAAGGCTGCCGCTCATTATACGAATTCGGTTTTCGTGGCCGCATCCGGCTCTGAATTCGTGGAAATGTATGTAGGTGTAGGAGCCAGCCGCATCCGTAACCTGTTTCAGGATGCCAGAAACCGGGCTCAGAAAGAAGACAAAGAAAATGCCGTAATCTTTATTGATGAGATTGATGTGATCGGTGGAAAAAGGGATGGGGGCCAGCAAAGGGAATATGATCAGACATTGAACCAGCTGCTGACGGAGATGGACGGAATTCATTCGGTCCAAACTCCCCGCATTCTTATTATTGCGGCCACTAACCGTAAGGAAATGCTGGACAGTGCTCTGCTTCGTCCCGGCCGATTCGACCGTCATATAGAAGTGGATCTGCCTGATAAGAAAGGCCGTCAGGCCATCCTGGAGATCCATGCCCAAAATAAACCTCTGGAGGAAAGTGCTGACCTGATGAAGGTTGCGGAGCAGACATTCGGATTTTCCGGAGCCCAGTTGGAAAGCGTTCTGAATGAGGCGGCAATTTATGCCATGAGGGAAAGCTGCGAAGTTATTCACCAGAAACATTTATCATCCGCAATTGACAAGGTGATGATGGGAGAGAAAACAGACCGGGAATCCACGCAGGAGGAAAAAGAACGTGTTGCTTATCATGAGCTGGGACATGCCATTATGGCAGAGCTGGTCCGCCCGGATTCTGTCTCCCAGGTAGCTCTGAGTCCCCGGGGTAAAGCACTTGGTTATGTACGTCATAATCCCCCACAGGATCTTTATCTGTATACCAAGGATGCCATTGAAGAACAAATTATGATCGCAATGGCCGGAGCCGCTTCGGAGGAGATTTTTTACGGAAACCGCAGTACAGGTTCCAAAAATGACTTTGAACAGGCCCTCCGGATGGTCCGGACCATGATGGATTCTGGACTTACCTCTCTAGGTATTATTGATTTGGACATGGTAACAAAAGAAGAGCTGATGAAAGAAAATACGCTGATAATGAATGAGCTGTTTGCCAAAACAAAAACGATGCTGGAACAGCACCGGATTGTCTTCGAACAGTCTCTGGCGATCCTTCTGAAAGAGGAAATTCTATCAGGACAGCAGTTCCGCAAGCTGCTGGAAGAAAGTAAACAGCTAATCAACCAGGAAAAAACAGATTCATCGTCTATTAAGGCGGCTGTTCCCCAATGAAAGAAAAGCCAATAAATTTAGAAAAAGCCGTACGATTCCATATGCACTGCTCAAAGGATTCGTTTGCGGCTTTTGCCCTTTCTGGCACATACACTTCCTGCCAATATTGCGAAAGCCTTTTGAACGTTTTGTATATACTAATGAAAATGTGGGTAATTCGGTGTATCATAAAAAAGATGTGTGACCATATAAATTGAATCCAACAATTTAGTAGGAAAAGGAGTCTAACCATGCAATTTAAAAAAGTAGGCGTGATTGGTGGCGGCACGATGGGCCAGGGCATTGCCGAAATGCTGGCTGGCAAAGGCATTGATGTCGTACTTGTAGAAAAAAATACAGAAAGAATGGAATTTGCCTGGGACCAAATTGAAGTGAGTTTGGACAAACAACTGGAAAAATGGGCGATTACAGGAGTAGAGAAAAAGCTTATCCTTTCCCGCATTCATAAAACTGCCGAACTGTCCGAAGTGGCAGATTGTGACATGGTAATTGAAACGATCAGTGAAGAATTGGGTTTGAAAAAAGCCTTATTTACAGAACTGGACGGCATTTGCGGTTCCGAGATTATTCTGGCCAGCAACACGTCCACGCTTAGTTTGACAGAACTGGGCTCCTCTACCAAGCATCCGGAACGCGTGATCGGACTGCATTTTATCCACCCGGTTGCAAAAAGGGATTTAGTAGAAATTATCCGTGGTCTGAAAACTTCCGAGAATACTTATTTACGCACTCGCCGCTTTGTGGAAGAAGTGCTTCAAAAAACAGCGATTAAGGTTTATGAGTCTCCGGGGTTTGTCACATCTCGGCTTATTTGCCTGCTCATTAACGAGGCGGTACACACGCTTGCTGAACGTGTGGCATCTGCGGAAGATATTGATCTTGCCATGAAAAGCGGCTATGAGTTCCGCCTTGGACCACTTGAAATGGCGGACCGTTTTGGCTTGGATTCCGTATTGGCCGCACTGGAAAGAATGTTCCGTGAGTTTGGCGATTTGAAATACCGTCCGTCTTTCCTGCTGAAGCAAATGGTCCATGCCGGACACCTGGGTGTGAAGACGGGAGACGGATTTTTCAAGTATGACAAGGATGGTGACCGGATATGAAAATCCTCGTAATCAATGCAGGAAGTTCTTCTCTGAAATATCAATTGTATAATATGAACGACCAATCCGTATCAGCCAAAGGCCTAGTTGAACGGATTGGAATGGAATCAGCTATCTTGACCCATGAACCAACAGGAAAAGAAGAAGTTCGGGAAGTAAGCGAAATCCTGGAACACAATACTGCAATCCGGAAAGTGCTTGATAAATTGGTTCATAAGGAGCATGGTGTTATTCAATCTACGAATGAGATTGACGCGGTGGGACACCGGATTGTGCATGGAGGAGAGTCCTTCTCCGGATCAGTGATCGTGACGGAAGAAATGAAGATGGAGATTAAACGTCTTTTCGATCTGGCTCCTCTGCATAACCCGGCAGGTATGCTCGGTATTCAAGCGGTAGAGGTAAACATGCCGGACGTACCTCAAGTGGCTGTGTTCGATACCGCGTTCCATCAGACTATGGAACCGCATGCTTATATGTATGCCATCCCGCAAGTACTGTATAAAAAGCATAAGGTGCGCCGGTATGGCTTTCATGGGACTTCCCATCAGTATGTCAGTGAACGTGCAGCCAAGTTCCTGAATAAGCCTCTGGAAGAACTAAAGATTGTAACAGCCCATATCGGAAATGGAGCAAGCTGTACTGCCATTATGAATGGTAAATCTGTGGACACAAGCATGGGAATGACCCCGTTGGAAGGACTTATGATGGGAACCCGCAGCGGTGACCTGGACCCGGCTGTTGTTCCTTATGCAATGGGCAAGGAAGATTTAACCCTTAATGAAGTAAATTCCATGCTTAATAAGCATAGCGGACTCCTGGCCATCTCGGGAATCAGCAGCGATTTGCGCGAAATCACAAATGCGATGGAAGAAGGCGACAAAAAAGCTCAGCTCGCTTTTGATATGTACACGTACCGGATCCGCAAATATATTGGTGCATATGCTGCTGCCATGAACGGAATTGACGTTTTGGTATTTACCGCCGGAGCCGGTGAAAATTCGGTTATACTCAGGGAAGCCGTTTGTGAAAACCTGTCTTTCCTTGGTATCGAGTTTGATAAAGAACGTAATGCAACCGGACGTGGCATTGAAAAGAGCATCAGTACAGATGAGTCAAAAGTACAAGTTCTGGTTATCCCTACCAATGAAGAATGGGTTATCGCCAGCGATACGTATAGACTGGTTAAGAACCAAGCATAAACGGATAAAATGTAGTACAATAGGATGATGAGACACAAGATGTTACTTCATCCTTAGGAGGAATTGGTTAGGCATGAGCACTACTTGCATGATTCGGGATGTCAAGCACCACGTCGGACAATCCGTACGTATCGGATGCTGGCTCCACAATAAACGTTCCAGCGGAAAAATCCAATTTCTGCAGCTTCGTGACGGCTCAGGCTTTATTCAGGGCGTTGTAGTAAAAAGTGAAGTGAATGAACAAGTCTGGGATGCGGCTTCCAAGCTGACTCAGGAAAGTTCCTTATATGTTACAGGAACAGTCAGAGAAGATGACCGCAGCCAAAGCGGATTTGAACTGACGGTTGATCATGTAGAGATCATTCAGATTACCCACGAGTATCCGGTTACACCGAAAGAACACGGGGTTGATTTCCTGATGGATCATCGCCATCTGTGGCTGCGTGCTCCCCGGCAACGAGCCATTATGGTGATACGTTCCCAAATTATCCGTGCGGTTCAGGAATACTTTGATGAGAGAGGCTTTCACCTTGTTGATACGCCAATTTTGACTCCATCTTCCTGTGAAGGAACAACAAATCTGTTTCACACGAAGTACTTTGATGAAGATGCTTATTTAACCCAGAGTGGACAATTGTATATAGAAGCTGCGGCTATGGCACTTGGCCGGGTGTATTCGTTCGGTCCTACCTTCCGTGCGGAGAAATCCAAGACCCGCCGCCACCTGATTGAATTCTGGATGATCGAACCGGAGATGGCTTTTGTGGAACACGAAGAGAGTCTGAGGATCCAGGAAGAATTCGTAGCCCATATTATTAAATCCGTATTGACCCATTGCCAAAAAGAATTGAAAGTGCTGGGCCGGGATACATCCAAGCTGGAAGCATGTGTGACACCATTCCCGCGCATTGCCTATGATGAGGCGGTTGAGTTTCTGCATGAGAACGGCTTTGAGGATTTTAAATGGGGAGAAGATTTCGGGGCTCCGCATGAGACTGCCATTGCCGAGGCTTATAATAAGCCTGTATTCATTACTCATTACCCGACAGAGATCAAAGCTTTCTATATGAAGCCTGATCCTAACCGCCCGGAAGTAGTGCTTTGTGCGGATTTAATCGCACCTGAAGGTTACGGGGAAATCATTGGCGGAAGTCAGAGGATCGATGATCCCGAGCTGATGGAGCAAAGATTTAAAGAGCACGGACTTTCCGAGGAAGCTTACCAATGGTATATGGATCTCCGCAGATACGGAACAGTGCCTCATTGCGGTTTTGGACTTGGCCTTGAACGTACAGTTGCCTGGATCTGTGGTCTCGACCATGTACGTGAGACGATTCCTTTCCCTCGTCTCTTGTATCGTTTGTATCCGTAAACGAAGCAACCAGGGGGGATCTGAATGACATTTCATGTTTCGCAGCATAAGCTGCAAAGATCAGCCCTCAGACAGGGGATCAAGGAAGGATCGTTATCCATTCCTTATATACTTTTGCGGGGATACTCCCGACTGCATCTTTCCGAGCTGGATATGATGCTGCTGCTCCATCTGATTGCCTTTGTGGATAAAGAAAAAATTCAGTTTCCGACGATTCAGGAGCTTCAAGAAAGAATGTCGGCTCCCCCGGAGCTGGTTATTTCTTCGCTGCAAAAATTGCTAAAAGAAAAAATTATTCTAATTGAAGATCACAAGGATGAAGAAACGGGCATCCACTATGAGAGGTACAATCTGGACCCGCTTTATGACAAGATAGCAGACTTGGTTTTGGATGAGCAGCTCAAAAGAATGGAAGAGCATCCGGCTGAACCGGAGGGCAGTGGGAATCTTTTCTCCATTTTTGAACAGGAGTTTGCCAGACCCCTCACTCCCATGGAACTGGAGACTATATCCGGGTGGTTGGATCAGGATCAGTATGCTGAAGAACTTATTCTGGCTGCTTTAAAAGAAGCCGTATTTGCCGGAAAGATACATTTCCGTTATATTGACCGCATTCTGCTGGAATGGGGACGCAACCGGATTCAAACCGCCCAGCAGGCAAAGGAATTTACCCAGCGTTTCCGCGGTTCCAGATAGGTCCGGCTTAAATAGAATAAAAATGAAAAACCGGTGGTGCTAAAATTCGGCATCACCGGTTTTTTTGGGGGAAAAAGGTTCCTTTTAAATTGTTAATGATGATTCAAGGAAGGGATAAGGAACATCTTCATCCTTGATACTTTGTACTTCGTTACGAATTTGCAGCATTTTTTTGTCCAACTGGTCCGCCACTAACGCAGCTTCATGAAGATCGTCGAGCAATTTGTCCGGAATCTTTTTGTCAAATTTGTAATAGATGATATGTTCCAGACTGGCCCAGAAATCCATGGCCATGGTGCGGAGCTGGATTTCCGCATAGATCCATTCTACACCGTGGGGGCGGCTGATTGGCACTTGAACGATAATATGCAGACTCTGATATCCGTTTGCTTTCGGGTTTTTGATGTAGTCCTTGGTTTGAATTACACGGATGCCGTGTAAATTCAATAGATGTTCATAGACCAGGTAGATATCGGTGATAAAAGGACAGATAATCCGAATGCCGGCTATATCCTGAATATGCTCTCTGGCACTTTCAATATTCACAGGAAGCCTTTTGCGCTCAAGCTTATTGACAATGCTCATAGGGGTTTTAACCCGGCGTTTTACATGTTCAATGGGGGTTGTCCGTTTTATTAAATGAAATTCACTTTTAATGTTCGTAAATTTGGTGAAAAGCTCATCTACGGCAAATTTATAAGGAAGTAAAAATTCCGCCCAGGCGATTTTCTTGTCTTGAATTTGTATACCCATACTTAACTCCTTTCAAGTTCAGCAGCCAAAGGGCTTGGTTATTGCGGGCTTCTACCCTGAATATACCCTTTGTCTATTAAAAAAAGCTGAAAAGTACCTAATAGTTTCTATAATTTTTTCTTTTGTTTATTACGAAACTCCCCCACAAAAAGATGCAAAAAAAAGAGCCCTTACGGGCAAAAGGGATAAAATTACTTTCGTGCGGCTAATAGATGCCAACGGTATACGTATTCGAATAAAAATTCAAAGGCTTCCAGATGCCTTTTGGCTTCAAACATATTGGCTCCCCAAGCATAAATTCCATGATTTCGCAGAAGTATTCCCGGAATCCGTGGAACCAAGGCTCTCTCTACAAGCCGGGCAATACTGGGTATATCCGCATAGTTGGGAAGGACCGGAATATCGATCCGGGAATCTTCTTCCCAAATGTTAAAAGCTTTGATTAATTCCACACGCTCCACGGGGACATATCCTTGCTCGGCATACATTTCGGAAATGAGATTATTAAAGACGGTATGAACATGCAAAACGGCACCCGCATTTGTATGCTTATAAATTTCACAATGGATGAGAGTCTCGGCAGAAGGCTTTAATCCCGTTGCTTCCGCTGGCCGGCCGTTCTCATCTACAATCAGGTAATCTTCCGGCGTATGCATGGATTTGTCTTTCCCGCTGGCTGTTACAGCAAAGTGAAACCTCTCATCCTGAGTGGCAGAAAAAGGGGAAGGGGGAGTTTGACAGATAAGTTGCCGCTAGTTGCGGGAAACCATCCCCGGTCTGCCGCGAATTGCTTGATCGCTTTAAGTTCCTCGAACGCGCGCTGTTTTTGTTCCAGCGTAAATGCCGTTTGGATCATGGGTTCATCTCCTTTAAATGCCGGATAATTTCCGTAAATGTTTCAAAACGGTGGTAAGGATACCCTTTTTTTTTGCACAAATCTACCAGATGAGAGCGGGCAAACACTTTCTCCACAAGTTTGGCTCCTTCAAAATCGGTAATGCTATCCCCTATCAAAATGCGTGTATATTCTTCAGGGTTATAGCCCCGTATGATACTGGTTTTACACATGCCGCAGTCTGCCTGGCAGTACTCATCGCATGAATGAGGCCAAATAATTTCGATGCGGTCCCCTTCAAAGCTGCTGGCATTGCAGAATATCCGTTCCCGTGGGATTCCGAAAGGCTCAAGGAGAGGGTATACGAAGAAATCGATACCACCGCTTGTGACAAGCAGCTGTATGTCTTGTTCGCGGCAATACTCCACAAAAGAGCCAAACCCTTCACGTATCCGCGCGTTGCGGATAGGGAAATCCACGACTTCTTTTTGCCTGGAGGCCGGGATTAAACGGAACATGGCCCCCACCGCCTGACGGATCGAGAGGGACCTCTTCTTAACAAGACGGTGAAGCAGGTCTTCCCAACCCGGAGGCTGTATGTGCTGCATAATGGCCAGAATATTATCGGATTCGGTTATGGTTCCGTCGAAATCACAGAAGATGACTTTCATTGTTTCACTCCCCAAGCTTCTATGGCTGCTCTTAATTCCGGATGATTCTCTGCATAGTCAGGAAGAGGAATGTTCCTTGATGCAGCTTCGATGGCCTGGCGGAAAGCACGCCCTCCCGAGGCTGCTCCCATAGGGTGCCCATGTACGCCACCTCCTGCATTTACGACTACTTCTTTTCCAAAGTCCCGCATAATAAGAGGAACCAATCCGGGATAAATACCTGCTGAGGGAACCGGAATACTTGGTTTTAAGGGTAAAAAAGCCCCTTCACTGCTTTGATCCCCTGTATTTCCGCTTATATAATCCTTTCCTTGTCCAGTGGTAAGAGCCTGTTTGATCGCCATGTTCTCTTCTTTAGGCATCACGACAGAACCGTAGGGAGAAGGGAAAAGGACCAGGTCGGCTCCTGCCAGCCTCATGAGTTTGCCAAGCAGGACAGGGGCTGCAATTCCATAGGCCTGTGAGGGATACAAAGCTCCGGAAAGAGAAGGGTGCGCCATGAAAGGAACCGGAATATTGGGATCGCGGCTTAGCTCGTGCAGTACATCAAACCCGTACGCAAGCACGTTGAACAAGAACGCGCCGGCTCCCGCTTCGATAGCTTTATAAGCCTGATCTTTCAAAGAAAAAGCGGGTCCCGTCAAATTGACCGCATACAGAAGGTGTTGTCCGGTTGTATCTTTGGCACGCTCTGACGCCTCCTTGCAAACTGCGACCCTTTTTTCAATCGGCGTGAGGGGATTTTCAAACAGGATTTCATCATCCTTAATCAAATCCACTCCGCCTGCTGCCTGTTCATAAAACTGTGTTTGCAGTTCTTTAAGGTCGTAGCCAATTACAGACTTGAAAATGCTCATCAGCAGGGGGCGGTCATGTACGCCCAGAAGTTCCCGGATGCCTTGAATCCCGAATTTGGGTCCGTCAAAGCCTTCCATAAAAGTTTCGGAGAAATGCAGGTCTATGAGCTTGATTTTCCCGTCCATAGACAGTTTTCCAAAGACCGTAACCAGGAGAGCCGGAATATCCCCGGAATAATTGACGTCGGGATAAGCGATTTGAATATCGGCATATCTTCCGCCAGGATTTCCCTCATGGACGTCTACTTGGACCACTTTACCCAGATGTTTGCTCATCTGCTCTTTTTTGGCCGCGGGTAACTCCGTCCAGCTGCCGACAGTTAGCCCGACAGCAATACCTTGCGCTTTTTTGGCAAAGTCCGTTTTTTCATCATAGCAACGATACGTCGCAATACAATAACTCACCTGAAGATCACCCGCTTTTATTATTATTAGAAGCTGCCGGGAAGGGGAGCGATACCAGCGGATTTCATCCAAAAATTAACTCAAGGGAGTTTTAGCGATCTGTGCGCCCAGTTCTCTGGCCCTTTCACCGCACCGGTCAACAGCTTTGACAATACTCTCGGAGAATTGGTAGCGGTCCAGTACGGCAATGGCCGCTTCGGTAGCCCCGTTCGGCGAGGTCACTTTCCTGCGGAGAACGGCCGGGTCCTCCCCTTTTAGTTCTACCATTTTAGCGGCACCTAAAAAGGTTTGCAGCACCAGCTTTCTGGATTCATCATCTGGTAATCCGCCTTCTATTCCCGCGTTCACCATAGCTTCCATAAAATAGTATACATAGGCAGGACCACTTCCGGAAACCCCTGTTATGATTTCCAGCTGATTTTCTTCCACCACCGAAACGATTCCAACCCCTTGAAACATGTCGATAATGGCCTCTTTTTGCCCGGAAGTCACTTCCCTGGAGAAGCTCATCCCGGTTACACCAAGTCCGATGGTACAGGAAGTGTTGGGCATTGTACGAATGATAGGGAGCTTCTGCCCGAACAGTTCCTGCATTTTGTCGATCTGTAATCCGGCAATTACGGATACAATCTGCTGGCCGGGATGAAGCAGTGCCTTCAAGTGGGCAAATGACCGTTCTACATCTTTTGGCTTCATGGTAAGCACGACGATATCGGCTTCCTTGACCATCTTATCTTTCTCCGAAGGCTCCGAAGCAGTCCGGACCCCGTATCGTTCTTGGAGTTCATGAAGTCTTTGCTTATTTTGGTTGTTCATGACGCAGATATGACCCGGTCCGGCTTTCTGTTTTTCGATCAATCCTTGTATGATGGCCTCCGCCATCGCTCCGGCTCCTATAAAGGCAATTCTTTTTGAGGCTAATGAACTATTCATCATTTTTCCTCCAGTCTGTTCTTCTAGATGTTATGATAAAAACTGAATTTTATTTAAGGATAATCAATTTCATCATGCAACCGGTCGGATGGAAATCTAATTTATGAAATCCTAGTTTATCCGTTTTGTACCATACCTGATACTAGAGTCTGGTCTGTCCGCTTCCGTAAATCCGGTATTTCGTTGAGGTTAAGGCCGGCAGCCCCATAGGTCCTCTTGCATGCAGCTTTTGTGTACTGATTCCGATCTCGGCACCGAACCCGAATTCGAAACCGTCAGTGAACCGGGTTGAAGCATTATGATAGACGGCAGCCGCATCCACTTCCTGAAGGAACCGTTCCGCATTTTGTTCATCTTCTGTAACAATGCATTCCGAATGCATGGTGCCGTGTTTGCGGATATGTTCAAGCGCCTCATCCAACGAATCCACTACTTTCACGTTTAAAATATAATCGTTATACTCCGTATCCCAGTCCTGTTCGGTTGCTGCTTTCATGGACGGAACTATTTTACATGCTTTCGGACAGCCTCTCAGCTCAACATGCTCTTCACTAAACCGGCGGGCGATTTTATCCAGATGTTGACCGGCAAAGTTGTGCTGAATGAGCAGTGTTTCCATGGTATTGCATACTGATGTCCGTTGTGCTTTGGCATTTACTGCAATACTTAAAGCCATTTCTTCATTGGCACTTTCATCGATGTAGGTATGGCAGATGCCAGCCCCGGTTTCGATGACGGGAACGGTAGCATTTTGCACGACATTGCGGATCAGGGATTGTCCTCCACGCGGAATGAGCACATCGAGCAGGCCGTTAAGTTTTAGCATTTCATCCACAGATGAGCGGTTTGCATCCTGAATCAGCTCCAAGGCATCCTTAGGGAGCTCGCTATCCTGTAAAGCCTCATGAAGGACCTCTACAATCTTCGTATTGGAGGATAGGGCGGAGGAACCGCCGCGAAGCAAGACGGCATTCCCGGTTTTTAAACAAAGCCCGGCGGCGTCTACTGTTACGTTGGGCCTTGCTTCGTAGATCATACCCACTACACCGAGAGGGACACGTACTTTTTCCACCAGAAGTCCATTTGGACGGGTAAACTGTTCAAGCTTTTCCCCAACAGGATCAGGAAGCTTGACTATTTGTCTGAGTCCAACGGCCATGGCCGAGATGCGGGCCCCGTTCAAGGCAAGGCGGTCCAATAAAGAAGACGTAAGACCGTTTTTCTTACCGCGTTCAAGATCTTCGGCATTGGCCTCTATGATATCCGCCTTCCGGGCTTCTAACGCATCGGCCATGCGGAGAAGGTCCTCATTTTTTTGCTCTGTTGTCCGGGTAGCCATAATTACGGATGCTTCTTTAGCCAGTTTTGCTTTTTGTATTACTTCACTCATGTAATCATCTCCTTTATTTATCTATGGATTAGTAAACAGGATGGGGTCCAGTGTAACCCATTCATCCCTGTGGATGACTTCAATCCGATGTACATCCAGTCTTTTTTGGACTTCATCCGTACTAAGTCCAGCTGCAGCTTGTACTTCCCATGAAGCATAGTTGGTAACCCCGCGTCCGATGCAGCTGCCTTCCTGATTATAAACTTCTATGACATCTCCGGGGTGGAAATCGCCGCTGGCCTCGGCCGGGAGCAGACTTTTTCCCCCTTGAACCAGGGCCTGTTCAGCTCCGGCATCTACAATAACACTACCTTGAGGCAGAGAATGAAAACCGACCCACTGTTTTTTCATTGGGAGGGAATGGCAAGTCGTATTGAAGTAAGTTCCTTTTCCGTTATGTTCGACAGCAAGTACGAGATCTCCACTTTCTTGAACACATCCGACGAATACGGGAATTCCATTCCGCATCGCGATGCGGGCCGCCTCAAGTTTGGAACGCATTCCTCCCGTACCGACGGCACTGCCGGCGCCTCCGGCAAGTTCCAGGATTTCCTCATTAATCACCTGGACTTCCTCAATGCGGCGGGCACCAGCATTACGGCGGGGATCCTCCGTATATAATCCGGCGGTGTCTGTGATGATGATCAGTTGATTGGCTTTTGTCATGGTGGCTACGAGAGCAGATAAAGTATCATTATCCCCGAATTTCAGTTCATCCACCGATACGGTATCATTCTCATTAATGATAGGAATAAACCCTCTGCCGAGGAGTTCATCGATCGTCATTGAGGCATTTTGCATTCTTTTCCGATTTGAAAAATCAGAGCGGGTCAGCAAAATTTGCGCTGTACTAATGCGGTGCTGAAGAAAAGCATCTTGATAGCACTGCATCAGCAAAGCCTGCCCAACCGATGCTGCCGCCTGCTTCTCGTGCAGATGTTTTGGTTTTATGGGGAAACCAAGCGTCGTATAGCCGGCAGCTACGGCCCCTGATGTAACCAGCAGTACTTGGAACCCCTGATGGCGCAGCCTCGCCAGCTCAGCAGCGAAGAACCGGACCCGGTCTCTACATAAACCGCCTTTCTCTGAAGTAAGGGAACTGCTCCCGATTTTTACAACGACTCTTTGCTGCATGATATTGTCACTTCCTTTGATGTCCTTTCCTTAGAGTACTGAATCAATTTCATAACTATATGAAATTGATTCTACTACAAGAATAAAAAAACTTTCGCCCAGACAAAGGACGAAAGTTTACTTCCGCGGTACCACCTTTTGTTGATGTACAAGGTTATTCCCCGCGCATCCGGCTTAATCCCTGGATAACAGCAGGGAACTGTTCAACTCTTCGTTGACCGTTCAGGGGCGGGTTCAAGAATAACTCAAGATAAGCTCTTTCAGCCAGGGAGCTTACTCTCTGCCCATGAGATATATTCTTTACTATTCCCATCACTACGTTCGCTTTTCTTTTTAGAATAGCACGCCATTTTCCGAATGTAAAGCAAACGAATCAATTTCATAATTAAGATTTCCATCCGAAGCGGGTACATGGATTCAATCAGGTGAATAAATTTGAACGCCCGATCCGATGCACCGCTTCCTGCAGACGTTCTTCCGAAGTCAGGAGGCCGACCCGGACATAACCTTCCCCATGTTGTCCGAATCCGATTCCGGGCGCAGTTACAACATGGGCCTTTTGAAGAAGAAGGTCCGCGAACTCAGCCGAACTGTACGGGGCCGGAACGGGCAGCCAGGCAAAGAAGGAGCCGGCGGAAGGTACCGCTTTCCAGCCTATCAGCTCCAGCGACCGGAACAGCGTATTTCGCCGTCCTTCATACAATTTCCGGAGTTCGGTAACGCATTGCTGCGGCCCGGTAAGTGCCTCCGCTGCCGCTTCCTGTACCGCTCCGAACAGGGATACATACAGGTGATCGTGCATCAGATTTAGGAGGCGGATGATCTCCCGGTTACCGAGGGCAAAACCGACCCTCCATCCTGCCATGCTATAGGTTTTGGAGAGGGTGTAAAACTCTACTCCCACTTCCTTGGCATATGGTCTCTCCAAAAAGCTTACAGGCTTGAGTCTGTCAAAGCCAATAGCACCATAGGCAAAATCACTGGCGATAGCAATGCCGTTTTCGGCGGCGAAAGCAATTGCCTTATCATAGAAGTCTGCGGTTGCCACTGCCGCTGTGGGGTTATTGGGATAATTTAAAAACATCAGTTTCGCTTTAGTGACTTCATCGGACGGCAGATTTTCGAAAACAGGAAGAAAACCGTTTTCACTTAGAAGCGGCATCATAACCGTTTTCCCTCCCGCCAGACTTACACCGGAAAGGTAATCCGGATAACCCGGGTCAGGTACAAGGCAGACATCACCAGGATTGAGCAGGCACTGGCTGATTTCCACGAGTCCTGTTTTTCCGCCGAACAAAATGGCGACTTCGGTTTCCGGGTCCAGGCTAAACCCGTAGTCTTCCAGATACCTCCGGCAAATTGCCTCCTTCAAAAATGAGTATCCGCTGAATGGAGGATATTTGTGATATAGGGGGTTTTCGACCGCTTGTTTTAATTTCTTCACTATATGGGAAGGAGTGGGTCTATCGGGATTACCTTGTCCCAAATTAATGATATCGTCCTTTTGCGGTTTCGGCCGCTGCTTTTTTTACTAGTCCGGCAAAAAATTGTTCAGGCAACTCTGCCATCCGGGAAGCTCCCTGAATGTTTAGGGAATAGATAGAATCTGATGTCATACATGTTCCTCCTTTCCGTTTTTTTATGTAGAAGATAGAAACAATGTATCATGAAATGAAAATGATGTATACTATATCCTTTTTTGGTACATTGTTCTATGAACGGTTCCGGCCAATGCTATAATAAAAGAATCAAAGAAAGGGAGAGTGCCATGAATCCAAATGTTCATACAGCGTTAATTCAAATGGATATTCAAATCGGTGAACCAGACGTGAATTTTGACAGGGTTGTTCAAAAGCTTACTGAAGCGGTAAAGCAGCCGCAAAAACCTGACTTAATTGTGCTGCCCGAAATGTGGAATACAGGGTATGCGCTGGAAAGTATTCGTGCACTTGCTGACAAAGGCGGAGTCAGAACAAAGAGCATCCTTGGAGAATTTGCCCGTATGCACAATGTTATGATTGTTGGCGGATCGATTGCAGAAAAACGGGGAGAACACGTTTACAATACCATGTTCGTGTTTGACCGGGAAGGACGGGAGATTGGATGTTACCGCAAGATCCACCTGTTTCGCCTGATGGACGAATACATCTATCTCCAAAGCGGGGATGGACCCGGGAACTTCGAATTGGAAGGTATCCCGTCAGGCGGGATGATCTGTTACGACATCCGTTTTCCGGAACTTGCCAGAAGCCATGCTTTGGAAGGAGTTAAGCTGCTGATTATTCCCGCGCAGTGGCCGCATCCTAGGCTCCACCATTGGAGGACACTTCTTCAGGCGAGAGCCATTGAAAACCAGCTTTATGTACTGGCGTGCAACCGCTGTGGAGCCAGTGGCGATACCAGGTTTTTCGGCCACTCTATGGTTATTGACCCATGGGGAGAGATCCTTGCTGAAGCAGGAGAGGAAGAGCAGATTCTGTATGCGGGAATGGACCTGCATGAAGTGGATAAGGTCAGACAGAAAATTCCGGTATTTCGTGACCGTAGGCCTGAATATTATCAGAGATGGTCAGAGGCTGATTCAGAAGACATGGAACAGGGTACTTCAACATAGCGGCCTCCAATATAACCAGGGCGATTCAGTACAATCCATCAGAAAAAGTATAGATGAAGAGGAGAGCAGTATGGGGATCTTGATTGTAGATGATAACCCGGTTAATTTGATCGTGATGAAAAAGATTTTAAAGAACGCGGGATATTGCGAACTGATGAAAGCTACTTCGGCTATAGAGATGTTTTCAGTTTACCCTGATGGATATGATGATGCCGGAGATGGATGGAATTCAGGCCACGCGAAAGCTGCATGAAGAAGAGCCTTTTACCGATATACCGGTGATTATAGTTACGGCTATGGGAGATTCTATCAAACTGGCGGAAGCCTTGGAAGCGGGGGCCAGCGATTATGTAACCAAACCTATCAATAAAATTGAATTGATAGCCAGAATCAAACCTTCAGAATCAGGTGCACAAGTTGATTTACGATAGTTTAAGACCTTCCGGTTTTTTGATTCTTGGAGATAAAGAATCGATAACTTTCTCACGATATGAGGCTTATTATGAACAGATTAAGGTTTTACTGGTGGACGATCAACAGGAGAATTTAAATAAGTCTAAAGATATCCCGATTATATTTGTGACGGCTGCATCTCATGAAAAAGAACATTTATTTACAACATATTCCCTCAGGGCCATTGATTACATTGTAAAGCCGTTCACCCCCCAAATGCTAAAATCCAAAATAGCCGGTTTTGTGAACATGTATACGATTCAAAAAAAGCTGCAGCATCAAACGGAAATGCTGGATTTGCGAACCAAGGAGCTGCTCATGGCCAAGGAAGCTGCAGAAGCGGCCAACCGGGCCAAATCTAACTTCATTGCCGTAATGAGCCATGAGATCCGCACGCCAATGAATGGAGTAATGGCTATGGCGGATCTTCTTCTTGAAACGGAACTGACAGAGGAACAAAGAGAATATACCGAGACGATCAGCAAGAGCGGAAATGCACTATTGACAATTATCAACGACATTCTTGATTTTACAAAAATGGAATCTTCCAAGATAGAGCTGGAAGAAGAAATTTTTCACCTGGAGCAGTTAATTGGCGAATGTATCGATCTGTTTCTTGTGGAATGCCGCAAGAAGAATCTGGTCCTGGAACGTAGGATCAACCAAGATATTCCGCAGTATGTAGTTGGAGATGCCACTCGCCTAAGGCAGATTTTAATCAACTTGTTAAGCAATGCCGTTAAGTTTACCGAGAAAGGCAAAGTATCTCTTGAAGTAAAAAAACGGTCGGAAGAAAAGGATGGAGTGGAACTGGAATTTAAAGTATCGGATACCGGCATCGGAATCCCCAAAAATAAGATGGACAGGCTGTTCAAGTCATTTTCCCAGATTGATTTTTCCATGACACGGAAATACGGTGGAACGGGGTTGGGACTTGTCATTTGCAAAAACCTGATTGAACTTATGTCTGGCACCATTACGGTAACATCGGTTGAGAGGGAAGGGACGTCCTTTATATTTACGATTCGTTTGGCCCCCTTGCATAAAGAAAACCTCCCCTGAATATTAGACAGAGGAGGTTTATAAACTTTTCCAACAGCATTATAAGGCCAGGATCCGTTCGGCCAGCGTATCCAGATTGGCATCGGCTTTTTTATACAGCTCTTTAAACTTCGTATGCAAGGTAAAGAAATTGGAGCCTTTTACATACAGTGAAACTGATGGATTTTGACATACATAATTGTCCAATTAGCTACTTGCTGGTTCAAAAAAGCAACCGTTTCATTCTTCTGTTGGTTTGGATACCGTTTTAGTCATGGTCTCATCCTCCTGTGCTATAAAATGATAAACTTGTCTATGCGTAAAATACCCGGATATTCGGAAGGCGAAAATAGGCCCATTTCTTTGTTTCAATCCAAATTTACCCGGGTAAGAATGTATACCTAACCTGTGGTAATATAGGATAAGACCTACAAAAGGAGTGTGGCATTAATGATATGGCAGATTAGTGTGGCAGTGATAACCGTGGCTTTCGTAGTATTGGTGGTATATCTGATACAAACATTAAAGTCCGTAACGGCTCTGGTAGACAAAACAAACGAGGCTGTAAATCAGATGCAGCAGCAGGTTAATCAAATTTCAACAGATGCGTCAGAACTGCTGAAGCATACCAACGAAATCACGGTGGATGTAAGAGATAAACTGCATGCTTTAGATAATACCTTTTATTCCATCAAAAACATTGGTGATGCCGTAAGTGAAATTACATATTCGGTCAAACAGGCTTCCGCTACCGTGACGGATACCGTTCAACATAAAGTACAGGAAGAATTGAAAGCCCCTAAAAGTCCGTTTAACAAAATATTGCCTTTTATTCCCGTTGTGATTGACATTGTGAGAAAAATAAAAAAATAAAGGGCAACATTGTTGCCTTCGTGGTTAAAAGTTTTTATGCCGGTCTGATGCATCAGTTTGTTACAAAAGGAGGGTATTTCATGATAATTGGTAAAAATTTTCGCATAGAAAAAGAGAGCAATAGCGAGTCCAATATTATAAATTTCATCGGCGAACTGGATTTGTCTAAAGCGCCGGAATTTAAAGCAGCTGCAGATCCTCTGTTACAAGATAAAGACCGCCGTCTGGTATTGAATATGAAGGAACTTAGCAATATGGACCGTACGGGGTTAGGTGTCATTCTCCCAATAATAAAAACCAGGCATTCTTTACAGGCTCCTTTGGCAGTTGAGGATATTCCTCCGAAAATCCAAAAACTATTTGATATTACAGGCATGATTCCGTTTTTGACGGCCGTAACGAATACTGTTAAATAAGAAAGGAAAGAAGAGGCATTATGAAACCTACATCCCGCTCCGTTAAGTTGACACTTCCTGCTGAGGCAGAATATTTAGACATTGTGCGTCTAACTTTATATGGAGTAACTTCCAAGCTTGGATTTTCTTATGAGGAAATTGAGGATATGAAAGTTGCCGTATCTGAAGCTTGTAATAATGTGATTGTACATACTTATGAGCCAGACGAATCAGGTGTCTTGGAAGTGAGCTTTGATCCGGTCCGGAATGGTGTTTTTATCACGATCAAGGATCAGGGGCAGAGCTTTGATCACATACAAAAAATTGAATCTATCAGCTCGTTGCATAATAAATCTTTGCAGGAAGTAAGAACTGGTGGACTTGGGCTTTACCTGATGCAGGCTCTTATGGACAAAGTAGAAGTGAAGGGGGAGAACGGAACCGAAGTTATTCTGTACAAATCGGTTAGCAAAAGCGAGGAAATGGTATGAGACTAAACCCGGAAAAGACAGAAAAGGACTCGGTAAACACCCTGATCCTGGAGTATCAGGACTCGGAAAGTAATGAAATTGCAACAACTCTTCTGCTTCAATTTGAATCCACGGTACGGATGGCGGCCGGCAAAATGTCACGCAACAGGCCGGACTTGTATGAGGATCTTTACCAGGTGGGGCAAATGTCCTTGCTTAAATTGTTTAAACAGTTTGACCCTTCCCATGGTGTTCAATTTGAAGCTTATATGATGAAGAGCATAATCGGACATATGAAAAATTATTTGCGGGATAAATCCTGGTACATTCAGGTTCCAAGACGCATCAAGGAGAAGGGATTCCAGATCCAACAGGCGATCGATTCCTTAACCATGAAACTGGAACGTTCTCCAAATGTGGATGAAATTGCAAATGAGCTCGGACTATCTACGGAAGAAACAATTGAAATCCTCGCAGGGCGCGAATGCTATCATTATGTTTCTTTGGATATGCCGTTGTCAACGGAAGAGAACGGCTCGACTATTGGAGACGTGTTGGGCATTCAGGAAGACGAATATCTGCACGTAGATAACCGCCTGGATTTGCAGGAAGCTATGGAACATTTAAAGCCGGAGGAAAAGAAGGCGCTGATACTCGCTTATATAGACGGTTATTCACAGCGGACGATCGCCCAGGAATTGGATATCTCCCAAATGAGTGTTTCGCGAATGCAGAGAAGGGCTCTTTCAAAACTGAGGGAGTATTTTAAAGTCAAGGAACCGGCCGGAAAGGATCATTGAGAAGAAACACTCTTGTGTTACTAGGGTGTTTTTTTCAATTAAGGCCTAGATTCCGTTCCGGGCTTCTTGTTTCGTATACGGGTATGGATACACAGGAATGCTTATGTTGTAAGCCGGTGCAATTCCGGTCAGACGGGCAATTGGTACTTTCCCGGATTTCTGGCCTCACTAATCCCTTTTGTTCATATAGGGGGTATTCCATATAGAAAATACTCCATATAAGGGGTACATATAGCAAGACTTGACTGGCTGTAATTGGAACCATCCTAGTTTTTACTACCCTTGATTATTAAAGATGAAACAAACAGGAAGCAGAAATATTATTGATAAGAATGTTCTGCAAGTACCTTCTTCATAACTTCCACAAAAGCTTCGGCAGCTTTGGACATATACCGCCCTTTACGTCTAGCCATGACCAGGGAACGGGTGGGGTGACCCTGTAAGGGCAAATGAACCGGACTCATCTCACTCCATGCACGTTTGGAGATAAAAAAAGGAACGAAGGCTACGCCCATGCCGGCCGCGACAAGAGATTGAATTGTCTCCATATTGCTGCTCTCAAATACAATCTGTGGGGTAAAGCCGGCTCGTTCACATAATTCTTTTGTCAATTGCCTGAAGCCCTGACCCTTTTTTAGGGCAATGAAGGGTTCATTTTTTAACATGCTGACAGGCACTTCCTTTTCCTGACTATATAAGGACGCAAGAGAATGACCGGGGGTACGGCCAGGACGATCTTTTCCTCCAGCAAAGGATCATAGACAAGAGTATCTTCTCTAAGAGGAAGCATCAGCAGACTGAGATCAGTTTGTCCCTGGGAAGTCAGAATTTCCAGATTTGCTGAAGTCTCCTCAATCAGTAGTAATTCTATGTTGGGATAAGCGGATTGAAAGACAGGAAGAACAAAGGGGAGTATGGTAGAACCGGTCATAGGCATGCTGCCGATTACCAGCCGCCCCTTCTTCATCTCGGAAATATCCTCCATCTCCTGCTTCAACTGTTCGACCATATCGATAATCTGCTGGGCTTTTTGCACAAAAATAGAGCCTGCATAAGTGAGTTCTACAGAATTGGTTGTTCGCTGGAACAGTAAAACGCCGATTTCTTTCTCCAGTTTCGAGAGCTGCTGGCTCAAGGAAGGCTGTGCAATATGAAGCTTTTCGGCTGCCCGAGAAAAATTATGCTCTTCAGCAATGCGCAAGGCATATTGAAGCTGCCGGAGTTCCATGTGAGTCACCTCTCTTTGAAAATAAACATTTCATAATTATTGTTTTTACCTATCAAAGCTATAGTTATTATATCTTAGATCAATGAAGAAGAAAATGATACGATACAAGACAAGAGAAGAACGGAATTTATGAAGAGGTGAGTGGGTATGAGTAAACAAACAATGTTTGAGAAAATTTGGAATCAGCATGTGATTCACCAAGAGGAAGGGAAACCGAGCATTTTGTATATTGATCTGCACCTGGTTCATGAGGTGACTTCCCCTCAGGCATTTGAAGGGCTTCGGCTTTCTGGACGCAGGGTAAGACGGCCTGATTTGACTTTTGCCACGATGGACCATAACGTTCCCACCAAGGATCGCTTTAACATTGAAGATCCCATATCCAAACAGCAGATCGATACGCTGACGGCAAACTGTAAGGAATTTGGAGTAAAGTTATTTGACTTGAACAGCATGGATCAAGGGGTAGTTCATGTCATGGGGCCGGAACTTGGACTTACACATCCCGGGAAAACAATTGTATGCGGCGATAGCCATACCTCGACTCACGGAGCGTTCGGGGCCCTTGCTTTTGGAATCGGCACAAGTGAGGTGGAACACGTTATGGCCACACAAACTCTTCAGCAGGCCAAACCTAAGACTATGGAAGTACGGATTAACGGAAAGCTGGGAGCGGGAGTGACTGCTAAAGATCTGATCCTTGGGGTTATTGCGAAATATGGAACGGACTTTGCTACCGGTTATGTTATCGAGTATACCGGAGAAGCAATCCGTTCCTTATCGATGGAAGAACGGATGACAGTTTGCAACATGTCAATTGAAGCTGGTGCCCGTGCCGGCCTGATTGCTCCGGATCAAACGACTTTCGATTACTTGAAAGGCCGCCCTTATGTTCCGGCAGGGGAAGCCTTTGACGATGCGGTGGATGCATGGAAACAATTGACCACAGATGAAGGTGCGGCTTATGATCAAGTGGTGGAGTTCGATGCAGGCTCCCTTGTCCCGCAAGTAACTTGGGGAACCAGCCCGGGAATGGGAACGGATGTAACGGAAATTGTTCCGGATCCCCGGCAATTTCCAACGGAAAATCAGCGTAAAGCTGCGCAAAAGGCAATTGAATATATGGGGCTTACTCCCGGTGTACCTATGACAGAATTAAAAGTAGACCGCGTATTTATCGGTTCCTGTACCAATGGCCGGATTGAGGATTTGCGTGCGGCAGCAGCTGTGGCCAAGGGGCATAAGGTGGCCTCCCATGTTGATGCCATTGTTGTCCCGGGATCGGGAAGAGTCAAACTTCAGGCAGAACAGGAAGGTTTAGATCAAGTCTTTAAGGAAGCGGGTTTTGAATGGAGGGATGCCGGATGCAGTATGTGTCTGGCCATGAATCCGGATGTGCTGAATCCTGGAGACAGATGCGCTTCTACTTCCAACCGTAATTTTGAAGGCCGCCAGGGACGAGGAGGCCGTACTCATCTGGTTTCACCAGCTATGGCTGCGGCAGCGGCTATTCGGGGGCATTTTGTCGATGTGCGTGATTGGGTCTTCCAAATCGCCCGGGAAGCCTAATCTAATATTAGAAGACAGGAGGAAGGATCATGCAAGCATTTGTGAAGCATACAGGAAAAACAGCGCCGGTGGACCGGGTGAATGTGGATACGGACGCCATTATCCCAAAACAGTTTCTCAAACGGATTGAACGTACCGGATTCGGACAGTTTTTATTTTACGAATGGAGATTTCATGAAAACGGGAAGGTTAACGAGGAATTTGAACTTAACCAGCCCCGGTACAACGGTGCTTCAGTACTGCTCTCCAGAGCCAACTTTGGCTGCGGCTCCTCTAGGGAGCATGCGCCGTGGGCCATCTTGGATTACGGATTCAGATGCGTAATTGCCCCCTCTTTTGCGGATATTTTTTACAATAACTGCTTTAAAAACGGGATCTTGCCCATCAAACTGTCAGAAGATGAAGTGGAACAACTTTTCCAACGTACGGTTAAGTATCCTGATTATCAGCTGCATATTGATTTGGAAAAGAAAGAAATCGCAGATGATTGCGGACTTGCGTTCAGGTTTGATTTAGACGAGCATAGAAGACAGTTTTTGCTTCAGGGGCTGGATGATATTGGACTTACTCTTCAACACGAAGAAGCGATTTCAAGTTATGAGGAGCAGCATCGTACAAGGCTGGTTTACCCAGTTTAACTGCAGAGCTTAACTCTAAGAAATGAAAAACGGCTCTATAGGGAGCCGGTTTTTCATTGCAGCTTGCAACATTTTGCCCGGTTGTCCCGTCTATGAAAATGCGGCTAGAAGAAAAGAATAGGAGGTTACTTACTTGTAATAAGCCCAAATTACATAGCGTGAAGTGAGATCAGCCCCTACTTCCAACCGCAAAATAAGTTAAGGTTGAGGTGTTTACATGAAACGATGGGTGACTAGCTTGCTGGCGCTGCTTATGATCGTCGTAACGTTCATACCAAATGTCGCTGTAGGTGCATCGTACGAGGAAGTAAAGCTGGTTTTGAACGGAAAAGAGCTGAATCCGGATGTGCCGGCACGGATAGTAGACAATTATACCGTCGTGCCAATCAATACGATCTCGAAAGCTACAGGAGCGGATATCTCTTGGGACGGAGACAACTGGATTGTTACCGTGGTCAAGGGAGGCAAAACCGTTAAGCTGACAATTGGCAATAAGACAGCATATGTAAATGGGGTTCCGCAGACCCTTCCGGTAGCTCCTTTTATTGAAAACGGGAGAACGCTAGTTCCGCTTCGGTTTGTTGGAGAAGTCTTGGGGCTGGACATTACATGGGATGGAATCAATTATATTGTCTATATGACAGATAAAAATATTGCTGATAAGGCAATCGTTCATTCCATCAGCCTGACAGGTAATGACCTCCATATATTTGGAAGCAGCAATCTGCAGCAGCCCAAGGTCTTTACCCTGAGTAGTCCGGAACGTATTGTTATGGACATCCCGAATGCCAAACTGGGAGACCAGTTGGAAAGCCAGGTTTCGGGCGGACAGGGCATTCTGAATGTAGTCAATGGTTCCGTGGACAAAATCCGCTTCTCAAACTTCTCTTCCAATCCGGCAACAGTATGGGTTATTCTGGATCTTAAACAAAAAGTGGATTATAAGCTTCTGAATCCGACCACCCAAGGGGATATTTATCTTCAACTTGCTGGCGGAAACAACGGCTCAGCCAAATTCAAAGTCGTTATAGATGCCGGACATGGCGGCCATGATTCAGGAGCGATTTCAGTCACCAGCAAAAAAGAGAAGGATTTTACTCTGGCAGTGGCGAAGAAAGTGGATAGTCTGCTAAGTCAGGAGCCAGAAATCCAGGGCATAATGACCCGGAGTACGGATGTATTTGTTGAATTGAGTGACCGTGCGAATGTGGCCAATAATCTGAATGCGAACTTATTCTTATCCATCCATGGAAACAAATTTACTTCCACTTCCGCTAGGGGAACCGAAACCTGGTATACAAGGGAAGATGCAAGTAAAAAATTTGCTGCGGTTGTGCAAAAACATGCTGTTGGAGCAACAGGCTTCTACGACCGCGGTGTCAAGAAAGGGAACTTGGCCGTCACCCGGGAAACCAAAATGCCGGCTGCACTGGTAGAGGTTGGTTTCTTGTCTAACCCGACGGAAGAAGCCTTGATGTATCAGGATGCATTTCAGGAAAAAGTGGCAAGGTCATTGGTAGCAGCAATCAAGGAGTATCTGAACGTAAGATAAGAAGGGAGAGCCCATGAACAAAAAACGTTGGTTACAAGGTGCAATTATCACATCATTGGTTATGTTGGCAGCAACCGGTTGCGGACAAAAGAAAGAACCGCTCGGTGCAGCAAGCTCTGCTCCAACAAATACACCTGCCGCATCCTCAGTACCTGCGGCAACACCCGGAACTGAAGCTGATCAAAAGTCTCAGGAAACAAATACTCCTGAAATGAAAACCGTACAAATCAAAGTGTATTATACGGATCAGAATGCGGAAAAACTGGTAGAGAAGCAGGAGAATATTTCCTATAAAACAGATAGAGAAAAATATGCGGCTGCGCTTAATGCACTAAAAAAATCTTCCGATCCGAATGTTATTCCCTTGTTCGAACAGGTAACATTCAAAAGCGTGACTCCTGACAATGACGCACTGAAAGTTGATCTTTCCTTTACGGAAGCGGCACAGCTTGGAGGGAGCGGAGAGGAAATGCTGATACAAGCACTCAAGAAAACGGCTTTCCAATTCCCGGAGATTAGCAAATTGTATATTACCAAAGACGGTAAACAGGTTGAATCACTTATGGGACATTTTGACCTGCCTTACCCTATTACAAAATAAAGCAGGTTTTGCCGGGAGAGGATCATTTCTTTCCCGGCTTTTTTAATTTGTCTTATCTAGGCGGTCAGAATTGTAAATAAAGCTTCATATTTTAGAAAAAGTTTTTATTTTTCCTTAAAGAAGCATTGATTCTCTTACCGTGTTTCGATAAACTTGTGACTACGGCATGACAAGCACACCGTTTGTCCGCTGCAGATTATATGATTTTTCGAGGTATCCATGAACCGAAAGCAAGTAAGACATATTCTGGACACAATAGGTGAGATGTTTCCAGATGCACATTGCGAACTTAATCATTCGAATCCATTTGAACTGACCATTGCGGTTTTGCTTTCTGCCCAATGCACAGACGAAACAGTAAATAAAGTCACACAAGGTTTGTTTCAGAAATATAAACGACCTGAAGACTACCTGGCCGTTTCTCTGGATGAACTTGAACAGGACATCCGGCGCATCGGGCTATACCGTAATAAAGCTAAAAATATTCAAAAGCTGTGTCGGATTCTCCTGGATCAGTATGGCGGAGAGGTACCGAAAAAGCATGAACAGCTTGTCGAACTGCCCGGGGTTGGCAGGAAAACAGCTAATGTTGTTGTATCCAATGCATTTGGTATACCCGCGATTGCGGTAGATACCCATGTGGAAAGAGTATCCAAACGTCTTGGTCTGGCAAACTGGAAAGATTCTGTCCTGGAAGTAGAAAAAAAGCTGATGAAACAAGTTCCGGAAGAAGAGTGGACTTTAACTCATCATCGGCTGATATTCTTTGGGAGATATCATTGCAAGGCACAAAAACCTAAGTGTGAGATCTGCCCGCTGCCGGATATTTGCCGCGAAGGAAAAAAACGAATGAAATTAAGCGATAAAAGGAAAAATAGCGAGTGACTCACTTGTTGTGGATATACCCGAGGAAATATCAACGTGGAATGAAGGATGGGATTGAATCGTGAAATGTATTGCTGTTTATACCAATGATTTTGAACGTTTCTCTGATATTTACGAAACTGTTCTGAAAACACCTCTCCAAGATCAGGAGGAAAAAGAAGTTGAAGGAATAATAGTCAGTGAATCCGGAGATGTGCCTGATAATTATCTGGAGAGAATGAAAACAAAGCCGGAAGTTGTAGTTATGAAAGTGAAGGATAGTAACATTACGATTTTACAACACGGGGATGTATTTGAAATCTTTATCCCTCAAACCCAAAATGTGGTACACTAAAAACCGAAGTCATTCGGTTTTTTTATTTACTTTTTACATGGGGAGATCTGGCATGAAAAAGCAAACCACCAACAGAGATCATCTGCACAAAAAGGCTATCCAATTGCAGCGGACGGCTAATATTGTAAAAGAGGCCGGAGATAATACGAGGGCGGACCAATTACTTGAGCTGAAAGGTAAGCTTGAGAACAAACAATTAACGCTATCCTTCTGCGGCCATTTCTCAGCAGGAAAATCCACAATGATCAATCACCTTTGTGGAACCGCTTTACTTCCTTCAAGCCCTATCCCTACGAGTGCTAATGTGGTTTCCATAACTAATGGAGAAAAAGGAGCGGAAGTTATTCACCGAACGGAACAGGGACTCGTCAAGCAAGAGAAGTCTTTGGAACAAGTGCAGCAATATTGCCTGAATGGACGGGATATCGAGACGGTTCGGCTTAGGTACCTCCTTCCTTTTTTGGGACGACATACTATATTGCTGGATACACCGGGGATTGATTCTACAGATGACGCCCATCACCGGGCTACTGAGTCTGCCTTACACCTGGCAGATGTAGTATTTTACGTTATGGACTATAACCATGTCCAGTCCGAGGTAAACCTGACATTTGCCAAACAAATGCAAGAACGGGGGAAACCCCTTTATTTGATTGTGAACCAGATAGATAAGCACCGGGAAGAAGAATTGACTTTTGAAAGGTTTAAGGAGTCAGCTTATGAAGCTTTCCGGAACTGGGAGATTAACCCGGGAGGATGGCTGTTTCTTTCTCTAAAGGAGCCAGCCCACCCTAATAATGAATGGACAACCTTTACGGCCCTAATTCAACATTTGATAGACAAGCGGGAAGAACTGCTTGCTTATAATATTGACCAGGCTGCAACCTATGTATTATCTGAACATGTTAAATGGACAGGGGAACAACAAGAAGAACGAAAAGTACAACTTAAGGAAAAATTGAATGGGGAAAGCTGCTTACAAGCGCGTAAGGAACTGGAAGAACTGTAGGAACGATTGTGTCAGGCAGATGCTGAAGCAGTTGAATTAGAGAAGAAATTAAAACAGGAATTGCAGTCGATCATTGATCATGCTCAAATCACGCCACCTGGTACACGGGAATTGGCTGCAAGGCTTATGGAAAGTATCCGACCTTCGTTTAAAGTCGGATGGCTAAACCGGGCACAGCAGACAGCGGCCGAACGTCAAAGAAGGCTCCTTGCCTTTGACGAAGATTACCGGGTTCAAGTGGAATCCCAATTGGAATGGCATGTTCAGGATGCGGTCAAGAAAGCAATCCGGGAGCAACAAGTTTCGTCTGATAGGGAAGATCTGTTGAAGGAGACGGAAACCCTTCAGGCGGATATAACTCCTGAATGGCTGCAAAGCCGTATTCAGGCAGATTCTGCTTTGGATAATGCTTATACATTGAATTATATGAAGAAGACAGCTGGAGAAATCCGCCAGATCATCCGGACCAAAACCTGGGGACTATTGGAGCGTATTGCCCAGCGTGCCCGGGACCGTGCAGCCTCACTTCGCGAACAGTCCCGAGCACGCCTCAGCGAGCTGCAAGAGCAGCTTGCCGCAGAAGAAGAGCTGCGTCACATGGCGCAGCGCGAGCGTGCTTACGAGCAGTCGCTGCGCGGACTGCTCGAGCCCCTGGAAGCCGTCATGCCACGGCTTCCAGATCTGGCCCGCCTAACTACGGAGGCGGGTAAACCTGCGTACGGCGTTGTTAATGCCACGCCGGTTATGGATGCGATTCTCCGGGTTTCGCACGGAGAATCGGCCAACTGCGCCGCACCCGCTGACGAAGAAAGGGTCGCAGCAGCACAATCACGCGGAACACAGCGGTCGCGGGTGGAGCGAACGGCAGCCCGACTTCGGCAGGCTGAAGCACTTATTCGCGAGGTTCCGGCGATGCGCACCATTGCGCGTTCGCTGCGCGATAAAGCGGAACGTCTGGCGGACCGGACGTTCACCGTGGCCTTGTTCGGCGCTTTCAGTGCGGGAAAATCCTCGTTCACCAATGCGCTGCTTGGGGAACGGGTGCTGCCGGTATCGCCGAACCCGACTACTGCGGCCATTAATACAATTATGGCGCCGAATGAGGCCTGGCCGCACGGTACAGCTAAGATTAAGATGAAAAGCAGGGAAACCTTGACGGCAGATGTACTACATTCTTTGGATGTATTAGGGATCCATTCCACTACCTTGGAGGAGGCTCTTCTGCAAATAAAGGAACTTGATTCCTCCCATATAGTAGGAAAAGGAAAGCCGCATGTAACCTTTTTGAAAGCAGTGGATAAGGGATGGGAAGAAACCAGTGACCATCTGGGGGAAGAGATTCGGGCAGATATAGAAGGTTTTTCTTCTTACGTGGCACAGGAGCATAAGTCCTGTTTTGTTGAAGAGATTGGGTTGCACTATGCCTCTCTGCTTTTGGAGGATGGGGTTAGGATCGTGGATACACCCGGAGCTGACTCGATTAACGCACGCCATACCGGTGTAGCGTTTAACTATATCAAAAACGCCGATGCGGTTTGGTTCGTAACCTATTATAATCATGCTTTTTCCCAGGCGGACCGGGAATTTCTTTTACAGCTTGGACGGGTGAAAGATAGTTTTGAACTAGATAAGATGTTTTTTGTGGTCAATGCCACAGATCTTGCCTCCTCCAAAAAAGAACTTCAAGAAGTACTGAAACATGTTGCATTCAATCTTCAACAGCATGGCATTCGTCAGCCCAAACTTTATCCGGTCTCCAGCCATAAGGCGATTGAGGCTAAGCAAGGCGGGAATATCGAAGCTCTTCATGTATCGGGAATGGATGTATTTGAAGGGGATTTTAACAAGTTTACGTTTGAAGAATTGACCGACATTTCGATCAGAGCAGCAAATCAGGAATTGGAACGGGCCGTTCATGTCTTATCTACTTGGATAGATAATGCCAGAGAAGATGAAGCCGAGCGAATAAATAGAGCCAGTTTACTTAGAAAGACGGAAACGGCTGTCTTGTCTATACTGGACCAAGTAACGATAGAGACAGAACTAAAGGAATTAACCAAAGAAATCCGGGAACTATTGTATTATGTCAAACAGAGGAATAGCTATCGGTTTAATGAGCTGTATAATTTGGCTTTCAATCCATCCTCATTTAGAGAATCCGGAAACCGGCTTAAAGAAGTACTACTACAGGTCTGGCAAGAACTATTCGAATCCATTCAATTTGATTTGCAGCAGGAAGTTCTGGCTACAACCCTACGGGTCGAAAATACCTTGAATCGGCTAGCACAAAGAAAGTATGTGGAACTTGGCGATAGGGTAAAAGAGAGATTGGATGATTTTGAGTATGAAACCTATGAATCACTATCCTGCCCACCCTGGGAAGGGCACGTATCCCTCATCGTGGAAGGGGTATCTGATAAGATGCTAGTGCAACCTTTTAAAAATTCAAAATCGTTCTTCGAAGGGGAAGGAAAAGCAAAGCTACGTGATCAGTTGGAACGTCTTCTGGAAAAATCAGTGGAAAATTGGGTTCGGGAACAAACGGTTCTAATGATCGATATTTACCAGAGTTTTGCAAAGGACTGTTTGGAAGAACTGAGAAATAAACAAAAAGTCGCGGTGAAAGAACATGTAGAAGGAATTCTGGAAGCTCTTGAGATGAAATTTCCGTTGGATCGGATTGTTCATATGAACCAGCAACTGGAGCAACTGGTCAAAGTATAAATTTGTTTAGACCGATTTCCATGAGGAATCGGTCTTCTTAGGTTTCTTATTTTGGAAAAGTATACTTTTTTCTTTCACTTAGTTCCACTATCCCCTTAGCTCAGAAAATTACCATAAGGCAGACAGAAAATATTAGTCGTGACAAATCATCTCAGATTATCCGATTCTTTGTCTTCTTTGTTTCTTTAAAATTCAAATTGTTTCAATAATAATGGCTTTTTAAAGGTAACTTCAATGCGAACTGGAATAGTTTATTAATAAATCAAGGTGAACCCAAATTACCTGGATCAAGCAGCTGTTGGCGCGTATGGAAGTACGGGGTCGTTAGATGGGGTACAAGATCGGTTCAATGCAGGGGAAACCACCGCCATACATAATTGTAATAGCTGCTCCCAAGGGGATGTATGGCGGAGCGATAGATTATATCGAAAACAGTATTCATCCAGGTATGTTTGAAGATATTTGATCCCTATTCCGTGAAAGGTATCATTCATCCAACTCCATGCCTGCTTGAAGGCAAGATATAAGGGGTTATTGCAGCGAACCCGGTATTTTTGACGGATGATCGATATGTCAGAAGCTGTTTTATCAATATGCTGCTTGGTGAAATGTTCACAATCGGAGTGAAGCGGCAATTTCCTGGGGCGATACGTGCCAGTATGTTCAGTACAAACAGACTCCCAGAGCTTCATTTTGAGCTCCCCTACTTCTTCAGTGGGTGAAACGGATGCGGCTGCGAACAAGGGATACACTCGCAGGTTATATTGCCTAGTAGCATGGTGGCCATAGAAGGCTACGATGCCATTCACTTTCCCTGTCAGAGGCCGAGTAGAATCGACACGGCCCAAGGCAGCCCGGATCTTGCAGAGCATCAACCATGCAGTCTTGTAGGTTACCCCAATTATCAAACTGAGCGGGCTTCTATAAGCAGCATGACGACGGCAGTACAAGAAAACATAACGGGTGTTCGGACTGTGAAGTCATTTGCCAGAGAACCTCATGAGGTGGATAAGTTCAAACTCTGTAATGAGAATTATAAGGAAACAAATATTCATACTCCAAAAATATGGGCCAATATTTTCCGGTTATGGAACTGATGGCAAATATCAGTGAGGACGCTATAGTGCTTAGGCCCGATGATGTGAAGGGACATGTGCAATTTCGGGATGTCAGTTTCGGATATCCGGATAAAGCTCATGCTATTCAACATATTGATCTTAATGTGCCGGCTGGTTCTATTATTGGAATCCTTGGTGGTACCGGATCAGGTAAGGTCTACCATTATCAGCCTGCTGATGAGAGCCTACAATGTGAAAGAAGGTTCGATCTTTCTGGCTGGTATAGACATTAAAGATGTTACCATTTCTTCGCTCTGAGAACAAATCGCGACAGTGTTTCAGGAAGCTTTCTTATTCTCATCCACAATTCGGGGAAACATCGCCTATGGCCGTAAGTGGCTAAAAGGGAAAATATTAAAAGTAGGTTAGAATCAGGTTAAAGGGAAGAAACGCGTGACTGTCCGGCCGGGAACTGCCTTTTCCGGGCCGAACGGTTTTTTTGTGGGGCATGGAGTCAGATTTTTCCTGGTCCGGCGGGACAAAAGTTGCAAATTGGCGCAGGAACATTTACTCTTAAATTTATCAAACTGATGATCGGCAGGAGGGACAGCGTTTGAAATCGACTCATACCATTTGGATATTGGCAGGCCTTACCGGACTTATAGCTACTTGTTTATTCGTTGCGGGGTTTGGCTACGGAGTTCATGCGATAATCAATCCTCCTCAGCAAACAGGAGAACTATCCAGTAAGCCTTCCGAACCTCCGGCGAAATCCGAAGTGGAACAAAAGAACCAAATTCAAATAGTCGCATTAGGGGATTCTTTAACTGCTGGTACCGGAGATAGCAGCGGAGAAGGGTACGTGCTTCGTCTTAAGGACAAACTGCAGAATGAGGTGAATAAACCTGTTCATGTACTAAACAATTTGGCTGTACCCGGTTATGTGACAGACCAGTTCCTCCAGGATCTCGACAAAAAATCGACCCGGGACGCCCTCGCTGCAGCCGACTTGATTGTTTTTACCATCGGGGGAAATGATTTGTTTGCAGGTGGGGATGGTTTGTTTACGAATGGTGCTGAAGAATTTAATCCCAAAGCTGCCGAGGAACGCCTGGAACCTGCGTTAGCCAAAATTAAGCAGGTGTTCGAGAAAATTCATCAGGCAAACCCCGAGGCAACCGTTCTTTATCCAGGGTTGTATTATCCTTTCCTCGATCTGGATTCTGAACGGGCAGGAGCTCTTATTATACAACGATGGAACGACCGTGTTTTCCAAATTATGAATAACTACGATCACATGCATTTCATTCCAACTTATGATTTGTTTGAGCAAAACCTGAACAAATATTTATTTACGGATCATTTTCATCCTAACAGTGACGGATATGAACGAATTGCGGACCGGATGGTAAAAGCAATGCATTAACCGGAGCAGGCGATTCTTCTGGGACACTATATGGGGGAGGAATTATCTTGGAGCAGCAGAAACAGCCCGAAGTTGTGTTGTCTGTAGACAACGTCACCAAAATCATTCGCGGCAAGAAGATTATCAAAGTGATTTCATTTGAAGTGTATGCAGGAGAAATTTTCGGTTTTCTCGGGCCAAACGGGGCCGGGAAAACGACAACCATCCGGATGCTGGTAGATTTGATAACCCCTTCTTCCGGCTCAATTCGGGTTTGCGGCTATGATGTACATAGGCAGCATAACGAGGCAATGGCCCAAATCGGCTGTATTGTGGAAAATCCCGAACTTTACGGATACTTAACGGGATGGGAAAATCTGGAGCATTTTGCGCGGATGCTTCCGGGCATAACGGAAAAGCGGATCGGAGAGGTAGTGGATATTGTCGGTATGGATGCGCGAATCCATGATAAAGTAAAAACATACTCACTCGGTATGCGGCAGAGGCTTGGGATTGCCCAGGCTCTGCTTGGAAATCCTAAGCTTCTGATTCTTGACGAGCCGACTAACGGTTTGGACCCCCAGGGTATCAAAGAAATGAGGGAATTTATCCAAAACCTCGCCAAGACAGGTCTAAGCCTGTTTGTATCCAGCCACTTGCTTAGTGAAATCCAGCAGATGTGCAACCGGGTGGCTATTATTAGCAAAGGTTCCGTAATTCAAGTAGGTGGTGTGGAAGAACTGCTTGGGCAGGCCAGTCACCATGTAGTCTGGACCTTATCCCCAAAGGATAAAGCCCTATCCATATTACAGCAAGAGGAAGGCATTCATATTTTGCATCAAGAGCCGTATTTTTTCGAGGCCAAGGATCAATCGGATGTTTCTCGGGAAACGATAAAGATTATCACTGAAATGGAAGAATGTCTTGTATCCAAGCTTAATGTGAAATTGGTTCAGAACGGTGTTCAGGTTTGGGCAATTGAAATTAAAACTCCCACATTGGAGGAGTTGTTCCTCGGGTTAACGGAAGGTGAAAAAATTGGCTAGCATGACCAACCTTATTCAAAATGAAACGATAAAAATGATCAAAAAGAAACGATTTCTGGTCGTGATTCTCATTTTACTTGCCTTAATCCCTATGTTTACTTATGCTCAGATGAAAGTCTCACAAAATGCGTTGGAACAGTTCGGAACGGATGATTGGAAAGCCCAGGAGAGGCAAAAAATTATTGACTATCAACGCAGCTTAAGTTCAGCCCGTGTACCTGAGGAATGGAAGCAATTCAGACAGGCTGCAATCAAAGTCTCTCAATATTACTTGGATCATGACATTAACCCGGCTTCCCCTAATGCAGTTACCTTTACCAGAGAGTTTGCCAAAAACGCGATCAGCTTGTTCATTCCTCTTATTGTGATGGTAGTGGCCGCAGATATTGTATCTTCGGAACATTCGGGCGGCACAATTAAATTGTTGTTGACAAGACCCGTCAAGCGATGGAAAATCCTAATGAGCAAGTTAATCACATTGATTCTCTTTGTATCGCTGATTGTTTTAGCTACAGGGGTATTAAGCTATCTCATTTCCGGATTTGTTTTTGGATACGGAGGCTGGAATTTGCCTGTCTTTATCGGCTTTCAGCCTACCGGTGCGGATGTGGACCTTAGCTCTGTGAGGGCAATCGCTCAATGGCAGTATCTCCTGATGGAACTTGGTCTTGTCTGGTTTGTCGCCTTAGTCGTGGGCATATTATCCCTAATGGTTTCCGTCTTATTCCGTTCTACTGCAACCGGAATGGGGGTTATGCTCGCGGCTCTGATTTCCGGTACCATTCTGACAAACATGGTATCTTCCTGGGAATCTGCCAAATACCTGTTTATGGTGAATCTGCGTTTAACTGACTATTTGAGCGGTACACTCCCGCCGATAAAAGGAATGACACTTGAATTTTCACTCACGATACTGGCCATTTGGGCGGCAGTCTCATTGGTCGTATCATTTACAGTTTTTACAAGAAAAGATATACTGAATTAACGTGACAAAACAGAAGGAGGCGCTTCGATGGCCGAGCAGCTAGACCTTTATGACAATCAAACGACTCTTTCATCCGATTATGATGCGGATGCGATTCAGGTGCTGGAGGGATTAACCGCGGTACGTAAACGTCCCGGGATGTATATCGGAAGTACGAGTTCATCCGGCCTGCATCATCTCGTTTGGGAGATTGTTGATAATGCGGTTGACGAACACCTCGCCAAGCACTGCTCCAAAATCGATGTGACGATCCATAAAGAAGGATCGATTACGGTATATGATAATGGTCGGGGAATTCCAACGGGAATGCACAAGATGGGAATACCGACTCCACAAGTGGTGTTTACGATTCTCCATGCCGGAGGAAAATTCGGGGGCGGGGGATACAAGAAATCCGGTGGTTTGCATGGTGTTGGAGCTTCCGTAACCAACGCCCTTTCCGAGTGGCTGGAAGTTGAAATTTTCCGGGACGGTCAAATTTACAAGCAGCGTTTCGAGTATTGGGTAGATGAAGCGGGTAAAGAACATGTGGGCGAACCGGTAACCAGTCTAGAGATTATAGGGAAAACCAGTAAATCAGGTACAAAAATTACCTTCAAGCCGGATGTTCGTGTTTTTAAAGGCGGTATACAGTTTAACTACGATACCTTGGCCGAACGTCTGCAGGAACTTGCTTTTTTGAACTCGGGACTTGAAATCTTCTTGAAGGATGAGCGGACTGGTAGTGAGGATCATTTTCTCTACTCTGGCGGGGCAAGTGAGTTTGTCCGTTTTTTAAATGAAGGCAAAGACGTGCTGCATGATGTAATTCATTTTGAAGCGGAAAAAGACGATATTGAAGTGGAAATAGCCATGCAGTATAACATTGGCTATACGGAAACGCTCGTTTCGTTCGTTAACTCGATTCCGACTCGGGGCGGGGGAACCCATGAAACCGGCTTTAAAACAGCTTTTACCAGGGTTATGAATGAGTATGCCCGGAAGAACAGTATTCTTAAGGAGAAGGATAAAAACCTGGAAGGAACGGATCTCCGCGAGGGACTCATGGCTGTCATCAACATCAAAATGAGCGATGTAGAGTTTGTTGGACAGACCAAGGACCAGTTAGGAAGCGCTACTGCGAGAAGTGCTGTGGACGCTGTTGTTTCGGAGAAAATGGCGGTTTTCCTGGAAGAAAACCCGCAGGTTGCCCAAATGATGCTGAAAAAAGCCGTCCAATCAGCCAAGGCACGCGAAGCTGCGAGAAAAGCCAGGGAAGAAGTACGCAGTGGAAAAAAGGGGCGCAGTGAAAGTTCCAACCTGAATGGAAAATTGACACCTGCCCAATCCAAGGATGTTACCCGCAATGAGCTGTTTATCGTAGAGGGGGACTCCGCAGGAGGATCAGCTAAGCAGGGCCGGGATTCTAAGTACCAAGCAATTCTTCCGCTTAAAGGTAAGCCGATGAATCCAGAAAAAGCCAAGCTTCTTGACATTTTAAAAAACGATGAATACAAGGCTATTATCTCCGCAATCGGGGCAGGAGTGGGATCGGAATTTGAATTGTCCGAGACCAACTATAACAAGATTATCATTATGACAGACGCAGATACCGATGGAGCACATATCCAAGTTTTGCTGCTGACTTTCTTCTACCGCTATATGAAGCCACTTGTAGATGCGGGAAAAGTGTATATTGCACAGCCTCCATTGTATAAAATATCGAAAAAAAGCGGCAAACGGACTTCCGTACATTACGCCTGGACAGATGAGGAACTTTCGAAGCTTACCCAGAAAGCTGGGAAAAATTTTGAGCTTCAAAGATATAAAGGTCTTGGAGAAATGAATCCGGAGCAGCTTTGGGAAACGACAATGAATCCGGGGACCCGCATTCTGCTTCAGGTACAGATTGAAGATGCGGCTAAGGCTGAGCGCCGGGTATCCACTCTGATGGGGGATAAGGTTGACCCGAGGAAACGTTGGATTATTGACAACGTTGATTTTACAGAATTTGAGGAATAAAAGTTTCTTGTGCAAAACTTGTATTTAAGAGTACGCTTTTACACTTAGAGGTGATACGAACGTGAGCATGATGGAGCAGTTTATGCCTGCTTTTTTAGAAGAAGTGGTTGGCGACCGGTTTGGTCGCTACTCCAAATATATTATTCAAGACCGCGCAATTCCGGATGTGAGAGACGGGCTAAAGCCCGTTCAGCGGCGGATCTTGTATGCGATGTATGATGCGGGTAATACCCCGGACAAGCCTTACCGGAAATCAGCAAAAACCGTAGGGGATGTAATGGGGAATTACCATCCGCACGGTGATGCCTCGATCTACGAGGGAATGGTGAGGATGGCCCAGCCATGGAAAATGGGCTATGTTCTTATAGATGGACACGGGAACTGGGGTTCGCAGGATGATGATCCGGCAGCAGCTATGAGGTATACGGAAGCAAGACTTTCGGAAATTGCCATGGAGCTTTTGCGGGATATCGAAAAGCGAACTGTGCTCTTTAAGGACAATTTCGATAATACGGCGAAGGAGCCGGTTGTGCTGCCTTCACGTTTTCCAAATCTGCTGGTTAATGGGGCCAGCGGTATTTCTTCCGGGTTTGCTACGGAAATTCCAACCCATAACCTTAGGGAAGTGATCGATGCCTGTGTGGCAATGATGGATCAGCCTGAGATGACCGTTGAGCAGTTGATGGGTATCATCAAAGGGCCGGATTTCCCTACTGGCGGCATCATCATGGGAGAAGAAGGGATTAAAGATGCCTACACCAGCGGAAAGGGCCGGATTTATGTCCGGGCCAAGACGTCCATCGAATCTGTCAGGGGTGGACGGCAGCAAATCATAGTGACAGAAATACCTTATCAGGTTGTGAAATCACGGCTCGTAACTGCCATCGAGAATATCCGTCTGGATAAAAAAGTCGAAGGCATTTCCGAAGTACGGGATGAAAGCGGCCGTGACGGCTTACGCATCGTTGTGGATTTAAAGAAAGATGCCGATGCTCAGGGAATCCTGGCCTATCTGTTAAAGAAGACCGATCTGCAAGTGACGTACAATTTCAACATGGTGGCTATTGTTAACAAAACACCGAAGCAGCTCGGCATCCGGGAAATGTTGCAAGCCTATATTGACCATCAGAAGGATGTGGTCATCCACCGGACCCAGTATGATCTCGAAAAGGCGGAAGACCGTGCCCACGTTCTGGAAGGTCTTGTTAAAGCACTTAATATTCTTGATGAGATTATTGAGACTATTAAAGCGTCCAAAAACCGTCAGGACGCCCAGAATAATCTGGTGGAGAAGTATGCCTTTACGGAGCGCCAAGCTGACGCTATTCTGACTTTGCAGTTGTACCGGCTGACGAATCTGGAGGTTACCTCTCTGGAAAAAGAACTGAATGATATCATGAAAAAAATTACCCACTTGTGTTCCATCCTGGAAAGCCCGAAAAAACTGGCAAATGTTATCAAGAAAGAAATGATTGAAATCCGTGATAAATACGGAATTGACCGCCGGTCCGAGATCCAGGGTGAGGTCGAAGAACTGAAAGTGAATCTGGAAGTTATGGTGACCCCTGAGGATGTATTGGTTACCCTCTCCCAGGACGGGTACATAAAACGGGTCAGTATATTATCGTATACCCGGTCAGGAGGGGAACTTCATACAACCGGATTGAAGGAAGGGGATTTTGTCCGTCATTTGTTAGAGGTTAACACGATCGACAGCTTACTGATCTTTACCAACCGCGGACAGTACTTCCTGCTTCCTGTTCATCAGATTCCGGAGTATAAATGGAAGGATAACGGAACGGCTATCGTCAATGTCATTCCTATGTCCAAAGAGGACAGGATTGTAAATGTTATTCCGGTCAAAAATTTTGAAGAGTCAGGCAAATCCCTTGTTTTTGTCACCAAAAAAGGACAAGTGAAGCGCACGGAACTCAAAGAGTATATGACGAAGCGGTCTACGGCTGTAGTGGCATGTAAAGTGGGTGACGGAGATGAAGTCATTCAAGTGGAGGTCAGTGAATCCAACAAAGATCTGCTTCTTGTGACCAAACAGGGAATGAGCATCCGTTTCCGGGAAGACGAAGTAAATCCGATGGGACGCGCAGCAGGAGGCGTGCGGGGCATTCAGCTCAAAGACGGAGATGAAGTCATCTCGGCAGAGTGGATCTTCGGGGATGAAGGCGAACTGCTTGTTATTTCCGACCGGGGGTACGCCAAGCGGACTCTTGTGTTTGATTACCCGCTTCAAGCCCGCGGAGGAAAAGGGATTCTTACCTTTGAATTCAAGGAAGGAAAAAGGGTTCGTTCAAACGGTACGGAGCTTATCGCTTCTTTCCTGGTAAAAATGGATTACGATATTACAGCTTATTTAAATAATGGAGAGCAGGTAATATTCTCAACTGAAAAGGCACCTTTAGATGATCGTAAAGCCACGGGGAAAGTAGTCATCCCGGTTGGAAGAACGGATTCCATTACGCATATCCAGCGCATGCCGGAATATGGAAAACCTGCTTCGTCGTAAACAGGCAGTTTTTAAAAGGCAAGGAGTATAATGTTCCTTCCCTTTTTTTTGTTCTTTTTAATTATTACCGTAAACTTAAATGAAGTCTCCGGTATTCACCCGGAGTTAATCCCTCATGCTCTAAAAAACGTTTATTGAAATAACTGATGTTTGAATAGCCACATTCCATCGAAACACGTTTAATTGGCCAGTCAGGCTTTTCCAGCAGCCATTGTTTAGCTAATTGGATACGGCATAACGTTATATAATTGGATGGGGTCATACTCATGGCTTTTTTGAACAGTCTGCAAAAATAATATGAGCTTACTCCTGCCCTCTGAGCCCAATCCTCCAGGATAAACGGGTGTACAGCCTCTGTTTGGAGATCAGGAAGGAGGGCATAAATCCGTTCCATAGGCTCGGTTCCTAGATTGGGCGTTAATGGGATAGCTTGGGAGACGAATACTGCCAGTACCTCATAAGTGTGCGCAGATAATTTGGCAGGACGAAGCCATCTGTACGCGTTTGCCTCTTCCATAAGCTCTTGGTGGACTTCTTCCAGTTGGGAAAGCTGTTTTAATGTCCATAGAGGAGTACGGTGAAATCCTTGTTCCGTCAGGAATTCCTTCAGCTTGTTCCCGTAAAAATGTACCCATCTTACATCCCATGGATCATCCTCACTGCTGTAGTAACGCTGGACCTGATTAGGAAAATACAGAAACCCGTCTCCCTCTTGCAGCATATACGTTTTTCCCTCGAATTCAAGATAACCTTTGCCTTTGGTGATAACATGAATACTGAAATCTTCCCGTTCTGTGGCGCTGCGTTTGACATTATGATCGCTTGCTGACAGATAGCAGCCTGCCGATTCCGGAAAACAAAAATAGGGAGATCCGGTTAAAGTGGGGAAGAACCATTGCATTCTCTTTATATTTTGCGTTCCGTTCATACTTAAGACCTCCAACCTCCATGACATCGGACCAATGCCCTTTGATCCCAGAACAAGAGAACAATTTTGTGTTAGAAATAACAATTTCACTTTATATATCTGGGGAAATCCTTCTTTTATAATAACAATATAGCTTTAGCAGGGAAAAGGATCTATAAAATCATATGTGGGGAAGAGGAGGGAAATTCTATGATTACCAATCAAGTACGCTGGGGCATTCTCGGAGGAGCGGGAATCGCGGTATCCAAGGTTATGCCCGCAATACAGCAATCTTCCACAGGAATGATTACGGCTATTGCCAGCCGGAATGAAGCAAAAGGACGTGCTATCGCTACACAATTCGGTTTGCCAAAGGCGTATGGCTGCTATGAGGATCTGCTTGGCGATCCGCAGATCGATGCGGTCTATGTTCCTTTGCCGAATCATTTGCATCAGGAATGGTCGATTCGTGCGTTGAACGCCGGAAAACATGTATTATGCGAAAAACCCGCTGCTCTGAATGCAAGGGAAGCGGCAAAAATGGCAGAAGTGGCCCAAAAGGCAGGGAAAGTGCTTTCCGAGGCTTTTATGTATCGCCATCATCCACGATATCAGTCTATAAAAGATATAATACGCTCAGGCAAGATTGGTGAAATCCGGGGACTGCGCGGGGCCTTCACCTTTAATAGTACCGGTGCTGAGGATAACGTCAGATTTCATCGGAACATGGGGGGCGGCTCTCTTTACGATGTGGGATGCTATCCCATTCATACCGCCCCTTTTTTTGCTGGAGCAGGAACCGGAAGCCGCAACGGTTCACGCGTTCTTTTCTCCGGATCATGATCACGTCGATATGATGGCTTCGGGATTGATTGAATTTCCTGGCGGTATCGGCCTGACCTTTGATTGCGGGATGTGGGCAGAGTACCGGAATACCTTTGAGATATTAGGGACGCAAGGCCGGATTGAGATTCCCTATGCTTATTCTTATGAAACGCCGGAGGAAGCCTACTTCCTTGTAAAGGTCAAAGGGGAGTTACATACTGTTGAATCAGAACCGGTCAATCATTATGTACTACAGATCGATGATTTTGGCACCGCTGTTTTGGAAGGAAAGGCTTGCCGTTTTTCTTTTGAAGACGCTGTGGCCAATATGCGGGTGCTGGATGCTTGTCTTCAATCTGCGGAGAAAAGAAGTCGGGTCATCCTATAAGGCTATATTACTTGAATAATAATAGTAAATGGAGGAGAGCATGAATGAAGCAGATTACTTTAGAAGGAATCCGTAAGCCGATTTTTCCGCTGATAATGGGATCTGATTTTTTTGATCCCGAACAGACAGGAATGGTCGCGGATCTGCTGGACGAATTTTTCGTCCTTGGCGGAAACATGATTGATACGGCCCATATTTACGTTGGAGGAAAGAGTGAACAGGCTATCGGACAGTGGATGCAAATGAGGGGAAACCGGCGGGATTTACTGATCCTGACTAAAGGAGGCCACCACGATAAGCATGGTCCCCGGGTAAATGCAGAGTGCATTGCCTTGGATCTTGCAGAAAGCTTAGAGCGGTTGCAGACGGATTACATTGATCTTTATATGCTGCACAGAGATGACAGTAACATTCCGGTATCTCATATCATGGATGCCGTACATGCCCATAAAGAAGCAGGACGGATTCATGCATTCGGCGTATCAAACTGGACTGGAAAACGAATTCAGGAGGCTAATGAATACGCATATAAGCATGACCTTACCCCAATAAGTGCCAGCAGCCCGAACCTGAGCCTGGCGAAGCCGAATGAACCCAGGTGGGAAGGATGTATTTCTGTAGATGAAAATGAATGGAAATGGTATGAGCAATCGGGCATGCCGCTTTTTTCGTGGTCTTCCCAAGCAAGCGGTTTCTTTAAGGACCGTTTCTCTCCGGAAAAAAGGGACAATGAGGAGATCGTCCGGGTCTATTATCATGACCGCAACTGGGAAAGAAAACGGAGGGCCGGGGAGTTGGCCAGGGGAAAAGGAGTGGAAACCGTACAGATTAGCCTGGCCTATGTACTGAACCAGCCGTTTCCAACCGCAGCTCTCATCGGACCTCGAACCAAAGAAGAAATGCGTTCCTGTTTTGATGCCCGCAAAATTGAACTGACTCCAGAGGAAATCCGCTGGCTGGATTTGTTAGACGAATGACGTAAATAGTTGGATTGATTCAGATAGCCGCTTTGCGCATAAAAGTACCGAACCTGAAGAGGGAGAGAACCATGGCTACTAAAGCAAAAGCCAGTAGGATAGAGACGTTCAGCCAGATATCCGGAAGATGGGCCCCGCGCAGGATAACGTCCTGGATCCCTTTTTGAGCCCAATATTGAGGTGTGCATTTGCCAATAATCTGCAGTACCGGCGGCATCATATCTGCCGGAAACCATAATCCCCCTACTACAGCACCTCCCATAGTAAGCAGCTGTGTGAAGGCCATGCCCATGTTCTCACTTTTTACGAATAAGGAAATCACAAGTCCGATTCCAGTTACACAGATGGATAAGGCCAAAATCAAACAGAAGATAGCAACAAGATCACCAAGATGAAGGTTATAAACGAAATGGCCGAAACCAAGCAGAACTGAGCTTTGGATCAGAACGACCAGCAGGTAGGGAAGCTACATGCCCAGCAAATAACTGCCGGACCGCATCGGGGTACTGCTCAAACGGGCAGTCATGCCGTTTTCCTTATCTTTGATAAATCGGCGTACCATAGAGATGATGACGAAGAATACAAACATTACCGTATATCCGGGTACAATTTGGCTGATGACATCGATACTGGATGTATTTTCTTTTTCTTCAGATATATGAAGGGGAGACAGCATAATCTGTTTAATCTCGGTTTCATTTTTACCCAAGGCAGCCAGGCTGCCGGAAATTTTGTTTTGTTTATAGGCCTCCGCCATATTTTGCAAAATTGCTTGTACAGGTGCAACCGCTGCATCTGCTGCCCCATCCCGGTAAAGAAGGAGTTCGGCCTGCTCTTTGCCAGATGTCAGCCGGGACTCAAATCCCTTAGGGAGTACGAGCAGGGCCGATAATTTGCCTTCTTTTATGGCCTGTACCTGTTCGTCCAGGGAACTGCTTTCTTTGTTTTCCAGCTGGATGCCTTTCATTTGCTCCAGGCTTTGTATAAACTGTCTGGATGCCTTTCATTTGCTCCAGGCTTTGTATAAACTGTCTGGAGGCAGTCGTCTGGTCTTGATCCATGTAGGGTATTTTCACAGCCTGGGTTTTCATGCTGGACATGGACCCGAATAGGACGATAAACAAAATAGGAAGGACAAGGAGCCAGAAGAAGGTTCCTTTTTCTTTGATCAGCAGTTTGATTTCTTTTTTCGCGATACTTATAAACATGGACAAATCACCTTTCCTTAGGAATCCCGGAGAGAAGTTCCTGTTAAAGTAAGAAAAACAGTTTCAAGAGAAGGCCGGACGATCTCCAGGCGCTGTACAGGTACGGATTGTTTCAGGCATAACTCACTTACTTCCCGGATCGTTGAGACGGTATTGTCCGTTTGGATAATCCATCCTGCCCCTGAACGGGAAGAAGGCTCTTTAAAAGATGAAACGGGAATGTCCAACTGCCCGGCGGATTCTATATAGACAGATTTGGTTCCGTATCTGGATAGAAGTGCTTGAAGGCTGCCTTCTGCGATAACATTCCCATGATCGATAATAGCCAACTGATCACAAAGGGTTTCTACTTCTTCCATGTAATGAGTTGAATAAATAACGGTAACACCATCCCGATTTAGCTGCCGGATCATTTCAAAAATGTGATTTCTGGATTGAGGATCAATGCCAACCGTAGGTTCGTCCAAAATCAGCAGTTTGGGTTGATGAAGCAAAGACGCAGCAATATTAATCCGGCGGGCCATTCCTCCCGAGAAGGTATGCACGGCATCCTTAGCCCTGTCTGATAGCCCCACTTGCTCCAGCACATCCTGAATCCGCTTTTTAAGGGAGAGTCCTTTCAATCCGAACATTTCGCCAAAAAAGAGCAGATTATCATAAGCGCTCAGTTTATCGTAGAGGGTTATATTTTGCGGGACATAGCCGATCATTTTACGGACTTCACTTGTTTGTTTGACTGCATCCCTTCCGAATACTTCAACCGTTCCTCTATCCGGTTTCAGGATACATGAAACGATTTTCATAGTAGTGGATTTTCCCGCTCCATTGGGTCCAAGGAGACCGTAGCAGCCGCCTGCCTGAACCTCGAACGAGATTTGTTTAACCGCCTGGTGCTGGCCGTAAGTTTTTTTTAACTGGTTAACCCGAAGTGCCGTTTTCATGGTGTGGTCCTCCTTATATTACAAACTTATATTACAAATCCAGCTTTCGATTCATTACGGATGTGGAAAGGGCAAGCAATATCCAGGCCAGCAAAATGGACCCTACAGCAAAGCCTGCCACTATGATTCCGCTTGTTCCGGAACTGTTGAATTTCTGAATCACATCCCCCCAAGGCTTGTCATTCTCACTTGTCAGATGTACCAGGAAAAACAGGGCATTACCGCTGATCCCATATACAATCCAAAGCAGAGGCACTACCGGTTTGAGACGGGAAAAGGTTATTACGCCTGTTAAGACTCCAAATGCGCTCATGAACGGAGCATAGATCAGCAGCAATAAAAAGCACTCTGCACTTAACTGGACAAAGTGAAACCAATCTTGAAGGGTTAAATCCTGAAACAGCATCGTGTAGAGATAAATAGCTTGGATTCCGGTCCAGGCAATCAGCAGAACAACAAGTATCCGGATTATTCCAGTGGTAAATTTGGCTGCCAGCAGAGTACTTCTTGAATAAGGTAAGGCCAGCCACCATCCTATCGTGCCGTTTTTCCATTCTTGTTTTAGAAGGATAAAACTCCTCATAAAGAACAGGTAGGGCAAAGCAAAGGTAGCATACATATACCCTTCTGGTCTAAGATCTATATTTGCATTCAAGTAAGTAAGAATAGCAATCAAAAGAAGGATGCCGATAAAACCATATACAAGCCGCCACTTTTTTGTACTTTTGAACAGGTTTTTTCTTGTTAATTCATCTTTGGTTAAAAAAAGCCATACTTTGGTGTCCATGATTCCCCTCCACATTTATCGGTACAACTGGCGGTAGACCGTTTCCATCGATCCCCGTTCCGCTCGAAGCTGTTCCACATCACTTTCCAGCAAGACATGACCTTCATCCATAAAGACTACATAATTAAAAAGGCTTTCGGACTCATGGATATCATGTGTGCTGAGCACTATGGTTTGCTCCTGGTCACTGATATTTTCAATAATTGCTGAAATGATCCGTTCTCTGGATAATAGGTCAATTCCGGAAAAAGGCTCATCAAGAATGATCAGGGGGACTTCACGGGCCAAGCAAATGCTGAGCATTAACCGGGCTTCCTGTCCCTTGGACATCCCCTTTGCCCTCATATCCATATCCAGCTTCATAAAATCAACCAATTCCTCCGCCCTGTTCCGGTTAAACCCCGAAAGCAGCTGTTCTGCCCAGTTTAGAGCCTGCTTCACGGTATGTTCCTCAAACCATCTGGCCCGGTCTGGAAGATAGGCAATTTGTTTGTTCGTCATCCATCCGGCTTGTCTGCCCAGCACATTCAAGCTCCCATTGTCAGGTTTGATAAAGCCGGCAGCCATGCGGAAAAAAGTAGATTTTCCGGCACCATTTGCTCCAAGGATTCCTATAACCTGGTTTGCAGGCAGGTGAAGGGAGAAATCGTGAAGGGCCGTTTTTTGGCCATATCTTTTATTGATTTGATTTGCTGTTATCGCATAATGATTCATGAGATCTCCTCCTTCCGTTGCTCAATGAAAGTGTGAATGTCCTCCAGGGTATAGCCGATATCAGTCATCTTCCTTACATACTCCCCGGTCGCTATTTCAGCCAGGTTATACTTGATTTGTTCAACTGTTTCGGCATTGCTCGTTATAAAGGTGCCTTGACCTCTTCGCGTTACGGTTAATTGATCGCGCTCCAATTCCTGATATGCTCTCATGACAGTATTTGGCGTGATTTTTAAAGCTTGGGCCATCTCTCGTACAGATGGAATTTTCTCACCCAATGCAATCTCTCCTTTGGCAATGGAACTTCTAATTTGGCTCAGTACCTGTTCATATAACGGCTTACTAAGATCAAGATTGAACCGCATCCCGCCGACATGAACTTCATTCAATGGAATCCCTCTCTCTGAAAATCATGTTATGGGTGTATTATATCACTTAATACACTTAATACAATAGGGAAGATAAAAAAATAAAAACCATATGAAAGTTTTTACCAAAATTAGGGTTATATAGCTTTCAGATTTGGCATCCTGTTGCTACAAAATATTTGGAAAAGGAATAGACGCAGATCGTGTTCACTCCAAGTGCGTTTTGTTTCCTGGACGGCAAATCGGCCCAGTTCAAAGAAGGCTTCTCTCGGGGGCTGCTGCCGTCCAGTTCGGGTTCCCTCTGCCGGCATTGAGAAGCAGATGCGATTTTTTCTTTTGGCTTTGGCTGGCCAGACTGATCACTTTGTTTTTAAGTTCAAAAGGACTGAGCCCTTTAAAGCCGCGCTCCATTTCCCCGCTTTCTTTATCAGAATGATACGGCATATTGATAAAATGCTCCTTTACAGTTCAATTCGAATGATCAAGATTTACAAATTATTGGAAAATACTCTGATTAGTATGTGATAAAGGATTTGATTTATTCCAATTATTTGGCACAATGCCAGCCGGAAGGAATATACTGATACCGGACTCAGCCCATAAACAAATAAGGAAGGGGAATTTGAGTGGTTTCTTCCATGGACTGGCAAGTTTTTTCTATAGGAAACAGGAGGGTATGAGTTTGGCTGTTTTCATTTCGTTAAGGCAAATAAATGTCGATACCTTGAGTAAGGGCTGTACCATTTCCATTGGAAAAGTTGGCCAGACGGGATGGACACAAACCAGTAAAGTCAACATGGGGAACGGGCAACTGTTCGGCACCAATCTGGAATGGGGATTTGTGAATAACCTGACTGATGCCGATGTGATGGATTTGCCAATAACGAATAAAAGGAGGATGGTTTGAAATTGCCATACCAAAATGCAAGTGTTGTTTTTAACAAGCTTGTTGTGAACACAGTTGAAGACATTTCAGGCATTTTTATCGGGACTAACCAGGCGATTGCATGGAGCAACTACCGCAAAAGCAACCAAGGATTTGGAAGTCTAAAGGAATCGGTTCTTATTAATGCAGTGAATGTTGTGAACGATCAAGACTTAATTGATGCATCGGTGAAAGATGTCAAGAATATAACGCTGGCAGAAGAAGGGCAGACATTGAAACAATGCGCAGTTGATTTTGAATCAATCAATGCTATTTCTGTTCTCAATGGTTCAGCCATAGATATAGGTGAAAATAGTCAGATTGCCTGGAGCAGTTCCCATAAAAACAATTATGGAACAGGTAAAAGTTATGGAAACAACCGGTTAAAACAAGTGGCTAACCAAGTTATAGACAATGATGTTATTGATGCTCATGTTGAAAATATCATTCAAAATTCAGAGTATACCGGGGGAGAAAACCAAGAAATCAGAGTTACTCAAAAGAAATAATACGCAGATAATGATGCCGGGCTCCATTTGACTAATAATATCCCTTTCGATAACCTTTATTTGTTTAAACATTGAAGCGGTGGAGAAACATGCAACATTTGAAGCTGGGCGGAATACTATGCCTAAAAGATTCATATCGGGGGTGAGAGCTTGGCTGTTTTTATTTCATTCGCAGCAGGAGCGGTAAATGTCAATACCTTAAACAGGGGTTCCACCATATCTGTAGGAGAAGTTTCACAAACTGGCTGGAGTCAAAACGGCAAGACTAACTACGGAAACGGTCAATTATTTGGCTGCAACTTGGAGTTCGGTTTTCTGACAAATTTATGTGATAACGATATTCTGGATTCTCCAATCAATGAAGCTCAGCCCTCGTCTACCATTCAAACCCAAACTTCGTAAAGGGCTAAAATATCGGGGTTATAGGGGAATCACACTTTTTGGGTGATGATCATACTTTAAAGGAAAAAGCCCAGGAGATGGTGATTTCGTGAATAAAAAAGCACAGCTTGATCCATGCATTCGGTGTCATAAAATTCCCGAAGAAACTGACCGTTTTTGTACAGGATGCGGAGCCCCGTTACAAAATCGGTGTTCCGACGAACCAGGTTTATTAAAAAAAGGTTGTACTCACCTGAATCCCAGGAGTGCTGCATATTGCTCCAAATGCGGTTTACCAACAACATTCAAACTTTATGGACTCGTTGAAGCACAGCCTCGTAAATAAATGCATCCTTCTCTATTTCAAACATCCTTGAAATGATAACTTTATGTTCGCACGGTCGCGATACAATTTCTCTAATAGGCTTTCAATATACATTTAATATACATATGGAAACATCATTGTATGACTTATTTCCATATGCTTATATAGCGACAAAGCATTAGCTTTCAGCCCTCCCGCTTACCGTACGTAGCCGGGAGGGTTTATTTGTGTTCCAGAATGTAGTGTATATAGGGCGGTTTCCTGATTTCTAGGTAAAAACAACTGTTTTTAAGGATTTTCAGTCAAATTGAGGGTTCAACTTAGGTGAAAAATAGCTATACTCGTGAGGTTTCAGTTGTGTTAAAATGGAAATGATAATTCGTACTCAACTCTCCTATCGTTTTTGAACTGTGATACTTCATAAATAATTCAATTCGCAATTGTACCCTAATGTTTCAACTGGGTAGGTTAAGCCTACTAATTATAAGCAAGATTTGATTTTTCCTTTCGTAGTTTTTTGTTCACTTCTACTACTTTCCCCGTGTTTACTTATCCTTTATTTTTATCTAAAGGGAAATATAAGAAGGAAATGAAGGAAACTACGGTAAAGTTCTATTGATGCTTGACTTATTTCAATAAACGACTCCTGCATTTCTCCTCGAATCCTCTACACATACCTGCTATTTTTCAATACCATTGCTTCTTTGAACCTCTGCTAATAATTGGACAGATGAAATCGATAGAATTTCAACAGTCGAACGGATCATATGTTAGTATTGGGCGTAAAGCATGGATTATTTTTTCCATTGTAGAAGCATGTAAAGTACTCTAATACCCGCTCTTTCGCTTTTTAGCGTGTTTTTAAGCCTGATCCTTCATCAATTGAAAATGTAAGTGTCTCCAGAAATGAATGAAGAACCTCCGGAACCACTTTAATAGTGGAACTGGAGGTTTTTATATTTTTGACCAGATTTAAGCGGAAAAATACCGCTAAATTACTCTTTCCTTCAAGCCGAGATTTATAATTTACAACAAAACTGGGAATGTTTTAACTATTATAATTAAACGCTGCAAAGTCTACAGTATCCCATCATTATTAATTTCTCACTTTCTTTGGGAGGACCTATGAATCTACATACAGAACAACTTCGACAAAAAGCTCATGAACTTGCGCTGACCCATGAACCGTATATAAAGTGGGGGGCTTCAAAACGACTATGGCGCAATTTTATTGCGGATATCGAAAATTTACGCGCGTTCGTGCGCTCCCTCCAAGGGCGTCGCCCAAGTTGTTCACAACCGGCGGAAGAATGGTTCCTCGACCATGCGGAGTTCATTGAGGAACAGGGGCTGATTATTCAACATCAGCTCACCCGGGGCTTTTTGCGGCGTTTGCCGTATCTGCGAAAAAGCGGCGAGCCGCGGATACTGTCCATTTGTATCGACTATCTTAACCATGTGAACGGAAATTTAGAGGAGGACTCTTTTACTTCCTATATCAACTTTTATCAGGAAGTAACGGTTCTAACGATAGCTGAAGCATGGGCTATGCCGCTTATCATGAGAATTGCCTTGATACGGCGGCTGGCAGAAGTCATGGAACGGATTCGCGAACGGCAGGAGGTGTGTCATCTCGTCGAAAGGCTTCTGGAGCGAATCGAGAAGCCGAAGATAAATCCCGAGGTACTTAAGGATGCTCTTGAACAAGCAGGCCAAGATTTGCCGCTCTCTGGTCCGATGATCGTCCACTTGGTCAGCCATCTGCGCGAATGGGCAGATGATTCGGCGACGGTTCGTGAATGGCTGATGTGCAAATTGGAAAATGGTCCGGAAAGTTTAGACCGAATCGTCTCTTACGAGTATCAGCTTCAGGCCACGTATCAAATGGCAACAGCCAGCGCCATCAGCAGTCTGAGAAAAATTATCCGTTGGGAGTGGTGCGAATCATTCGAGAAAATTTGCCTGGTGGAAAATACGATGCGTCAAGAGAACTCGGACATATATCCAATGCTCGATGATTCCAGTCGCGATACGCTGAGAGTGCGCATTGAGAAATTAGCCCGCCGCTTGCGTGTACCGGAAAATTTGGTTGCCAAACAAGCTGTAGAGCTTGCGGATAAGGAGTATAATCAAGCGTGTACAGAACGTGAACAAGCCCAACAAGCCTTAGAGAATGCGGAGAAGGGTAAAACAGAAGGAATTAGTGCGGATACGGATATTATGCCTCGTCAAGCGTTTATTGCTTATTACCTTCTTGAAGCAAATGGGATCAAAAAGCTGCAGCGAGCACTGAAACAATGCAGCAGCCCGCGGCGTTTGCCGCGTATATCGATATGGCAACGAGCAACTGGCATGTATTTCGCCCTTCTGACAGGTTTGTTCATAATCGCCCTTTTCGGATTCGCTGTTTGGATCACCGGTGGTACAAGCTATACATTAATGGAGTGGCTGGTGATTTTGCTTATGCTGTTATTACCTGTGAGCGAGTGGGCGGTCACGGGAATACACTGGATGATAGAGTGTACAAGCCGGCCTCAACCGCTGCTCCGTTATGATTTCTCGCATGAAATACCTGCTGAAGCAACCACAATGGTCGTCATTCCTGTTATCTGGTCATCTGTCGAACAAGTGCGGGAAATGGCAGATCGATTGGAGCTTCATTATCTGGCGAACCGCCATTCGAATCTTCATTTTGCATTGCTGGGGGATTTTGTCGATGCCGGCACCGAGAGTCTTCCGCAGGATGACGCGATTGTGCAAGCTGCCCGAAGCAGTATTGAAAACTTAAACCGTATGTATTCCCATAAGGGCGGAAATAGTACATTTCACCTTTTTCAACGAAGCAGGTTATGGAACCCGTCCGAAAAAGTCTGGATGGGGTGGGAACGCAAGCGGGGCAAATTGGTAGAGTTCGTCGAACTGCTTAAAGGACGAACAAATACGACGTATGACTATGTAGTCGGAGAATCATCAATTCTTCCAAATATCCGTTATATCATTACGCTCGATGCGGATACACAGCTTCCAATAGGCAGTGCCCAGCGGATGATCGGTACTCTGCATTTGCCTTATAACCGTCCTAGACTTAACCGTTCGCAGACACGGGTTGTTGAAGGGTACGGCGTGCTTCAGCCACGTATCGGTATCAGCCATGAATCAACCTTGCGTTCCCGCTTGGCCTATTTATGGTCAGGTGATCCCGGAATCGATCCTTATGCGTTTGCCGTTTCCGATCCATATCAGGACGGATTAGGGCAGGGGATTTTTACAGGTAAGGGAATATTCGACGTGAATGCATTCGCACAGGTCCTATGTGAACGTATCCCAGAGAATCGGGTCCTTAGCCACGATTTGCTGGAAGGCGGCTTTTTACGGGCAGGGTTGCTTTCGGACATTGAATTAATTGATGATCACCCTTCTCAGTTTAGTGCGTATCAGAGGAGACTGCACCGTTGGGTACGTGGTGACTGGCAGTTACTCCCATGGCTTTTTCCCACTGTATCCGACCGGCGGGGCAGGAGATCGCCGGTGGATTTGTCCGCTCTCACCCGGTGGCATATCATAGATAACCTGCGGCGCAGTTTATTGCCTCCGGCGTTATTTGCTTTACTGCTGTTGGGCATAAGCATACTTCCCGGATCACCCGAACGCTGGTTTGCTTTTGGATTCGTTACGCTTTTTTTGCCGATTATCCGTCAACTTGTATCGCTTAGACGGGCCATTCGGAGGCCCAGAAGCTTACTTTCTACTGTCTTGCAAGTTTTGGTAACCCTGTTGACTCTGCCTTTTCAAGCTGTTTTGATGCTTGATGCTATTGGTAGATCGTTATACCGATTATTCATATCCAAACGCCATTTGCTTGAGTGGGTCAGTTCTGCAGAAATTGACCGCCGTGAAAGCGGAAGGCCGCATACTATGATCTTGGGTATGTACCGAGGATATGCATTGGTTGCTGTTTTTGCACTGGCAGTGTTGGCAGGCGGTGTTTCAGCGGTAAGGTGGACAGGATTAGTACTCTCTGTGTTATGGTTGTTTGCTCCGCTGGCAATTCGCTGGTTGGATAAACCCATCCAACGGGCGGAGCGGTCGTTCGAAGCGGATGAAGAGGAAAAGCTGCGGGTGCTGGCAAAAGAGATTTGGACATTCTTCGAGGATTTTGTTACCCCTGAAGATCATTGGCTGCCGCCTGATAATGTTCAATTAGAACCACCAAATGGAGTTGCACATCGGACTTCGCCAACCAATATTGGGCTTTTTCTTGCATGTGCGCTTGCAGCGCGGGATTTCGGTTTCATCGATACGCCCGGATTAATTGAGCGTCTGGAGAGAACAATCGGTACGCTTGAACAAATGGACAAATGGAACGGTCATCTTTACAACTGGTACGACACGATTACTTTAGAACCGTTGCATCCTCTATATGTTTCAACGGTGGATTCAGGCAACTTCGTCGGTTGTTTGATGACGGTTAAAGAGGGATTGGCCGAATGGCTTAAGACAGATTTTAATCTGGGCGGAAAACCGGAAACGTACGTGAAAGACCGAGATAAAGGGGGAGAAGAGTTAAATGTGGCATTCGCGGAAGAACTGATGATTTCAGAACAAAGTGAAAATAGGGCCAACACTTTGGGAGCATCAGAAGCAGGTCCCCGTGATCGAGATAGGAAAAACCGTGATGCATCGGCAGAGAGCTGGCAAGTACGGGGACAAAATCTGATCAGCCGGATATCGTTATTGATTGATGAGACAGATTTTCGTCCGCTATACGACCACAAGACCAAGCTTTTCACATTGGGGTACCATGCCACACTGCAGGAACGCGATAAGATCCTGTATGACCTTATGGCGTCAGAAGCTAGACAGACAAGCTTTATTGCCATTGCCCTCGGCCAAGTGTCTATAGCTCATTGGCATGCGCTTGGTCGGACAATGACCAGATTCGGAAATCGCTCGGCGCTTCTCTCTTGGTCCGGAACTATGTTTGAATATTTGATGCCTTGGCTCATAATGCGTACTTACAGGAATACGGTATGGGACAGCACCTACCGCACTGTAGTAAAACGGCAGATCGGGTACGCTCATGGCCGGGGGTTCCATTTGGTATATCCGAATCCGGTTATTACGCGTTTGATTACCAGATGAACTATCAATATCGGGCATTTGGAGTTCCCGGTCTTGGTTTTAAACGCGGTCTGGAGCAAGATTTAGTCGTGGCGCCGTATGCAGCTATTCTGGCTTTACCATATGCCAAGCGTCAAGGACTTAAAAATTTGCGAAAAATGAAGGAGCTTGGGGCACACGGTAAGTATGGTTTCTATGAAGCGATTGATTTCACCTCAGAACGGATGCCAAAAAATCAGAGCTACATGGTCATACGCAGTTTTATGGCACACCATCAGGGTATGAGTTTGCTTGCCCTTGCCAACATACTGCTGCAGGACAAGATGATCGAACGCTTTCACCGTGACAAGCGTGTGCAAGCGGCCGAACTGCTTCTGCAGGAACATATTCCTGTGCGCCCCAAAATCATTAGGCACCCTGCAATGGCCCGCAAATATGGACCTGATACAATACCGGAACAAAATGACGTAATGCGGGAATACCTCTCGGCAGACACGCTTACTCCGGAAGTATGCATCCTTTCGAACGGTACCTTTACGACTGTTGTATCGGGCAGCGGCGGCGGGTTCAGCCGATTTGCAGGTTTGGCCGTCTCTCGTTGGCGGGAGGATCCGGTATTGGACGATTGGGGGAGTTACATCTATATCCGCGATGTATCACATGATATAGTATGGTCTCCGTCGTTTCAACCGTGCCGTGTTCCGTCTTCTGAACAGCGCATACAATTTTCCCTTGATCGGGCTGCATTTATGCGCGTGGACGGGGACGTGCAGACAAGCCTGGAAGTATGCGTTTCGCCAGAATGGAATGCGGAAGTCCGCCGATTAACACTTACCAATTCAGGGAATGAAACCAAGATCATGGAGGTTACAACGTTTACTGAACTGGCCTTGGCACCCCCAATAGCGGATGATGCCCATCCTACCTTCAGCAAATTGTTTATCCAAACGGAATATGCGGATGAAGCCGAATGTCTCCTTGCCCGCAGAAGGCCTCGTCAGGAAAGTGAGACACCGATTTGGGCGGCACATTCACTTATAGCGGAAGGAGGAGGGTTCGGACCGGCGGAATATGAGACCGACCGATCTGCCTTTATTGGCCGGGGGCACAGCATCTCTAAGCCGCAAGGGATCCGCTCCCGTCTCTGTGCTAACGTGGGTTCCGTAGCGGACCCGGCCTTTATCATGAGACGGCAGATCAGAATCAGGCCCGGCGAACAGATTCAATTGTTCGCTGTGACAAGCGTTGCAGATTCTAAAGATGAAGCGATCAGTATCGTTCGCCGGTTTACAGGGAACCAAATGGTGGAACGGACATTCCAGCTTGCATGGAATCGCAGTCAAATCGAGCTTAGGCATTTGCATATATCTGCCGAAGAGGCGGCGGACTTTCTAACTTTTGCAGGTCAGGTGCTGTATACTCCGCCGATGAGGGAAGAACAGAAGGAAAGAATCATTGGGAATAGAAAAGGACAATCCGGCCTCTGGGCACACGGAATATCCGGGGACCACCCGATCGTCCTTGTTAGGATTGAGGATCAGGTCAATATAAAATTTATTGTCAAGCTGCTGACAGGGCACGAATATTTACGCCGCCTGGGGTTACTTTTCGATTTGGTCATTCTAAACGAATCGGAGGGAGGATACCAGCAGGATTTGCAGGAAGCACTGCGCAGTACAGTAGAAAACGGCATAGACCGGCATGGAGGAGTCTTTATCCTTAATGCCAATCAGCTGCCTGATGAAGATAAGACATTACTGCTTGCAACAGCCCGTATGATACTTTACGCGGGCGGACCGAGTCTGAAGAAGCAGCTTAAGCTGCCGCAGCCGAATAAAGACTTGCCGCCTCCGCTTATGGTGACAGAAACGTCAAACAGGTTCGGAAATTCGGTTCCGGAGGACGGACGCCATTTGATGTTCTTTAACGGTTGGGGAGGATTTTCACCCGATGGCCGGGAATATCGGATCGTAATCAAAAACGGGAATCATCTGCCGGCGCCATGGATCAATGTGATGGCCAATCCGCGCTTTGGCTGCCTTATTTCCGAGCACGGAACGGGCTATACCTGGTGGCGCAACAGCCGCGAGTGCAAGCTAACGCCATGGTCAAACGACCCTGTACTCGATCCGCCTGGCGAAGTTTGTTATTTACGGGACGAAGAGAGTGGTGAAATCTGGACGGCAACTCCATTTGGCGTACAGATTGATCCGTCCTATATGATTTCGCACGGGCGGGGATTTACGCGGTTTCATCATGAGAGACGCGGGATCAAGCAGGAAATGACTGTATTTGTTCCTCTCGATGATCCGGTCAAGGTGATCAGGCTGCGGTTGCAAAACACGACTTCCAGGCAGAGAAGCCTTTCCGTCACTTATTACGCGGAATGGGTACTGGGTGTAAGTCGTCAGGCGAATGCCCCTTTTATCGTTACGGAATGGAACGAACCGGCCCAAATGCTGCTGGCCCGCAATGCTTATCAGGAGTCATTCCGCGAGGCGGCAGCCTTTCTGGGATTATATTTGCTGCCTGAATCCTCTGAGGAATCTCCAGAACACGGGGGGCACCGGATCACTCGGGTTGAGCCTGATGATCTGTCTTGGACAGCAGACCGCAATGAATTTCTGGGACGGAACGGCACATTTGAAAATCCCGCTTCGCTTAGCCGTGAGCGCCTGTCCGGAACAACCGGACCTCTTCATGATACCTGCGGTGCAGTACAGGCCAAGCTGACGCTGGAGCCTGGTGCCGAACGAACCGTCTGTATTCTGTTAGGCTGTGAATATTCGAACGACGCCGCCGTAAAACTGGCACATACTTACAGCCAAGCCCGTGTTAGCGGGCAATCATTATCACTGGTACGAAAATTCTGGGATGATGTACTGGACCAGATCTCGGTTTCTACGCCGTGCCGGGAGATGGATGTGCTCTTAAACGGGTGGTTGATTTACCAGACGCTAAGCTGCAGAATGTGGGCCAGATCGGCCTTTTATCAGGCCGGAGGGGCATACGGCTTCCGCGATCAGCTCCAGGATTCGTTGTCCCTTCTGCACACCCGGCCCGACCTCACACGGGCACAAATTTTACTCCATGCCGCCCATCAATATGAGGAAGGAGATGTGCAGCACTGGTGGCATGAAGAAACGGAACGCGGTATCCGTACATTTTTCTCGGACGATTTACTGTGGCTGCCGTATGCGGCCTCGCGTTACGTTGAGCATACGGGGGATGACAGCATACTTGAAGAAATAGTGCCGTTTCTTCACAGTGAGCCATTGCGGGAAGAGGAGTATGAACGCTATGAGCAAACCCAAGTGTCTGAACAAAAAGGAAACATAATGGATCACTGCTTGCGGGCCATTGACAAGGCCCTGGAACGCTTTGGCGAACATGGGTTGCCTCTGATCGGAATCGGAGATTGGAACGACGGTATGAATCTTGTTGGAGCAAAGGGCCGCGGCGAGAGTGTATGGCTCGGATGGTTTCTTTGCGAAATATTGGGCCGGTTTATGGATTTGTGCAGGGAACGCGGTGAACTGGCACGGACAAGCCGTTATGAGGATGTAAGAGAGAAGCTTGTCTCTTCACTAGGCGAGCATGCCTGGGATGGTCAATGGTTCCGCCGTGCATTTACCGATGCCGGACAATGGCTCGGTTCTATCCATAATCAGGAATGCCGTATAGATGCTATTGCCCAGTCATGGTCGGTTATATCCGGGGCAGCGCCAAGGAACAAGGCTCTGCAGGCGATGCAGGCATTTGACCGGGAACTTGTTGACCGTGAGCTTTCCGTCGCCTATCTCCTGAGGCCGCCTTTTGACCGCATGGATCCAAGTCCCGGTTACATTCAGGGCTATCCGCCCGGAATCCGTGAGAATGGGGCGCAGTATACACACGGGGTCATATGGAGCATTATTGCTTGGTGCCGGCTTGGGAACGGAGACAAGGCATTTGAGCTGTTTCACCTGTTGAATCCGTTAAATCACACCCGCACACCTAATGAAGTCCGGAAGTATGCAGGTGAACCGTATGTTATGGCGGCAGACGTTTATACGGCCGATCCTCACAAAGGACACGCCGGCTGGACTTGGTATACCGGTGCCGCGGGCTGGATGTATCAAGCCGGGATTGAATGGATTCTCGGACTTCGCAGACGTGGAAGCCGGTTGTACATGAACCCATGTATACCTTGCGAATGGCCGGAGTTTTCCGTTCAATACCGTTACGGCGAAACATACTATCGCATCAAAGTCAACAATCCATTGCGCAAGTCTAATGGAGTGACCGCTATGCAAATGGATGGACAACATGCAGTCCTGAATGAAAACAGTGAAAAAGACGGCTGCTATGTTGAATTGTGCGATGACAAGAGTGTTCATCATATTGATGTAACGATGTAAGGTAAACGATATAACGTAAATATATGTATACGCCCTTCTGAGTAAATTTCTAAGCAGAAGGGCTTTTTTGTTAGAAAATATGCAGGAATTTCCCAAAGATGTAACATTTTTAACTCCCCAATCAAAGCAAAATTTGGTAAGGTACTACATATAATTTCAAAGATTTAGGGAAAAGGAGGGGCGAAGTTTACCCAATATCTCAAATTGAAAAGGAGTGGGAGTTCATTATATGTCCAAAAAGAAGACTCTGTTTATCATGATGGGGAGCCTTTTATTGTTTCAGGTATCAAGTGCTTCCGGACAAATCTATAAATATGATGAGCTAGACAGGCTTACTTCAGTTAAATACGATACGAAAGATGAAATGGTTTATGAGTATGATGCTGCAGGGAATATTCTTCAGGCACAGCCTAAAGTCTCTGTTGGCAATCAAAAGATAAAAACATTTACGGCTGATCAGGAAAACGGCGGGGCGGCTAAAGAATGGAATTCCTTCCTGTCCCCAAATGCAAAAGGAACTTTTGATATCGTTCCCCTAAGCAAAATAAGGGATGAGCCCGGGGAAAAGCGGAAGACAGACCTGTTCAAAAGCTGGAATTAGAATCATCGCCCAACCAAAAAGGAATCAGCATCTTCCGGGATCTGCAAGTTAAGGAGGAGCAAGAACAATCCTTATCGGCGAATGTGAAAACAGAAAATATGGAACATGCAAAAGCTCAAATCGTTGTCAATTTTTATGATGAAACGAACAAGCTGCTTAGTTTCAAAACGCTTTATGATACCGGGAAGGCAAATGACTGGGAGCGGGTTGAAGCGGATTATACATCCCCCCGAAAAGCCGTAAAGGCCAGAATTCATCTGCAAATCATAGCGGACGGGGATGATGGAAAAGGCGTACTTCTTGTCGATCAGGCAAAAATAAATACTCCATCTTAATATAGGGGAGGAAAAAATGTCCAAAGTGAAACTCATGGCAACGTGTTTGCTGATTCTTGTGGCGATAATAGCTTGTAAGCCAACCGGTGTCCATGCGGAAAAAACAACTTATAAACTTGGTCCAAAAGAAACAGTTGTTATATCCAGTAAGAAGAATAATTATTTTCAGTCTGTTTCCGTAAAAGGCGGGTCACATGACTTTTTGTATTATTACGACAAAAGTGATGGTACACTGGGCAGCTACTATGAATATGGAAGTAAAAATTCAAGTTATACATATTCCAAAAATAAGACCGAAGCTTTAATCATAACGAATACTTCTTCCAATATGATTACAATTAGCGGGAAAGACCTTGAAATTGTCCGTAGGTCCAACCCTGCTCTGGAAAAGAAAGTAATCAAGGCCGGACAAACGTTTGAAATTAGAAAGTACAGTGATATATGGAACTTTGCGATTGATACCGGAAAGATGAAGTATGACTTAGCCAGCTATGATTTACAAGGCAATATTTATAACTATTCTATTGATACAAGTGGAAAATTTAAAATACCTAAGGACAGCAAAGTTATTCTAACAAACAGGGAATCCAAAAATACAGAGCTGATTACCCCCTACCAATCTTTAGATTTCACGGTTCGCTCAGCACCGGCCCTCATGCGTAAAACTTTGGCCCCGGGTCAAAGCGTTGAAATTCATAATAATCAGAAGAACGCTTCAAATGTGCAGATAAGCGGTGTGCATGATTATGCGTTGTATGAAGATGATGGTAGTGTCGCCTCCTATCAGAGGAAGAGAAAGTTAAGATCCATCTCCTTAAGTAATGCAAACAAACTGATTATCACCAATACGGATTCCAAAAACATAGAGATCACCGGTCCCAATGACGGATTTTCTTATACGGAAAGTGAAACTCCGGCTTGTTTTGACATTGATCTGTCACCGGGAGACAGTATAGATCTGGTCAATTATACTAAAAAAGTGTTTAGTGTATATACCAAGGGAACTCATGACTACGTCGAGTATTACAAAGACGGCAAAGTCCTTGCCATGAAAAGGAAATCTACTGCCGCCTCCAATTCCATCAGTGCGAAAGGGAGGATGAGTATTACCAATTCGGGAACAAGCAGTTTTAGCATAGCCGGCCCTTATCATGCATTTAAAGTGGACAGGCGTGATAGGCCTGCCCTTGCGGTTAAAAAGATCAGTCCTGGCCAAAGTATGGAGGCGGCAAATGACCAGCCAGATCTCACGGTTCCTGTTTATATTTCGGGTAAATCGGATCAGGCATTGTATAAAAAATCCGACGGTATTTATAGTTATAGCCGCAGCAAAATAAGAGGGATGCTTCAGCTTGGCCCATTAAAATGGGTTGCCGTTATGAATGTTTCATCCTCCGCGTATGAGGTGTATGCTCCCTATGACTTAGTGGGTTTATCGGACCGGGCAAATCCTGTTACTTTTGAACAGATATTGAAAAGCGGAGAGAGTATTGATTTAGTGAACGTGTCCAAAACCTATTTCAGACTTGGTATAAGGGGAACCTTTGATTTCGCCAATTACAATGGAAAGGGTAAGGTTATATCGTTCAAAGAAAATGCCGGTACAACATCAGGCATTACCGTAAGCTCCGGCAACCGCTTTGCAATGACGAATGTCCAGAATTCATCTTTAACCGTAACGGGTCCTTACGATGCTTTTGCTATTAGCCCAAGATCAAATCCGGCTTTATACAAGAGGAGCCTGTCACGTAATGAAACGGCTGAAATAAAAAATAGTTCTCCCGAATCTTTTCAACTTCCCCTTCAAGGAACTTATGATTATGCGAGATATAACCGCGATGAGGAAATTACCAGTTTTAACAGGGATCATACCTATAGTGCTTTAGCTTTGAACTCAGGATATAGGATAGTCGTAACCAATTCAGTTTCGGATAGAGTACACATGGCGGCTCCATATGATGCGGTCAAAGGAACGGACAGAAAAGAACCTGCTTTATTCATCTGTAAACTGGCTTCCGATCAAAGTCTGGAGGCTGTAAATAAGGGAACCAAACCATATCCGGTAAAATCAACGGGAAAATATGATTATAGTTTATTTAACAGCGCTTCAGAGATCTATAAGTACAGCGCAGATAATTCAGCCGGATCTGTTCATGTCCCCGGCGGGGATAAAGTTGCCGTTATGAACACGGATACAGGCAGTAAGGAAGTTTGGGGGCCTTATGATCCGTTTATTGTAAGTTATAGAGATAACCCGGTCACGTTTAGAAAAACATTGCCGCCAAGGACCACTTTCATTGCCAATAATACAAGTACCAAAAGTTTTGATGTAACAAGTGACGGTTTTTTTGACTACGTCCGCAGGTCCATGCCGGGTTATGATATCGAAGATTATGGAAGAGCGCACAAAGCTGGTTCTTTGTCCATCCAGTCTCAGAAATCAACGATTTTAACCAATGCCCAATTATGGAACCAGACTTTTAAAGGTCCTTATGATGCTTTCGATATCATCGGCCGCCAAAATCCTGCTCTGTATGTAATGAAGCTGGAACCGGATGAGAGCATGGAGGCCGTAAACTACGGTCCCAAGAAATTCAATGTTCTTCTTAAAGGAACGCATGATTATGCTTATTATGACCAGGACGGAGATGTAAGCAGCTACGAGAGATTATCCCACACTTCAAGTGCGGAGGTAAGTGCTTCCGAACGTATTGCGATTATGAATTCCGGGACACAAGCGTCCGAGGTATCTGCGCCATTTGATGTGTTTCATCTAAGAAAAAGAAGCACGCCTGTTACCTTTAAAAAGAAACTAAGTCCGGAGTTTACCATCGAATTGCAGAATGTATCCAAGAGAGCATTCCGTATTCCGGTAAGCGGCAAGTTCGACCAGGCTTCTTATAACGAGCTCGGACACAATCGTTCCTATGATCGCTTATCTTCAGCCAAAGATCTTTATGTAGATAAAAAAGTCCGCTCGGTTATCACGAATGCGGATGTTCAGGCTGTAGAAGTTACCGGTCCTTTTGATGCATTCAAGATTTCCGACCGGAAACAGCCGGCCCTATTTATCAGGCAGCTAGGCGTGAACAAAAATATCAACATCGTCAATACTTCAGAGAAAAAAAGCAGCGTCAAAATAAAGGGCACCTATGATTATGCTGAATATGATCAGGCAGACAGCATTCTGAAATATGGCCATAATCAGCGTGACACGGTTAAAGATACCAATCCTGATATCACACTCGCTTTAATGAATACGGGTACGAAAAGTATAGAAGTGTCAGGCCCTTATGATATCTATGAAGTTACCGACAGAAAGACTCCGGTTTCTTTCATAGAAACGCTTTCGCCTGGCCAAACGGTCGAAGCACTGAATCACAGTTCCAAAATATATAGTGTATATCCAACCGGTGCAGTAGATTACGTCAAATATAATCAAAAGATGGAGCAAACATACAATCAGCGTAAAGCTGACTTGAAATCTCATGTGGTCCTGAAAGAACATAAAATCGTATTAACTAACGCGGATGACCAAAATATTACAGTGACAGGTTCATATGATGCATTCAAGTTCAACAAAAGAGACAATCCGGCATTTCTCGTCAGAAAAATCGTCCCGGGAATCAGTATAGATATTATCAATACAAGCTCAGGCGCTTCGGTTGCCGCGTTTAATAGTTCCTATGATTGTGCAACCTATGATGCCGAAAACAGGATAGAAAAATATAAACAATCAAAAAGTGCTTCAACGGAGGACATTCCGGCTCATAACACTTTAGCAGCCATGAATACCGGAAATCAGGTGCTGGAAATAGCAGCACCCTATGATATTACGGAAATGAAAGACAGACCTACACCTGTAACTGTTATGAAAGGGCTTGGCAAAGGGGAAACAATAGAAATAGAGAATACTTCCAAACGCATTTTCCTTTTAGAAATAAGTGGTGTATTTGATTACGCTGCTTACAAGGCACAAGGTTATTTTAACAGCTATCAAAGGGATGCGGCGGCGCGTAAAGCTATAATGTGGCCCGGTGCAAGATACGTGGTGACCAATAATCGGCCAGAGAAAGTGATGGTTTCCGGACCCTATGATGCCTATGTGGTCTCTGAAAGAAACAACCCGGCTGTTTTAGTGAAATCCATTTTGCCCGGACAGTCTGTCGATCTGCAAAATATAAATCCTTCTTACATTAAGTTGAACATACATGGGATTTTTGACTCAGTGGTCTATAATAAATCGGGGCAGATTGCTTCTACTGATACGTCCGTAAGTCCGAAAGAAACAGATTTATCCGCCGGTTTCAGGATGCTCGTTACGAATGCGGATGCAAACGGGTTTGAAGTGGAAGGGCCTTTTGACGCATTAAGGGTTCTGGATGCCGAACAATGGTTTACCAAACATATAGGTCAGGGCCAAACGATAGAAGCCAAGAACGAAGCCGGTACAGAACTGGATCTTGCCATTGACGGAACTTTTGATTATGTATTGTATTCCCAGGCAGGAACGAAGTATGGGAAAGACCTGCCTCCCGGTTCTTTACATCTGAAATCCAGGGAACGGGCCGTTATAACGAATAGAACGGGTGCTCCTGTAACGGTTAGCGGATTAAAGGACGGATTTTCTCTGCGGGATCAAGCTGACCCGGCATTAGCCATCCAGGTTCTTAAACCGGGTGAGAACAGCAAGGTTAAAAATAAGCGCAGTTCTGCCAAATTTTCTATTGCAGGAACTTTTGATTATGTACAGAAAAGATCGGATCAGGATTATAGTATATTTGGGCACTTGCAAGATTCGCAGGAGATGACAAATCATTTCCAGACAATCGTGACCCATGCAGGTTCAGGGAATCTGGAGATCTGGGGACCGTATGCCGAGTTAGAGATAGAGAACTGGAAAGAACCGGCTCTTGCCAAGCTATCCCTGGAACCGGGATAAAGCCTTTATGCCACGAATAAAGCTTCATCTTCTTACCATAAAGTTAGAATAGATGGTTTATTTGAATACTACTCTGCTACAAGCGGACTTATTGCCGGAAATGGGAATATCAACCTTGGTCCGGGCAGGACAGTGCAAATTACCAATACAGATACAAAGGCCTATGATGTCTATGCCCCTTACGAAACGTTTGAGTTAAGCAGAACGGCACCTCCGGAAGAACATGAACCGGATGGTGACATCTCTACCCAAGATCCCACGGACATTGACCCGGATTCATTCCATGGCGATCCGGTTGATACGGCAACAGGGGCGCAAGCCATCTACAAAGATATGCTGACGGTCCATGGTACGGTAGACATTCCATTTCAAATCCAATATTATTCCTTGCTGCTGAATAAAGGCGATATGGGATACGGATGGGGACATCATTACGAAATCAGACTGGCTAAAGAGGAAAGCGGAAACCTGACCTTGCATTGGAATGCCAATAGAAAAAGTATCTTCAAGCCGTCTGGCGACAACAAATACCATTCCGATAATAAATCGGCTGCACACGACCAATTGACTAAAGAGGGCAACGGGTATGAGTTAAAGAGAAACAACGGAACTTCCCTTACTTTTGACGAATCGGGTAAACTTCTGGAAATGAAGAGCAAAACCGGAGAAACAATCCGGTTTACTTATGACGGAAACGGCCGGCTGAACCAGGTCGTGGATCCTGTCACCAACAAGTATCTGAATTTGCAATACAATGAGTCAGGGCTGCTTCAGCAAGTCCAAGATAGTATGCAGCGGACGGTGAAGTTTGACTATGACGACAAATTCCGGCTGACTCATATCCATGATGCGGATTCTAATGAAACAGTGTATACGTATGATGAAGCAGGTAGAATGGTTACAGGTTCAGAAGGCGGAGTTACCAGGTTTGAAAACACGTATGACGAAAAAGGCCGGATAGTAGAGCAGAAGGACGGGGTTCAAGGACATGCTCCTACACGCTTCAAATATGAAGAAAAAGAAGGTCAATTCATCACTACGGTTACGAACCGGGAAGGGAAAACGAAGAAATTAACCCACGACAGTAAACACCGGCTGATGAAAATGGTGAACGAGGAGGGGCAAACGACTTCCTATCAATATGATGATCAGGGAAACCGTATCAAAGTAACGGATGCATTAAACAAAACGAATCAATTCGCTTACGATGAACGGGGCCATGTAATTTCCGTAACAGACCAGAACGGCAAAAAGATCAGTATGAGTTACGATAGCTCGAACAACTTGTTGGAAGTCGTAAACCAAGGTGAAAAAATCACCTATACCTATGATAACCGCAACCGGTTAACGGGGATTACCAATCCGAACGGCCAAAAAACAACCTATGCCTATGATGAGCAAGGTTACCTGGCAAAGGTTACGGATGCGCTGGGAAGAGCCATCACTTATCAATATGAGGACGGAGAACTCCGCTCCCTGACGAACGCTGAAGGAAATAAAATTACGTACCAATATGACCGTGCGGGGCGTATAACCGGCATCACGGGTCCTAATGGCAAAACGACATCCTATGAATACACAAATTCCGGCCAGATCGTCAAGGTGGCAGACCCGCTGGGCCATACCACAAGCTACCAGTATGACGGCAGAGGAAATCCGGTTCTGGTTACGGACCCTAAAGGGAACCAGACCGTTTTCCAATATAATGAAAACGATAGTCTGACCCGTGTAACCAACGCTTTAAAACAAACAACGACGTTTGCTTATGACGGGGAAGACAGATTAATTCAGGTTACGGATCTGTCAGGAAACAGCCAAAAAACAGCATACGACGGTGTAGGAAATGTGACCAAGCAAACCGATGGAGCAGGCAGTACGGTTTCCTATTCCTACGATGCCATAGGACGGCTCACAGCTATCTACGACGCTGAAGGGCGCAGAATCTTTTCCGTTTTGTATGATGCGTCCGGCAGACCGAAATCAACAACCAATGCCTTGAATAAGACGGTGAAAAGCCGTTATAAAGCAAACGGGCAGTTGGATATGATTACAGATGCATTAGGGAATCAGACCCAATATACGTTTGACGGCCTAAACCAGCTTACACAGGTAAAAGATTCAAAGGATGGCATAAGCGCCCAAACCTTTGATGAAGCTAACCAGCTCACTTCATTGAAGGACCCTGCGGGGAACGAAACGAAATGGACTTATGACCAGGCCGGACGGATCTTAAGCGAAACGAATTCAACAGGAGGCAAACAGCTTTACGAATATAACAGCTGCGGACAGCTAAGTTCAGAGCACAATGCCCGCGGGCAAACCACCAAATATCAATATGACGGGGCAGGGCATCTGATTTCGTTTACTGATGAAGCGGGCAATGTCACTTATACTTACGATGCTTCCGGCAATATCACCTCGGTCACGGATGAAAAAGGGAACACATTAAAGAGGACGTATGACGCTTTAAACCGTGTCGAGACTTATACGGATCAGGACGGGAATCAGATCGGCTACGAATATGACCAGGCCGGAAATCTGAAAGCTCTCATCTATCCGGACAAAAAGAAAGTGCAGTACACGTACGATGCGAATCATCGCCTTAAGGAAGTCACAGACCCGGCAGGCAGAAAAACAACGTATACGTACGACAAACACGGCAATCTGGAACAAACGATACGGCCGGACGGTTTCAAAGAGACCCGGACCTACGATGCCGCAGGGCAATTGCTCACCCTGTCGGATCGGGCAGCAGACGGCTCTTCCATCAGTGAGTATACGTTTACGTATGATGCAAACGGGAATGTAAGCACAGAGGACAACAAAGTGCCTGATATTACAGTACAAGGGCCTGAACAGAAAGGTGCGGGACTGTCCCCCTCCACACTGCTTGCCGGAAAAGCGGAGATGGCCTATGGAAAAGATAACCGGTTAGACACGTATAACGGAATGAAGGTAGAGTACGATGCGGACGGAAACCAAATTACCGGACCGTTAGGAGAATCCCGGGAGAGCTTCAAGTACGATGCCCGCAACCGGCTTATCCAGGCAGGGCAAACCGCCTATGCGTATAACAGCGAAAATAACCGGATTTCGGTCACAAAAGGGAACTCGGTAACGAAATACGTGGTCAACCCCCACGCCATGCTGTCCCAAATCCTGATGGAGACAGACGGGAACGGAAAAGGTCAAGCCTGGTATGTCTACGGCCTGGGATTAATAGGCAGAGAAGATAGCGAAGGAACCTACCAAACGTACCATTATGACCGGAGGGGAAGCACGGTAGCCCTGACGGCTTTATCCGGGGAAGTGACAGACCGATACGTATATGGCCCTTACGGAGAATTGTTAAGAAAGACCGGAGATACCAAGCAGCCTTTCCTGTATAATGGACGTGACGGAGTCGTGACTGATGATAACGGCCTATACTACATGAGGGCCCGGTACTATAACCCGGACATCAAGAGATTTATAAACCGGGATGTCCTGACGGGAAGCATCAGCGTAGGCCAAAGTCTGAACCGGTACGCATACGTGAACGGAAACCCGGTATCTTATGTAGACCCGTTTGGACTAAGCCGTGATTCAGACACCTCCCCATACGCCCACGCGGCCAACTTTGTGCTCGACTTCATCCCGTTTGTGGGATCGATAAAAGGAGCCTTCGAGGCTTTCACAGGCGTGTATGTGATAACGGGAGAAACGTTATCTGCAAGTGACCGCTGGGCAGCAGGAATCGGCTCAGTGTTAGGCGCCCTCCCCATACCCGGAGCCAAGCAGGGCGGCAAGTACTTAACCAAGGGCACGATAGAGCTGGAGGAACAGCTGGAGAAATCCCTGGTTTCCGCCGGAACCAGCAAGTACAGGCTCCCCATGGATTTGCAGTTGTTTGCGGGTAAGGCTGGTAGTGGGGCTAAGTCGATAGCGAATATGGCTGAGTTTTTTAGTGATGGATTTGGAAAAAGTATAAAAAATAATGTTACAAAAACTAAAAACCAATTTCAGGGGCAATCAATATATAAGGTAACAAAGAAAACAGATAATTCTTATTTGAAAAAGGGAGATGGTCTCTATTTGTATAATTTACACAAAGACCATTTGGAAATCATAGACAGTAAAGGGAAGGTAAAAGCAGTTCTAAATCTTGATGGTTCTTTGAATGTTACCAAGACTGAAAAAGTATTAAAAGAAGGAAGAAGAGTTAAATGGTAAGGAGCAGAAAAATGAAAAATAGTTTAGAGAGTATACTTGATTTATTAATTAAAATTAATGATCAGTGTAAAAGAGAGGTAATTTCAAAGGATGTATTTGATGAGGAAAAAAAATATAAAAGAATTTTGAAAAAGTGTTAAGTGAAACTCCTAAATTAATTGAAAGCATCAGCAATTCTAATGACACAAATGAAATTGTTGAAAAAAAATTTATTTGCATTTAAATCTATCTGACTCTATTTGGCATATTGAGCAAATCCATGAATTAGTAAAATTAATGGCTGGGAAATATAGAGAATCTATATAAAGTTTTCTGGAATATTTGACTTTTTTATGGGAGGAGATTTGGTTTTCAAAGAAGGGATTCTCTGAAGAATGTGAACTGGACATCATCATGCTTCTCCTTTAAATCAGCGAAAACTCGCTCTATGGTTTCTTCTCGCTCTGCGTAAATCCGTTTGTTTTCTTCTGTATGGCGAAGGTGGTCAGCCTCTTCCACACATTCAGCCCAAACATGACGACTAATACGCTTCACTGCCTCTTTACTCTCTGTACATTGTGTCCGGAAAGGACAGGCTTGGCAGATTGCCGGATTCGAGCGATACATTTTATAACCAGCACGGTTCGTTGTTTCGTAAGACAGTATGGCATTTGCCGGACACAGGTAGCAGTCGTAGTGCTCATCGTAAACGTAATCATGCTTTTTAAAGAATTCTTCTTTCGTCTTGGGACGGGTATACGGCAGGACGGGACGAATCTCTTGTTCTTGCAGCATTTTGCAGACGCGGTATGGAAGCTGTAGGCGAAAACACGTTCTTTCTCTCCCTTCACGAACAAACCACACTCCGGGTCAGTCGTGCTCACCTTCACCTCCTTCTGCGTGACATTGGGCTTTTTTTCGAATCCATGTAGAGCCCGATCTTGATTGATCTGTTCATCAAGCTGATCCTGGTACTTTCGACTTTGCTCCTGAACGATCTGTTTTACATATTTGTTTTTGTTCGCACTTGCTTTAACATGTGTCGCATCGATGAAGAGTACGTCAGGTTCAATGAAACCATGCCGGGCAGCTTCTTCGAGGATGCGATGAAAGATTCCCTCAAACAGCTAGTATCCCGAAAACGGCGCACATAATTTTTACCCAGCGTGGAGAAATGAGGAATGGGCAGAGTGAAGTCATTCCAATAAACCAACGGTACGCGACGTTGGTTTCAATCTCTTTAATGGTCGACGCATGGAGCGAATTACCAAAAAGGCATTGAATAAGCGCAATTTTAAAAAGAACAACCGGATCAATGCTAGGGCGGCCATTATCTTCACAGTAAACATCCCGAACCAAGTCATAGATGAAACTAAAATCGATGGCGTATTCGATTTTACGGACCAAATGATCTTTAGGTACAAGCTCGTCCACACTCCCGCACTAGTTATTTACCTATATGATTTAAAATAATCAAAAAAATATTTTTTAAAGAATTTTTTGATAGATTGCGGCCTTGCCCTGCAAAAACTTGGGTGTACTATATTGTGAACAAAATAAGTAAAATCAAAATTGTTAATAGAAATATTAAAAAATGGTACTTTTTTAATATTTATCTATAAAAATATCATAATTCCAGCAAATATTATCATAAAAAGAGGATATTTAAGTTAAAAATGAACGTGTAATTATGTGTTTTCGTAATATAATAACGGTGAGAGAAAAATAAAGGAGTTTAGTCTATGAAAAAGTTAACAATGAGAAAAAATTTTGCAACAAAACTGACACTTGTAGGAACATTAAGCGTTTTATCGTTAATTGGTACTTCTCAATCAACTTTTGCTGCACTTCCTCAAGATGGCAAGTCAAAAGCAACCATCACATTTACACCAGGCACAAGCCCGGTACCTCCTGTCGATCCAACAGACCCATCAAAACCAATTGATCCGGCTGATCCGGAAAATCCGACAGATCCTCCTACGGGAAATTCGGGTCCCTTGTCGTTAGATTATGTTTCATCCGTTTCTTTTGGATCTCACGAAATTTCAGCTGGAAACGAAATTTATTATTCTACGTCTAAAAAACCTTTTATTCAAGTTTCTGACCGTCGGGGTACAGGTGATGGCTGGACAGTGACGGCTGCTGCAAGTTCATTTAAAGACGGTGAAGGCAAGGATGTGTTAAAGGGTGCTGTTCTAACCTTGAAAAATGCAGAGGTTCTATCCAATTCTACTTCTTCAGAGAAACCAACACCTGAACAACAAGTAACCTTAACCACAGATGGTACACAGGCTAAAATAGTAGCTGCTAAAGAAAATACTGGTTTAGGTACATGGCTTACCCGTTGGTTTGCTGCCCAATCAGACTCAGAGAATAAGAATGTAACATTGAGTGTTCCTGCAGGTTCTGCTATTGTAGGTAACCATGAGGCAACTATAACTTGGACTCTGAGTGACGCTCCGGGAAAATAATACCAATTTAATAAATGTATCGCGAGACAGAAGTTTATGGTTTCGCGATATATTTATTTAGAGCTATCGTTCACAATTTCACAGAGAGAGGAATTACCATGAAAAGAAACTATGTGCTGATGCTGATCACGGTAATCATTAGTCTCATTTTTATCCCTTATTCAGTAAGTGCAAATGAGGGCGATGTTGATTTTTCTATTCAAGCACTTATACCGGAAAATCAAATAGATAAAAAGAAAACTTATTTTGATTTAAAAATGAAGCCAGAACAAAAACAAGATATCCAACTGCAAGTTTTCAATAGTAGTTCTAAAAAAATAACCATTGAAATGGATGTTACGTTTGCAACGACAAATCAAAATGGGCTAATTGATTATACGATTTCAGATATCAGCAAGGCGGATGAAAGTTTAAGGATACCTTTGCCGGAAATTACGAATATTTCTAACAGAGAGGTTGTTCTTCAGCCAGGCCAATCCAAAATCGTGACCATCACTATCACAATGCCAGAGGAAGAATATGATGGGGTTATTTTAGGTGCTGTGCATTTTAAAAAGAAATTAAGTGATAAGAATGAAAGTGATTCTTCCGGTAGTGAGTTGAGTCCGTATAATTGTGTAAAAAGCTAGGTTCCAAAAAATGAAAGGAGCCATATTCATAGCCCTCAGTTAGAATAATGTTGGGACACAAAATTCTAAATATACGAGGTGTTATGAAATGGCTCAATACCAGATTAACGTAGATTCGCAGCTTTTGCATCAACTATTTTTGGGAAATTCTCAGGATGCGGGTGTAGCCAAGCTGCTCGAGTCTGTACTGAACCAAGTCTTACAAGCACAGGTGAGTGAACAAGTGGAAGCAGATCGTTATGAACGAACAGAGAATCGAAAAGCGTACCGGAATGGATCGTATCCACATGGGCTGCATACGCGGGTGGGAACCATTACACTAAGTGTTCCGCGCATCCGTGGCGGGAAGTTCACGACAGAGCTCTTTAGTCGTTACCAGAGAAGTGAACAAGCGTTAATCTTAGCGATGATGGAAATGGTCGTAAACGGCGTCTCTACGCGTAAAGTCTCGCAAGTAACCGAAGAACTCTGCGGAACCGAGTTTTCTAAATCCACTGTTTCAGACCTTTGTAAGCGGCTGGATCCCATCGTAACTGCTTGGAATAATCGAAGCCTGGCAGACAGCCTCTTTCCGTTTGTTCTCGTAGATGCGATGTATCTCAAGGTCCGTGAAGACGGTCGTGTACGCTCACGAGGCATCATGATTGCCATTGGTGTAAACACCGAGGGCTATCGTGAAGTCCTTGGCCTGATGCTGGGTGACACAGAATCTGAAGCAAGCTGGAGTGAGTTTTTCAGCTCTCTAAAAGGACGTGGATTACGAGGTGTGGATCTCATTACCTCCGACGATCATGGCGGCCTTGTACGCGCGGTACGGCAGCAGCTGCAAGGGGTAACATGGCAGCGATGCCAGACTCACTTCACGCGAAATGTATTAGAAGCCTCACCCAAAGCCTTGAAGGATGAGATCCATGGCCGTCTACGGTCGATTCTAGATGCTCCTGATACTGGAACGGCAAGGTTTTTATTAAAACAGACCTTAGCGGCTTATGAAGATAAGGCGGGTAAGGCGATGGGCGTGCTGGAAAGCGGATTTGACGATGCTACCGCCGTCTTAATGCTGCCAGAGCGTTACCGAAAACGGCTGCGCACGACAAATAGCGTTGAGCGTCTCAACGAAGAGGTTAGACGCCGGGAACGTGTCATTCGCATCTTCCCAAACCGTGAATCCGTGATTCGTCTTATTGGTGCTCTATTGATGGAACAGGATGAAAAATGGGCAGCCGGCAAGAAATATCTCGACATGACCGAGTACATGGAATGGCGGAAGGATCGGCCAAAGTCCGATGCCAAAGTGACTCGCATTATGTAGCACAGTCTAGCTGAGGGAATTTACACACAAATTTGGACTTGATCCCGGTAGTGTCAGGATAAGGAACGAATATGCCTATGTAGTGGGTGTGAAACTGACGGAAACAGAAAAATTGGTTAAGCCGGAACTTGAGTTAAAATATATACAACCTAAACTTGTTAATTACCGGACAACCGTTGTGGCCAATCTGCAAAATAGTAAAGCTGCTATTGTGGAAAATTTGAATGTGGATGCAGAAATCTTCAAAGAAGATTCCGGTCAAGTCTTACATAGTGCAAAAAAAGAAGGCATGACCATGGCCCCAAACTCTAATTTTGATTTTCCTATTAATTGGGAGAATGAACCACTTAAACCTGGAACGTATCGTCTAAAAATGAAAGCAGTTGCAGGGTATGAAAAATGGGAGTGGGATCAAACCTTCACCATTGGAGAGGATGCGGAAGTTTTAAACAATATGGCAGTTCAAACAAATATGGGTTCTATCAGGTGGTATTTTTATGGTGGGATTTTATTTTTTTTAGCTGCTAGTTTTGCATATTGGGTTTATATTTCAAAAAAAAGAAAGAGGACGGGAGACGATAATAATAATGTAAATTAAAGAATATAGGAGAGAAAAAATGAACCTATTCTCGAAAAAAATATTTAACTTTTTGCTTGTATTCTCTATTTTACTATCACAAGTTAGTTTTTTGCCAAATGCCATCGCTGAAGGAAATGTTGCTAATAAAAAATTAAAGATCGGTAATGTTCCCGCATTTGAATTACCAGAAGATAGTATCGTGGTTACAACATATGATGAATTAAAGTCAGCTATTGAGAGCGATAATGGAATCACGACTGTATATATGGGGGCAGATTTTAATTTGAGCGGCGGCATAGTAATTCCAAAATTCAAAAAAACAATAACATTATCGGGTAAAAATCCAAATACCGGGATTGTTCACACCTTAACTGAATCAATGAGCAGTGGTACAGATTCAAAACAGGTGATTAACCTTAGATCTAACGAAGGGCCCAAAGAGATACACGTAAAAGATATAACAATTATTGGTAAAAGTTATTATGGTCCAGTTCATGTGGAAAGTAGGGGTGTTACACTTACTTATGAAAATGTTACTTATACGGGACCACAATTGTGCCATAATATATATGGAAAAGCGAAATTCTTAGGGAATAACAATATTACCATTAAGCAGGTGGTTAGTGGTTCCGCACCTGCTCAAGAAGTTGCAGAAGCTCAAGACATTATTATTGGCGGGAATTTACGGGTTAGCCATAACAATAATAACGCTATGTTTTGGATGGGGCAGGGAAGCGGCTCACAAAATTCATTTACGGTACTGGAAGATGCAGATGTTGAAATATTGGCTCTAGGTAATGGAATGTTTTATAGAAATGGTTCCATTCCAGTTTCAATGACTATAGAAAAAAACGCAAAATTGAGTGTGATAACATCTGACCGGCTGTTCCGAAATAATGCAGGAGGTTCAATCAGTATAGCTGAAGGCGCAGATGTAATGTTTGAAAAAAATGGTGGGAATAATGAGCTGCTTTGGCTCTCTGGTGACTTAACAGTTGCAACAGGCGCCAGTTTAATAATGCAAAACAACAATACAAGGGGGAATCTAATCCAATTTGCAAGCAATGGAGCAAAAGCTGTTTTTGATAATCCACTCAGCGTCCTGCTTTATACAAAAGCAAGTGATAGGATGTTTAGCTGGAGTTCTGGTACAGGTCAAATTATTCTAAATTCAGAACTTGTAAACTACTGGAGAACAGCAGGTACAGGGGATCGTAACGATTTGCCTCTCTATCATTGGAATATGTCGGATGGGTCCAATGTAGCAGCAACCATTGGAACAAATGGGAGGACTACTAATATTATTTCAACCAATGCCGGTATATTAGCTAGTGAATTTGCGGTTGAATATGGGAAAGTTATTGCATTAGGACATTTAGATGTAACTATAAATCCGTTAACAGATGCTATGGATCATGTGACGGGTACTTCAACGCCAAATTCAAAAGTATTTATTGATTATACTGAGGGTGGAGTTGCAAAGGTGTTAGAAGGAATTACTGATATATCCGGAAATTATTCGATCCCGGTTCCAAATGGATTTATTAAACCTTATATTAAAGTGAAGGCAACTGCTAACTATGTATTTAAAACAAAGTCCACAGAAGAAATAATAGTTAGTGATGTAACACCTCCTACAGGTGATCCAATTACCCAAATTATCTCTCTTAATGAGCCTTTTCCTACAGATGTAACAAAACTCGTAGAAAATATCAAAGATCATTCGGATGGGACACCGGGGGCTGGAATCACTGCAACTTTGAAAACATTCCCCGACACTTCCGTATTTGGACCCACTACAGCTAAAGTTGAACTGAAAGATAAAGCTGGAAATTCAACTATAATGACAGTTCCTGTATTTATAAAAGATAGTAATACAGAAGCAAATTCTCAATATGCCTTACGAGCAAATCATTTTTCTATGGATATGGATGAGTTCAGCGGGCTCAATAAGGGTGAGATTAACACACTTATTTTGACTAAGTCAAAAGCAGAAGGCTGGGAGGTAGAAACGGGAAAAGATATAACTTCCCGGGTCACAGTAGAATCAACTGACTTGAATAATCAAATAGGAAGTTATCATGCTGTATTAAACTTAGGGAATATTAAACGAACAATTATAATCCAAGTTATAGGGACTTTAAAATTCAATAAAATTCAAAATGTATTAACTTTTCAAACAAGCACTTTAACAACAAAGGAAACAATCATTCCTAGAGATGAATGGAATATATCAGTTTCAGATACTAGAGGTACGGGTAGTAAATGGAAGTTAACAGCTTCCATTAGTCAGCCATTAACATCAACTAAGGATTCAAGTCATACTTTACCCAATGCTTTAGTATATGTTGATAGTAACGGGGTTGCACAAGCGTTAAATAGTAGTCCGTCCAAAGTTTATGAATATACAACTGGTTCAGATACAATTATTCCTATTGAGTGGAGTCCTGACAAAGGTTTACTATTGAAACTTGTTCCAACAGACGCTTATGCCTATGAAGAATATGCAACGACCATATATTGGACATTAAATGACGCACCATAATTATCAAAACTATAATCTATCGCCAACCAAATGTCATAAAAGGGGAAATCCCATATTTTTCCAAGTGCCAATTAGGAATGATACCCGCATGATAACTTTTAAGTTCCAAATTTGCTTTTGTATTTGGAACTTCGTTTATTCCGGGTCTGTCAAGATTTATATGTGTAAATTTTATTAAAAGTATTTCACCCGAGGGGGAAATCGTTTTTTTCCTTATCAGTAAGAGTACTTGGTACTTAAACCAAAACGAGCAGCTGATTGCATTTGGTTTCGTATTAAAGATAGGAGAGGGCTTATCACCATTGTTGGACCAGAGCCAGAATCACGCAATATTCTCGTGGATAGGAAGTATACTAAACTAAAATATATTCGTATTATGAGGTTAGCCAGCTTAATCTGGTTAACCTCGTTTTTTGTTTAACATAGCTGTAGCCGGGGAGAACGATAAAATATCTGGGTAATGAGCCCGTTATACAACCTGTTTATCTGGTTATAGTACAAACCATGATTAAGCTGGTTGAGACTATGATCTTGTATAACATGCGAAGCTATGGACGTGAATGGTTAGGGGATCCGGCAAAAATCACATTTAGGAGGATGTATGAGACCTGTATCGGTATTGATATATCCAAAGGAGAAAGTGAAGGGTTCATCTTTCTCTAAAGAAACAAGCCCTACGGTAAGTCTTTCCCTTTCAACATACTTATGAAGAAATCAATAAGTTGGCTGTCGAAATTACAAGAAGTAAAAGAACTGACAGGTTTAAAGCCTGCTGTAGTTTTAGAATCAACAGGACATTATCATCGAGGGCTTGTTGCCGTGCTGCAGAAAACGGGTTATGAGTCATTACTTTAAATCCGCTGATTTCACAGCCGACACGTAAATCCAAATTAAGGAAAGTAAAGACGGAGCAGAAGATCTAACGCGGGATATGAAGAGTTAGCGTACCTACACGTGTTGTGAGCTTATGTGGGTATGATCCATTCCGGTATTCCTTGCGTTCCTCTGCTCGTTCATAGCGTTCTGCATCCAATTGTTCTCTCGCCTGTGCTTGCAATACTTGGTTCAATACGGATTCCAGCAGCTTGGCTACACCAGCATCTTTACTATCTCCAATAATAATTGATGCAACATATATGAATCTACGTTAATCTGATATTGAGCCATTTTCAAATCCACCTCATTAGTTTGTTGTCTTAACAACTATATTCTACTTGAAGGGGGTGAACGTGGCTTTCCTCATTTATTCGAAGAAGCTATTATACACAATTATATGGACTCAAGAAAAAGACGGTATTTATTATTTTGAGGAAAAGAAAATATTATATGTGGAAAAAACACTATGGGAAGGTAGCTAAAAAGCTGGATAAATTTTCCCAATCCGTATTATTAGGGATATCATGCCATATAAAAATAGGAATGTTCTTATTTTTCAGGACCGGATAGATGCGATCTGAAATAATTAAATCAATTTCTTTTTCGATATCATTTATAATTTCAATCATCCCTGCATTTCGCTTTTTTATCATATTTCCCAAATCTTCTTCGAAGACAGTCCCATAAATGGAACTTACATACACTCTGATTTTTTTACCAAAAGAAGAATAATTAATGTATTTTTGAATTAAACATAAATATCTAGGGAAGAGAAGATCTCTTTTTTGGAATATTGGAGCCAATTTCTTGTTTTGTAATAATATATTATAGAAATCTTTAATTTTCTTCGAATAAAGCTGAAAATGGTTTATTAACTGTATGTTATTTTTATTGTCAAATAAAATGCTCGGACCATCAAATAAAACGGCATGAAAATGAAGGTGAAATAAATTACCGAACATTATACTATACTCTTCTACATTAAAATTGATGTTGAAAAATGAACAAAAAGTCTTAATCCAAACATTAGTTGCTTCCACATAACTTGCTTTGTGATGTTGAGTGAAAATAAGGAGCTAGCTTAGTCTTTCATCTGCTTTTGAATAATAAGCAAACGCATTTAGAACTGAAAAAAGAAAAAGAACTTCATTTTCCAGCTCCCTTTCATTTAAATTTCCCACATCTTTAAGAACGGGTATAAGCATATCTTTAAAGATAGGATATAACCAATTATTTTCTGATATTTGTCTATAAAGTTCCATCTCATCAATTAGCGCACCCAGTTTGATTCGGCTTATTGAAATTGCGAGCCAGCAAAGGAACATTTCTTGTTCTGAGATTGATAGCTTTTGGTTGATTATTTTCTCTATATCTTTTAATAAATATTTATAATCCTCCTTCTTCACCATTGGAAAGGGCCATTCCATTCCCCAATAAGAATTCCAATAAAATAAATAAAAAAATATCGAAACTGTTTTTCAGAGCCGACAAAAGTTGCTCTGGGTTTAGAGAGATAAAGGAGTTTGAATTTATTCAGCAGTGGTTTTAGTTGTTTAATTCTCCGATTCATCGTGGGATAACTAACATAATTTTTACTTGCAAAAGTATTAGTGTCTACATATCGTTGATGGAAAATATCGTTACATGCATTGAAAGTTAATGAATTTTTTAAATAATTAAGTTGTATTAGTTCTAAAGAAAAATATATTGACTTTTTTAAATATATGAACTTATTGTCTCTATTAATTATTTCAATATTATCCTTCCAAGATTCAAAATCAACTTTTAAACATTGAATCGTTTTTAATACAGTTCTGTCAGTGCATCCAAGATAGCTGCTTATCTCAATAATATTAAATTCTCTATTTTCAAGGCTCAGTAATTCCAAAAGCTTTATTTTTCGCAGCGCTAGTTTATCCATAAAAATTAGCATATTTACCACATCCTATATAGCCTTAAATACTCCAAAAGAGCACCCGGATTATATAATTACGTCTTCTTTCATATCCTCAAATTTTTGAAACAATTGCATTGTAATTCATAAGCTCCTCACCGTTTTTATTGAAAAACCATAAGGTCTGATCCGTTTAGAGGTGCTTACTGCATTTTGTCATAATTCTCATTCCCTAAATAATTAGCTGAATTTTGAGTTTGAGAGTTACAATTTATTTTACAGATTCAAGGTTAAAAAAATTTATCAAAAAAAATGTTTTTTAAAGAATTTTTTGATAGATTCCGGCAATTGCGTAAATCCTATAAGCGCTTGAATTTGTACTGTAAAGTGAGCCAAATGGTTCAATTTACAAATTATTAATGTTTCTATTAAATTATGAAAAAGTTAATATTTGTATGTGAATATAAACATCATTTTTCAAAATATATTATCAAAAAATGAATGAATCTTAGCTTTAAATGAACGTGTAATTTTGTGCTACCAGCAATATAATGACGATAACTAAAAATCTTTCGAAAAATTTTCTTCTACATCTAAAAAGCTGCTATTAATTCAAGTTTCTTACCGAATGAATTAATTTCATGCAAGAATGGAGGGGCTTTTAGCAGATATAGCTGTTTGATGAGCATAACTTATATAATGCAGATTAAAACTAAAAAAGGAGGTATCCTATGCAGGGGGCTATTATAACGATATTTGGCTATTGCCAATTATTTATTTATCTCTGTTTTTGCAGGAGTACTTTTAAATGTCTCGTTAAGGATACACAGGACTGTTAAATTAAGGGTAGATGCCAAAGCTATTAAAACAAAGGAGTTTTCACAATGAGTTTTATGTTCAAGCTTCTGGGCAGGGAAATTTAATTTCATCATTCCAATATCTTATATTATCATGGGAGCTGTGGCTGCTCTCTTTATTTTTGTGGAGCGTTACGGATTATAAGAAAAGAAAAAACTTTATGCAAAGCTTAAAGAAACCGTAGACACAAAAATATTTGAGGAAAGAAGTGAGCAGCTTGATTAGTAATATCCTTGTTTTTTTCTTCATAGTATCATGCATATGTAATGGGCTTTACTTCCTAGGGGTCACCTTATTATTGTTATTTCCGGCGGCACTACATGAGCGGAAAAGCATTATTCGGACGACATTGACATACATTTTTTCTTGTTGATCCCATGCCTTAATAAAGAAAAAGTTTATCGCCAAAACTATCTGTTATCACTAAACATGCCTAATACAACTTTGGTAGCAATCAATGACGGCTCAACTGATAATACGTTAGAAATACTCAATAGCATTAAATCTGAGCATTTACTGATCATCAATCGTTTCTTCCTGATTCTGGATATTAGAAGAGTTTGATTTTAGTTTGAGGCTATTACTGAAAGGATGGCGTACGGTTTACTACAGGATGAAATGGTATACCAACAGGGTGTGATTGGGTACAGAAACTATTAAGCAACGCACGGATGGGCACAAGGTGATATGCAATGCATGTTGACATACCTAAGATCTTAAAATCTAAATATCTTTCATTCTGGGGGAAAATAGAGGTAGTTTATTTTGTATTGTTACCTTGGATTACTTTGTTATCAACTGCAGTAATGATGATTTCATGGTTTCTTATATTAAATGCTTATTGGTTTAAAACAAGCAGTTTACATACAATCCTTGACACATATTTAAGTAGTGAACTGTTTGCCTTAATGGGGGTTATCTTCTTAAAAATTTATGTTCTTGGGTTGGTATTCTTTATTTTATACTGGCGTGATATAAAGGAAAGTTTGTTCCGTTGTTTATTAGCAGGTTTATTTTTTCCTGTCTATAATACATTGCAATTATCAGCAGTAGTATTTGCTATCATTAAACAGTGGTTTGGAAATAGGGGTTGGTAAAAGACAGATCGAGTTTAGAAAAACGTTTTCATTTTAGGTAAAGGCTTTATGGCATATTTGATCGAACGGGGTGCCGGGAATGGACTGCAATCGCTTTCGGGTATATATCCTGGTATTTTGCTTGACAGCGTGGTTTCGTAAGCAGACCTTCGTATATCGATGGAGGAGGGGAGATCCGGCATAGGATCCACCTCAAACCGAAACGTAGGCAGTTAAGCAGTTAGAGCACCAGATAAAACAATAACGCGCGGATTTATAATGCATTGACTGGCCAAGTATTGGCTATTTTTGTTTTACTAGGAATGGCCATTGCCGTTTTCGTACGCGGGAATGTGGATGGAAAACAATGGGGAAATGCCCGCTCCAGCGGAATAGAAGCCGGCCTTGTTTACATATGTTTCAAACTATTTGGTCTATGATGCTCCATATAGACATGTAATTGCCCTTACTTGGTAAAAATTATCCATGTCGAAAAATCTCTTCCTTTTTCTCTGCCAAAAAAACGGGAACCACGCGGACCTAACGCGAATGCTCCCGTTTCTTGTACTTAAATATTAATGGCGTTAACCTATCTTTCGCCATTTGGGACATGCTATACTGATGCATAAGGATAATTTTCCTAAATGATTCAAGTAACAGGAGTGATGGCAATGTATTCGAATGAATTTGCAAAATTTTGGTCCAAATTATCAAAAGAATTAAAGATGAAAATGGAAGATCAGTTGTCTCCTACCATCACAGAAGGCCAGCTGCATGTACTGGAACTGCTGAACCAGCAGGGCTGTATGAAACCATCGGACTTTATTGAATATTTGGAGACGACTCCGGCTGCCGTTACCACTTTGCTCGACCGGATGGAGCGGGGAGGGCTCATTAAACGTGTGCGTGACGAAAAAGACCGGCGTATTGTCTGGGTTCATGTAACGGATAAAGGAAAAGCGGAATGCAGCCGGGGCATCGAAATCCGGGATGAGCTCCTGAAATCGTACCTAAACCGCATATCCGCTCATAATCAGCAACTGTTCGTTTATTTGCTCGGCAAAGTAGCCGGTTAACATAGGCCGTCTAATCAAGCTTCAGCTTGGCGATTAGCTCCTTCCACAGGTACCACGGGTACGTGTCCGGAGGCGCTGCCGTGAAGCGCAGCGGCTCCTTCAGCGTCGGATGGCTGAACGCGAGCAGCGCCGACCACAGCGCGAGCTGCTGGCCGGGCTTGTTCCGCCCGGCGCCGTACCGCTGGTCGCCGTACAGCGGGCACCCTATCGCGGCTAACTGCACGCGAATCTGGTGAGGGCGCCCTGTGTGAAGCTTCACCTGGACCAGACTGAGCCCCTCGGCGTGGCCGAGGACACGGTAGTCCAGGATTGCTTCCTTGGCGCCCTCTGCACCTGGACGAACCACCAGGGCGGTGTTCGTCCTAGTATCCTTCCGCAGGTGGTGGCGCAGCGTCCCCTGCGGATCGGCGGGCTTTCCGTGAACGACGGCGAGGTACGTCTTGTCAAAAGCCCGCGTGCGGACCGCATCCGAAATCCGGGATGCGGCCTTGGATGTCTTGGCGAAGACCATGACTCCGCCGACAGGCCGGTCAAGCCGGTGGATGAGGCCCAGATAGACGTTGCCCGGCTTGCCGTACCGGTGTTTCAGATCCGCTTTAAGGACGCTGAGCAGATCCGGGTCACGGGAGCTGTCCTCCTGGGTGGGCATGTTGACCGGCTTCTCTACGACCAGCAGATGATTGTCTTCGAAGAGAACAGGGATGCTCCCGCCCCCGTCCGGTGCGTGCTTTGGTCCGGCCATCTCCTATGCCTCCCAGCGGCTCAGAATGCCGCATGGCAGTACCAGACCCGATTTTGTGATCGGCAGTCCGATTTCCCCGCTCGTAAGGCGACCGCCGTATCTTTTTTTCATCACCAGCGTCAGTACATTTTCAATCACCGTAGAAGAAATCCCCGTCGTGTAAGAGTTGACCAGCAGGAAGAGAGGGGTGTTCGATAAAATGGCCGTACAGGACTCAATAAACGGGTATAAATCGTTTTCCAGCTTCCATGTCTCCCCGTTCGGTCCGCGGCCGTAAGAAGGCGGGTCCATGATAATCGCATCATACTGATTGCCGCGCCGCTGTTCCCTCTGGACAAACTTAAACACATCATCCGTTATGAAGCGCACGTGGCGGTCGCCCAGACCGGACAACTGCTGGTTCTCCTTTGCCCACTGCACAACACCTTTGGATGCGTCTACATGTACCACGCTTGCACCGGCGTAAGCGCAGGCCACAGAAGCTCCGCCTGTATAGGCAAACAGATTCAGCACCTTAACCGGGCGTTCCGCCTGTTGGATTTTATGGATCATCCAGTCCCAGTTGGCCGCTTGTTCAGGAAACAGACCGGTGTGCTTGAACCCGGTTGGCTTGATATGAAAACGGAGTTTGTTGTCGTAAGAAACCGTCCAGCGTTCAGGAAGATCTTTGCGGAAGTCCCAGGAACCACCGCCGCTTGAACTGCGGTGATAGTGACCATCCGCCTTGCGCCACATGCCCCTATCCTGTTCGAGAGGCCAGATGATCTGAGGGTCCGGTCTCCGGAGGATATAGGAACCCCACCGCTCCAGCTTTTCACCCCCGCCTGTGTCTATTAATTCATAATCGCTCCATTTATCAGCTACGAACATGAGTAAATTACCTTCCTTATCTGTCTGTTCTACCTAAAGTTTTATTGTACAATAACCGCTTCCGGGAATCCAACGCAAATTAAAAAGAAATAAAATGCAGATAGGACCTTATATATAGAAGAAAGGGAGTTTTTCTTTTCAAAAGGATCAGGAAAATAGGAATAACGAGAGCCCTGATTATAAAGAGGGGGAGGAACAATCTGATGACAAAGCTGCTCCCTAGCCCTAAAGACCTGTACTTATATCGGGAAGGAACATTATTTTTCAGTTATTTGACTATGGGTGCTCATTTAGTGACAGAGCACGGACAAGAGGGAGTACGTTTTACCGTCTGGGCACCACATGCTGCTGAGGTAAGGGTAGCCGGTGACTTTAACGGATGGACAACCAAAGATCATCGGATGAAGCAAGCGGGTGATCCGGAAGTCTGGTCTTTATTTATACCCGGCGTGTCTGAGGGAGAACGGTACAAATTTGAAATACATACTGCGGACGGAAGGGTGCTTTTGAAAGCAGACCCTTATGCCTTTTACGCAGAGAAAAGGCCGGACACAGCTTCCCGCGTCTATAATTTGTACGGGTATGAATGGGGCGATAGTGACTATATCAAGCGAAAAAAGAAGGAGGCTCCCTACCAGCAGCCTTTATTGGTTTATGAAGTACATTTGGGAACCTGGAAAAGAAACGGAACGGGAGAGGATAGCGCATACTCGTACCGGGAACTGGCAGATAAACTGGTACCGTATGCAGCCCGAATGGGGTATACCCATTTGGAACTGATGCCGCTTGCCGAACATCCGTTTGACCGTTCATGGGGATACCAGGTTACGGGTTACTATGCAGTAACAAGCCGTTTCGGGACTCCTCATGATTTTATGTACTTTGTTGACAAGTGCCACCAGTATGGTGTCGGAGTCATTATGGACTGGGTTCCGGGACATTTTTGCAAGGATGACCATGGTTTAAGACAGTTTGACGGGGAACCTTTGTATGAATGCGAGAATCCTCTTATGGCGGAGAAGCCGGAATGGGGTACTTTGGCTTTTGATTTCGGCAAGCCTGAAGTGGTCAGCTTCCTGATTTCGAATGCCTTGTTCTGGATGGATATGTTTCATATCGATGGTCTGAGGGTAGATGCGGTGGCTCATATGCTCTATCTGAATTTTGGGAAACCTGAAAGCATGCGGACGACCAACAGCCTCGGCGGGGAGGAAAATCTGGAGGCTATTGCTTTTTTAAGAAAGCTCAATCAGGCGGTTTTTCATTATTTCCCGGAAGCGTTGATGATGGCGGAAGATTCAACGGACTGGCCGGACGTGACAAAGCCGGTATATGAAAGCGGCCTTGGATTTAATTATTAGTGGAACATGGGCTGGATGAACGACATGCTGTCCTATATGAAGCTGGACCCGATTCACCGCAGATACCACCATAATCTGATCACATTTTCACTCATGTACGCTTTTAACGAAAACTACATACTGCCTTTGTCACACGACGAGGTGGTCCATGGAAAAAGATCCCTCCTTCATAAAATGCCGGGGGATTATTGGCAGAAGTTTGCCAATTTGCGCCTGTTCTACGGATATATGATGGCCCATCCGGGTAAAAAGCTGCTTTTTATGGGCGGTGAATTCGGGCAATATGACGAATGGAAGGATGTGTCCGGGCTGGACTGGTTTTTACTTGACTACGAGTCACACCGGAGCATGCACCGTTATGTTAAAGAACTCAATGCGTTCTATTCGGGCGAACCGGCCTTTTGGGAGCAGGATCATAAGTCCGGCGGATTTCAATGGATCCATGCAGACGACCGGACAAAGAGTGTCGTTTCTTTTATCCGCAAGGGGAGCCGTAAACAGGATGAAATCATCGTGGTTTGTAATTTTACACCGGAAATTTATCAAAACTACCGGATTGGAATTTCGCAGCCGGGGAGGTACCGGGAAGTATGGAACAGCGACGCGCCATCTTATGGAGGTTCGGGAAAGGCCAATCATCACCAGATGAAAACTGATCCGATCCCCTGGAACGGCTTTCCATACAGTTTATCCTTGCTTGTACCGCCGCTTTCGGCTGTCTATCTCAAACGAACGGAGAGAAAACGGACCGCCGGGCAGAGGGGGGAAGAGATATGAAAAAAAAGGAATGCATAGCCATGCTTTTGGCTGGCGGAGAAGGCAGGAGACTCGGTATCCTTACCAAAAATCTGGCCAAACCCGCTGTTCATTTTGGCGGTAAGTACCGCATCATTGATTTCACGCTGAGCAACTGTACGAATTCAGGCATTCATACGGTTGGTGTGCTGACGCAATATCAGCCTCATGAACTTAATACGTATATCGGCATCGGTTCTCCATGGGATCTGGACAGAAAAGACGGGGGAGTAACGATTTTGTCCCCTTATATCAGGCAAAAGGGCGGGGATTGGTACAGCGGGACAGCCAACGCTATTTACCAGAATATAAACTTTATTGAACAGTACGACCCGGAGTATGTACTTATAATATCCGGCGACCATATTTATAAGATGGACTACGACAAACTGCTTCTTAATCATAAAAAAAGCGGGGCGGATGCGACCATTGCTGTGATTGAGGTGGACTGGAGGGAGGCCAGCCGCTTTGGCATCATGAATACAGATGAAACAGGCAGGATCGTCGAGTTCGATGAAAAGCCGAAAGAACCCAAAAGCAATCTGGCTTCAATGGGGGTCTATATGTTCACTTGGAAATCTTTGAAACTTTATCTGGAGCGGGATAAGCAGAATCCGCTTTCCAGTAATGACTTCGGCAAAGATATTATTCCGGCTATGCTGGAGGATAAGGTCAGGATGATGGCTTACTCCTTTGAAGGCTACTGGAAGGATGTGGGGACGATTCAAAGCTTATGGGAGGCTAATATGGATCTTCTGGATGAGGATAACGGCCTGGATCTGGATGATAAGCGCTCACGGATTTATTCGGTTAATCCTTATCAACCGGCTCAATATATCGCTTCCTCGGCGGAAGTGCGTGATTCCCTTGTGAACGAGGGGTGCTCGGTTTTCGGCAAAGTGGATCACTCTGTTTTGTTCTACGGTGTGAGGGTAGAAGAGAACGCCTATGTTCAGGATTCTGTCCTGATGCCCCATGTTTCGGTCGGGCGGAATGTGACTATCCGCAAAGCAATTATTGGAGAGCATACAGTCATTGAGGATGGGGCCGAGATCGGAGACGGTGAGGAAATCGTGTTGATAGGCAGCAATGAAACTATACGCGCCGTTTCACATATGAAGGGGTGAGAGCGAATGAAACAGTTAATGGGTGTCATTAATTTAGTCCATGAGCCGGATGATCTGGAAGAATTAACAATATACCGGAACACTGCCTGTGTACCCTTTGGAGGAAGATACCGTCTGATTGATTTCATGCTTTCGAACATGGTGAATTCAGGAATTGGGAACGTAGCCGTGTTTACCCATCATAAATACAGGTCTCTGATGGATCACTTAGGGTCAGGAAAAGAATGGGATCTAGACCGGAAAAGGGAGGCTTGTTTCTGCTCCCGTCCTTGGGTGATGGAAGTAATGGCACGGCCAGGGGAGATTTGTTCCAGCTTTATACTAACCGGGATTTTTTTTATCGTGGAAAAGAACAGCTGGTGCTCTTGGCAAGGAGCCATGTGGTCTGCAATATTCAGTTTGATGAGGCAGTCCGTTTCCATGAGGAGAAAAAAGCGGACATCACGATTATTTATAAAGAGATGGAACCTGATCCGAGTGCCAAATTTCATCGCCTGGCGGTACGGGGAGACGACCGCATTACGGTGATGGAGGACCAGTCAGGGCGGCTGCGGACCGATAATATTTCCTTAGAGATGTACATCATGAATAAGGAACTCTTTCTGGACATGGTGGAGTCAACGCTGGCAAGGGGCTACGATTACATAATAAGAGACGGGATTTTGAAGAACACCGATAAACTTGGGGTATACGGATACAGGTTTGACGGACATGCGGGGATCGTCACTTCTATCAATAGTTATTACAGACACAGCATGGAACTGCTTTGCCCGAATAATCTCCGGGATCTCTTTTTCCAAAATAAGCCGATTTATACGAAAATCAAGGATGAGCCTCCGGCCAAGCACATAAACGGATGCACCGTGAAAAATTCTCTGGTTGCCAACGGTTGTGTCATCAAAGGAACGGTCAAGAACAGTATTTTGTTCAGGGGGGTCCGGGTAGAGAAAGGGGCCGTGATCAAAAACAGTATTATCATGCAAAATTGCGTAATCCGCCAAAATGCAAAGATTGAAAACAGTATTTTGGATAAGGATGTGCTGATCAGTCCGGACCGGTCGCTTTGCGGAGACCAGCGTGCCCCTTTTGTGGCAGCCAAGACGAAGGTTATATAGACCGGCATTTGAAGGATGGGAGAGTATAAGATGAAAATCTTATTTGCCGCTGCTGAGGCAGTGCCTTTTGTCAAAACAGGCGGGCTCGGGGATGTCATCGGTTCTTTGCCGAAAGAGCTGAAGCGTCTCGGGGCAGATATCAGAGTAGTTTTGCCCAAGTATGGAGATATTCCCGAACGTTTCAGGCAAAACATGGAGACGGTTGCTGTGTTTGACGTGCGTTTGGGCTGGAGAAACCAATACTGTGGAATTGAGAAGCTGAAACATGATGAGGTGACCTATTACTTCGTCGATAATGAATATTATTTCGGCCGCCCGGGATTGTACGGTTATGGTGATGATGCGGAACGTTTTGCTTTATTTCAGCAGGGGAGTCTTGAACGGGCTGCATCATCTGGATTTTAGGCCGGACGTTATTCACTGCCATGATTGGCAGGCAGGGATGATTCCGGTACTGCTCAAGGCGCATTATGCCCATCTCCCCTTTTACAACCCGGTCAAAACGGTGATGACCATTCATAATTTGAAATATCAGGGTACTTTCAGCAAAGAGACGATGATGGATGTGTGCAATCTCGGTGATGAGTATTTTACCGGCACGGCCCTGGAAATGCATGGAGGCGGGAGCTTTCTGAAGGGCGGGCTGTTATTCGCGGATTGGATCACCACCGTCAGCCCCACCTATGCGGAGGAGATTCAGACCGGATACATTGGCGAATGTATGGATAGTCTGATCCGGTATAGGAGAGACCGTCTGAGCGGAATATTGAACGGCATCGATTATGAAGAATTCAATCCCGCAAAAGATCCTTTTCTTCAGGTAACTTACCAGGATTCACCGGAAAAGAAGAGGCAAAACAAAATGTTCCTGCAAGAACAGCTTGGACTGCCGGCAGATGATCATAAGCCGATGATTGGTTTGGTAACACGGCTGGTAGAGCAAAAAGGGCTCGATTTAATTGCAGGGGTACTGGAGGAACTGATGTCCCTTGACGCCCAATGGGTTGTGCTTGGAACCGGTGACCCCAAGTATGAGCATTTATTCCGGGATACGGCAGAGCGCTATCCAGATCGTTTATCTGCCAATCTGTTTTTCGATGAGCCATTAGCCCACCGGATTTATGCGGCCTCCGATTTGTTTCTTATGCCCTCACTTTTTGAACCGTGCGGAATCGGCCAGATGATTGCCTTTCGTTATCATACAATCCCGATCGTCCGTGAAACAGGAGGCCTTAAAGATACCGTTCAACCTTATAAAAATCATATAGGGGAAGGCACCGGGTTTACTTTTGCAAATTATAACGCGCATGATATGCTACATACCGTCCGGCATGCCATCGAAATATGTCAGGCAGGAGGAGAACCCTGGAATAACTTGATGAATAACGTAAAAAAATTGGATTTCAGCTGGAGAAAATCCGCGTGTTCCTACATCCGTTTATATGAACAGCTTGTTAAAGATGAAGTCCTTGATTAAAAATCCCCGGTTCCCTTTGGTCAAGACCCCATTTTAACCCTCCCCCTTTTATTCAAGGCGATGGTTATTGCTATAGATCTCAAAAGCATAAATAAAGCAAAAAAAACGATTGTAAAAATATGTAAACGTTGGTATGATGTATTAGAAAATTTTCTTGTGGGAGGTTGTTTGGATGATTGTTAAAGAAGTAGTTCCAACACTATTAGTTGGAGGAATGTTAGCAGGTTGTTTTCCACCCAATAACGTCAATGCAGCATCATCAGATGCATTACAAAAAGTACAAGTAAGCAGTAACAGCAGCCCTTGAAAGTGGACTGTGGGTATATATTCAAAAAAAGGCATATAAAGAGGCCGCTAAATTATTGTTAAAATTTGTGATTGGCGCTAATGCTGTAACACTGACAGGAGTTCTCATTTATTATGGTGGTGTCTGCACTTACAAACATGGTTAAGCCAAGGGGGAGGTAATTAAATCATGAACGTTCACAAATTTTTATACTTAATGGTGCATATAGTTACTCCTTTAACATATTTTATCGTGTCTATAGTTTGGGGATACTTTGCCTTATCAAAATCTACATGGGAAAATATGCTAAGCAATCTTTCGATAATGGGAATATATTACCTACTGGTTAGTGTCTTTTGGATAACTAATATGAAAACCATTGATAAAGTTATGGAAAAATTAAAGAATGAAAAAAAATGATTTAATATCCTCTCTCTAACTGGTCAAGACCTCATTTTGTAGACATTGAAAAAAGACCTAGGCGGCAAGCTGGCGTCGGTACTCTGATCTTACTCCCCAAGTGAACAGCATTAAAACTGATATGTCCTAAGCAACCTTAGTACGGTACTCACTGGACTAAGGTTGCTTAATTTTGTTTGAACCTATGCCCTCTAATGAACTTAAATGACCAGAAAGCAATACGACCTGAATTTCAAAAAGATGATCGTTGCCAAGGGAAAAGAAATCGGCAATATGACGGCTATCGCGAGACAGCATGAGCTCGATCCGAAGATGGTTCTTCGATGGGGCATCTGGATCAGTTGGATGGGACAAGCGTGAAGCAAGCGAAGTTCGTCCCGACAGCAGAAGATTCCTCCCAGCTTGAGAAAGAGCTGGAGAAGTTGAAAAAGCTATATGCTGAACAGGCGCTTGAGAGGGAAATCCTCAAAGACCTGCTAATTCGACCAATTTTGGCGCCCCTTAATGGTTACCGTATCGCAGTTCTTATTTTAATGAATACGGAGATGGAAGTTATGTTAAAGAAATTATGGTATGTTATTGGCTTTTCATTCACTATCGTAGGTATGTTGTTAGGTTATTTCTCAAATAATGAACCATTGAAAATAATAGTTCTCTATACCGGATGTTTTATTCTAGCTATTTTACGTATTATGCTTTACGTTTCAAATAAACGGGAAAAAAAAGATCCCCCATCTTGATAGCCTGAGGCATTTCATTGAAAAGCCCTCCCTGTTTCCCCCTCCATTTCTATCCATAGTGTTCCCCACCGTTAAACAAGCGAAATACAAGAAAGAACAAACAATTAACTTGGTTCCTTCCAATTTAAAAAATCCATCATTTACAAAATATGGATACGGGTGCTATGATGTAGAGGAATTTAATTATTCTTCTCCAATAACCATTACAAAGGAGGCGTACCCATTGGTTGTGAAAATGAAGAAAGCACTTATTTTATTCATGTCGTTTACCCTGCTATGTATTTCCATGGGTATCCATGATTCTGTTGCAGATGCACAACCCCAAGAAGACATCTTCGTAAACGAAGGATTTCATGAACTTCAGACCGTTTTGTCCGCAATTGAACACATTCCCGATGCTGTCGTGGCTCAGGGAGAAGAAAAAACGATTGAATGGTTAACCCAACATACAGGGATGAGAGTCATTGTTAAAGAAGGGAACCTTCAATTTCTTCCCAAACTTCTTCCATCTTTCAATATTCCAGGTTGTATAAGTGCCATTGGACTCGCGATACTTACAGTGGGCTTCCCCTTCACAAAAATCCTTAAGGTAAAAAAAGCTATTGATGCCCTTGGTGGTACAGTGAAATTTGTTAAAGCCTTTTCTCAGAGTTATCAACTTTACAAGTCCTATGGCTATTCGACAACGACTGCCGTACAAAAAGCGATTCGGTCTATTGGAGGAAGTTTGAAATCTGATTTATATTATGCTTTGTTGGATTTCTTCAATATAAACAATATATTAGGCAATTGCACATGAGAGTATAGTTTGCGAACTGTGGAACTGTGATACCATGGCCTGCCAAAAGAATCATTTAGCAACCCTAGAAATAAATGAATGGTTACCGTATCGCAGTTCTTATTTTAATGGATAACGGAGGTGGTAGTTATGCTAAAGAAATTATGGGATATTGCTGCCTTTTTAATCGTTATTGTTTCTCTTTTCTTAAGTTATTTCTCGAATAATTATACATTGAAAATAACAGTAAACTTAATAGGTTGTTTTATCTTGATTGTCCTAAGAATTATGCTTTACGTTTCAAATAAACGGAAAAAAAAAGATCCCCCATCTTGATAGCTTAATGAAAATTTCAGTGAAAAGCCCTCCTTGCTTTTTCCTTCGGATGTATATCCACAACCTTCCCCATCGTTACTCTTAAGAGAACAGGACAACGGCAACCCCAGCAGGTGACACTGTATTCGTTTTGCAAATCACCCCCTTATTCTTCTTTTTGCAGCCCCCTTTATCATCCTCCGGCAATAATCGTTTTCTCTTATGTTGCTACAACAAACTCCCTGAACTGGAGAACAGTCAGGGAGCTGATAGGGCGTCACATATGACGGCACATTTACTTCAGCACAGATACCGCATTGCTCGGTGCACTTTCATTGTGGGTGCGGCTCAATGCCGTAATGACATACGTATAAGTCCCGCCCGGGAGGTTTTCAGTGTCTTTAAAACTGTAGGTGCCTTGTCTGGTTTTTCTTACTGTGCCGATCAGATTAACCGCATTTTCTATACTTCCCGGCTGATTACCGGCAAAGCGGTAGACGGCATAGTAAGAGGCGCCTGAGTTTTCACTGTCCTTCCAGGTAAGGTTTACAGCAGACTCCGCGTTCACGGCTGATATTAAAGCAGGGGAAGCGGGTGACTGCCGGTCAATCCAAGGCATGGCAGGTACAAGTGCAGGGTAACGGTAAGAATCCTGAATGAGACGGTCCCGGATGCCAAGCCGGTTGCTTTTCAGATCTTTGTAGCTGAAGAACACGCTTCCTTTCACTTGATTAAACCGTTCCGTATTGTACTTGATCTGGTTTGGTATTTCATCCGGATTGTTCCACGATGCCGTATCATTGGCAATCTTATAGGCGGCATGGCCCGTATACAGATGAACATTTTTCCCTTGTGTTTGCTCGATCCACCAGTCGGTCACTTTGTTGTATTGGGCAGCGGAGAAATCAAAGCTCCAGTATACCTGCGGAGCAATATAGTCGAGCCATTCTTCCTGCACCCATTTGCGTGTATCGGCAAACTGGGCCTCGTAACTGCTTAGCGCTCTTGTATCTGAACCGTTCGGGTCGGATGACTTGTTGCGCCATACCCCAAAGGGGCTGATGCCGAATTTGACATATGTTTTCGCCGATTTAATCTCATGGGACAAATCTTTTACCAATTGATTCACATTGTCCCTGCGCCAATCCGCTTTGCTGCCGAACCCGTTTCCGTATGTACGGAATGCGGCATCATCGGGGAATTCTTCCCCGCTGACCGGGTAAGGATAGAAGTAATCGTCCAAATGAACAGAATCAATATCATAATTGCGGACAACTTCCAGCACGCTATTCGTTATGTATTGTTTCACTTCAGGCAGACCGGGGTTAAAGTAAAGCCTGCCCCCGTATGTAACAACCCAATCGGGATGCTGGCGTGCAGGATGATTCGCAGATAGCTTGTCCAGACTGGACTGGGTACTGATCCGGTAAGGGTTAAACCAGGCATGGAATTCCAGATTACGCTTGTGTGCCTCTTCTACCATAAAGGCCAGAGGATCATATCCGGGTGATTTCCCTTGTGTACCAGTCAAATATTCCGACCAGGGTGCATATTCTGAAGGATAAAATGCATCGGCCATCGGTCTAACCTGTACAACAACCGCATTCATCCCCATCTGTTTCACGTCATCCAGAATTTGAATAAATTCTTGTTTCTGCTGTTCGGAAGGCAATCCTTTACGGGAAGGCCAATCAATATTCCATGCCGTAGAGATCCAGGCGGCTCTAAGCTGGCGTTTGGCATACTGCGTTTCCTGGACGGCTTTCGCCTGTTGTACGGCAGGTGCCTGCAGGGGCTGCTCCTGTGCGGTAGCATGGAACATGCCGGGTACCAGAAGAATGGTTGCAATAATTAGAACCAGCATGGCGGCTGCACTTCCTGTTAGTTTTTTTCTTGTCACAATTTCTAGCTCCTCCTATTTAAAGTATCGGGAAACAGTAGACTCACTGCAAGTCTATTCTACTTGTAAAACTCCCTGGTACGCAATGAAAGATTTCCCACTTTAACTCTATGAAACAATGAGGCTTTCTATGATTAAAAGCAAGCAGCCGTTCACAAATCCTTATGGATTACAGTGATTGTAATCACAAATGAGACTTGTATCATTGACTATGATCGGGGTAGAAGCTTTATCCATTTCTTATGAAAGAAGGAATTTGCATGTTAAAACAAGCTACTATTGATATTATTAAATCTACAGTACCTGCGCTGGAAGTTCACGGGACAGACATAACCAAACTTTTTTATACCAGACTGTTCGAGACTCATCCGGAACTTCTGAATATCTTTAACCATGCCAACCAGAAGCAGGGCAAGCAGCAGACGGCTCTGGCCAACATGGTATTGGCAGCGGCGGTCCACATTGACAAGCTGGAGGCTATTATCCCGGCAGTGGTCCAGGTTGCACATAAACACCGCAGTCTTGGAGTTAAGCCGGAACATTATCCGGTCGTAGGCGAAAACCTGCTGCTGGCGATTAAGGAAGTGCTGGGGAATGCGGCTACGGATGAGATTTTGCATGCCTGGAAGGAAGCTTACGGAGTCATAGCCGACGCTTTTATCGGCATTGAAGCAGGAATGTACAAGGAAGCAGAAAACCGGAAAGGAGGATGGAAAGGGTTCAGACCTTTTATTGTGGCAAAAAAAGTGCCCGAAAGCGACGTCATCACCTCCTTCTATTTAAGGCCGGAAGACGGGAAAGAACTTGCCGGTTTTGAGCCGGGCCAGTATATCACAATCCGCTTAAATATTCCGGGCGAGAAGTATACGCTAAACCGCCAATACAGCTTATCCGACAGGCCGGGACTGGATTATTACCGCATTTCGGTTAAAAAGGAAGCAGGGCGGGACGGAGAAGCGGAGGGGATTGTATCAGGCTATCTTCATGAGAACGTGGAGGAAGGTGATGTGCTTGACATAAGTGCTCCTGCAGGTGATTTTGTATTGGACCGGAGCAAACGTACCCCGGTAGTACTGATCAGTGGGGGAGTCGGATTGACCCCAACCATCAGCATGCTGAATACTATTGCGGAAGAAATGCCCGAGCGGGAGGTTACATTCATTCATGCTGCCATTCACGGAGGCACGCATGCTATGGCGGAGCATGTACGGCAAATGAAGGAACGTCTCCCCCATCTCCAATCTTATGTATGTTATGAAAGGCCGAGAGAAGAAGACCGCAAATGCGGTGCTTTTGACCGTGAAGGATTAATTGAAGCGGGCTGGCTGAGTGAGTTACTGTCCCATGCTGTCCGGCCGGATATTTATCTGTGCGGGCCTGCCCCGTTCATGGCATCTGTATACCGGGCATTAACCGGAATGAACGTGCCGCCGGCTCAGATTCATTATGAATATTTTGGCCCTTCAGCAGGTGTGCTGGCTTAATTCGGACTAAGAGAACATAAATCATAGAAACCGGGTGTTTCCTGCATTATACGATGCAGAAAACACCCGGTTTTTTGCTTAAAAAAATCAACGGTTTTTATTTTGAAGCGGGGTAAGCTGAAAGGCCATTATTCAGGAAATATACGAAAAAACACTGCACTTTTTCCACTATTATTTGAGAGAACATTATAAATATGCGAGAAAATCTATAAATACGGCAATAAATCGTGGAATATTTCACTTTTGAAATGTCAGCGTTTCCACTACAGAGGTTTCAGGGATTTATTATGATATACCTGTGACACAATAAGCCAGGTCCCGAAGGAGGTACACAAGTGAAACATCCCGTTCATGTCACTTCCGAGATTGGAGAGTTAGAAACGGTTTTATTAAAGCGTCCCGGTAAAGAAGTAGAAAATTTGACACCTGAGTTTTTGCCGCAGCTGCTGTTCGACGACATCCCGTATTTGCCCATTATTCAAAAGGAGCATGACTACTTTGCCCAGACATTGCGCAACCGGGGAGTAGAGGTTCTCTATTTGGAAAAACTGGCGGCCGAGGCATTGGTTGATGAACAAATTCGTGAAGAGTTTGTGGATCAGATGCTGGCAGAAAGCCATGCCAGCGTAAATGGGGCGTATCAGACTTTAAAAGAATACCTGCTCTCTTTTTCCAATGAAGAGTTAATCCAAAAAATAATGGGAGGGGTGCTGAAAAAAGAAGCAGAGACCAGTAAGAAAATACATTTGTATGAACTTATGGAGGATCATTAGATCAAGTCCAAATTTGTGTGTAAATTCCCTCAGCTAGACTGTGCTACATAATGCGAGTCACTTTGGCATCGGACTTTGGCCGATCCTTCCGCCATTCCATGTACTCGGTCATGTCGAGATATTTCTTGCCGGCTGCCCATTTTTCATCCTGTTCCATCAATAGAGCACCAATAAGACGAATCACGGATTCACGGTTTGGGAAGATGCGAATGACACGTTCCCGGCGTCTAACCTCTTCGTTGAGACGCTCAACGCTATTTGTCGTGCGCAGCCGTTTTCGGTAACGCTCTGGCAGCATTAAGACGGCGGTAGCATCGTCAAATCCGCTTTCCAGCACGCCCATCGCCTTACCCGCCTTATCTTCATAAGCCGCTAAGGTCTGTTTTAATAAAAACCTTGCCGTTCCAGTATCAGGAGCATCTAGAATCGACCGTAGACGGCCATGGATCTCATCCTTCAAGGCTTTGGGTGAGGCTTCTAATACATTTCGCGTGAAGTGAGTCTGGCATCGCTGCCATGTTACCCCTTGCAGCTGCTGCCGTACCGCGCGTACAAGGCCGCCATGATCGTCGGAGGTAATGAGATCCACACCTCGTAATCCACGTCCTTTTAGAGAGCTGAAAAACTCACTCCAGCTTGCTTCAGATTCTGTGTCACCCAGCATCAGGCCAAGGACTTCACGATAGCCCTCGGTGTTTACACCAATGGCAATCATGATGCCTCGTGAGCGTACACGACCGTCTTCACGGACCTTGAGATACATCGCATCTACGAGAACAAACGGAAAGAGGCTGTCTGCCAGGCTTCGATTATTCCAAGCAGTTACGATGGGATCCAGCCGCTTACAAAGGTCTGAAACAGTGGATTTAGAAAACTCGGTTCCGCAGAGTTCTTCGGTTACTTGCGAGACTTTACGCGTAGAGACGCCGTTTACGACCATTTCCATCATCGCTAAGATTAACGCTTGTTCACTTCTCTGGTAACGACTAAAGAGCTCTGTCGTGAACTTCCCACCACGGATGCGCGGAACACTTAGTGTAATGGTTCCCACCCGCGTATGCAGCCCATGTGGATACGATCCATTCCGGTACGCTTTTCGATTCTCTGTTCGTTCATAACGATCTGCTTCCACTTGTTCACTCACCTGTGCTTGTAAGACTTGGTTCAGTACAGACTCGAGCAGCTTGGCTACACCCGCATCCTGAGAATTTCCCAAAAATAGTTGATGCAAAAGCTGCGAATCTACGTTAATCTGGTATTGAGCCATTTCATAACACCTCGTATATTTAGAATTTTGTGTCCCAACATTATTCTAACTGAGGGCTATGAATATGGCTCCTTTCATTTTTTGGAACCTAGCTTTTTACACAATTATACGGACTCAACTCATTGTTTGAGGAGATTACCATTGATTATTATAAATCTATTTATGAAAAGGTAGGGGTTATTCTTGAGTAATTGCTATTTCCGTCTATTTCCGGAATGTTTTTTAGTAGTGGGCAGGAAAAAATCAGTTGTATGCCATTTACTTGATGAAAATATGATTTGGCTGGATGAGGTTAATACCCAAAAGCTAAAGGACGCCGAGGCGAATCATCCGGTGAATGCTGAAGATCCGTTCTTTAGCGAACTGGAGTCCACGAATTTCGGTTTTTTTTCGGATCAAACCGTATTCATAGATAAGTTAAGGCCGATTAATAGTTTCAGCCAGAAAAAATTATGGCAGGATGCCCCCCGAATTAATATGGCTGTACTGCATGTGACTAATGATTGCAATCTGGATTGCACTTTTTGCAAAAATTCATTTTGTCCGGTATGCAAACGGTTTGAGGAGAGGGATGAAGCAGAGTTGACCGTAGAACAGTGGAAACGCATTCTGACCGAATTGTCTCATTTTGGAACAAGCGCGGTGTTATTTACAGGAGGGGAGCCGACTCGTTATCCGTATATTCATGAACTGATCGATTTCTCAATTGAACTCGGAATGGCAACAAACCTTCATACCAATGGCCTCGTTCCTTTGAAGCAGGTCCCTTCCGTGCTTGGGTTTCATATCACCGTGACAAGTAAACGGAATCTTAACAAGATTATTCAAAATTACTGCAACATTAAAGATCGCGTCACTTTACTGGTGGACGATCACTTATTCAGTGACGTGAAGCAAATAACGGGAAATCAGTGGAAAATCATGAGGACGACGCATAAGAAGCCTTCGATCGTGAAAGAACGGCTGGTCAAAACCAATATGAACAGCTTCTATGCCAGAAAACTATTTGATCCATGTTTAAACGGCAAGATAGCCGTTTCATATGTCGGAGACGTATATCCGTGCTTGGGAAGCCAAGCTCCGTTACTCAATTTAAAGAGAGATTCCGTTTCTCAAGCGGTTAAATTACTGGTACGGGATTTTTGGAGGCAGAATGTGGATTCGAGGGATCATGGGTTAAAGTGTCGGGAATGTGAATTCAAGTATTCCTGCAGCGCCTGCAGATTTCTGGATACGGAAGAGAATTGCGCTTACAGCTTGGAGGAATCGGAATGGTTATAAAGATATGCAGCGTCAGCAAAAATCTGGGCCATCGGAGTATTCTGAGCAATGTCAGCCTGGAAATTGACAAGGGGCAGATTTTTGCCCTGGTTGGTCCGAACGGGGCCGGGAAGACAACGCTTGTCCGATTAATTATGAATCTGTATGAAGCGACGAGCGGGGAAATTTACGTAAATGGAATTAACGTTACCGACAGACGTTTTAATCAAGAGAAGAAAAAAATCGGCTTTCTCTTTGATCATATTGGTCTCTTCAAAGATTTGAACGCATGGGAAAACATAGAATTTTTCGATAGAATTTACCATCCGCACTCCAAGAAGGAGGAGCGCCGAAACAGGATCGAAAAGTTGCTGCAGGATTTCGACTTATACGAAAGAAAGGATAGCAAGATTACCTTCTTCTCCCGTGGAATGAGGCAAAGACTTGTTTTGGCCAGAGCATTGATTAATGATCCGAACATCATCATTTTGGACGAACCGTCCAGAGGATTGGACTTGGAAGGTCAAATTACTCTTCGAAATTTTTTATTGAATTGCAAAAACAATGGTTCGACAGTGCTTATTAACTCTCACGATTTGAGCGAGCTGCAGAAAGTATGCACACATATCGCCTTCATTAAAGAAGGGAGGATTATCCGGTCCGGAACATATGACGAAATACGGGAGGCCCATGCACATCACAACTATTTGTTAAAAGGCAAGGATATTGCCGATCAGTTGGGAAGAGTAAACCCGGAAAGCGGCATCAGTTGGATTTTCAAAAATGAGCGGGAGGCTGTTGTGACAGTCAGCCATTCGGGAATAGATATTCTGGATTGGTTGAGCAGCAACCGTATCCGGTATGAGGAATTTAAAAAAGCAAGCGATGATTTAGAAGAATTATATCAGGAAATCATCAATAAAACCTAAGACCCGGAGACGATATGAATAAGTCGGGGGTTGTATATTGGAGGGAATTAAAACGGCAGAAACATCTGTGTATAGTAACGTCGTTGCAGTTCTTGCTTACGACATTGTTACTGGTTTGGAGAATGGAGGACTTTACAACATTCACTTATTTTTTATATATTCCCTTTCTTTTTTCCGTTGTTACGCAAAATGATATTTATTTTTACGATTTAACGACATCTATAGAGACTTTACTGGCAACACCGCTTGACGCAGCTCAAATTCTTAAGGAAAAAGGACTATTTATTGTTATTAAATCGGTGATTCTGGGAGTGGCCATGTTTCCGGTCTATCTTATTATCTTGTACGTTAACGGTTACAAACCCAATATTCTCATATGGAATGAAGCTCTGCTCCTCCTCCTGTGCTTTTTATTACAATACTCGTTAAGTTTACTTGTCGGGACAGTGACTTGGCTATACGGGAAAAAGTCCAGACTAGGCATTATTATTGGCCAGGGGCTGCTTTTAAATGGATTAACCGCAATCAGCTCATGGGATATCAAGGGTAGCGGAACGGTTATGGTTATCTCTATAGTTGCCGCGTATGGAGTTTCCAGGGTTCTGATCAAACGGCTGCGAACCGAAAATATGATAATGAGGTGTTTATAATCTTATGAATGCTCTTTTCTGGAAATCGCTTCAAGCAATGAAGCATCGGAAACCACGATTGGCGGTCCTTTTCATTCTCCCTATCATTTATTTGTATGCCTTATACCGGTCTGGGCTGAGCCAAGAGACGATATTGGTCTTTTTTCCGGCAACATTTACTTTATTCAGCAGTGTTATTCATTTTTCAATGGAAGATATTATTGGCAGCGAATCCATCCTGGCGACATCCATTTCCATACAAAAAATCTGGCTGTGGAATCTCATTTTTATTGTTGCTTCAGGCTATGTTTATTCAATCATTTTACTTACTGCGGGGACAGGCTTATTGAACTTAGTTAAAGGAATTGGGGATTTTTCCCTTAGTGTGTATGACGAAATGCAGTTTATCGCTAATCTTGCGCTTTGTTTTGCTTTTCTCGGAGCCGCAACTTGCCATTACGCTGATTATAGCTTTGGAAAACAGATGACCGCTTCTGTATTCGCTTTAATTCATTTAGCATGTCCCTTTGTTTTTCTCATCTGGGGCTCGAGATTAGAAGTAAACCAGAATAGTGTATGGATTACCTTGGCAACTGCAGTTTTTATTTTTTTGATTGCTTTTATTTTTATTAGGAACTCCAACAAAGAAAAGCTCCTTATGAATACGCAAAAATTAATGATGGCATATAACAACACTAACAATACTATAGAAGAGTAAAGGGGCTGAGTAGAAGAATGCTATTCTTCTCTTTACCGTTATATATCAGCAAAAGAGCAGCCAAACAGTATTTGGAACTGTATGAGGAAAACGAACTGCAATTAGACCGGAACGAATGCTATAGGCAAAAAAAAACGGAGCTGCTGCGCCGTGCCTTTATTTCTGCATCTCGGTTTGCCGTTTTTATTGAGGAGACCAAAGGGACTCCATACACTTGCTTTCGATTTGGCAAAAACTATCCCCGAAAAAGAAGGAACACTTCAAGTATTGAGCATGATATCAAATTCGGCGATTATATGTATATTGCCATTGGGTTTTTTGATCATGGCGTTTCCCGTAAAATGGAAGAGGTACTAAAGCGTTACAGAGACCGAAAAGGATTAATTCTTGATTTGCGGAACAATACAGGAGGTAGTATAGAAGAATGCATGAAAATTTCCAGATTACTCCTTCCTTCATGTGATATTGCAGAGTTGCGCTATCCGGGTAAAACCATAATTTATACGTCCGACGAGGCCAGATTCGGTTTTCAGCGCATCTTTATTTTGGTTAACGGATACACAGCCAGCTGCGGTGAAATATTGGCATTGACGCTGAGAGCCCATTTAAATGAAGCGGCAGTTATAGGAAACCGGACAGCGGGCAAGGATATCGGGCAACGGACATTCAATCATAGAAAGAAAAGAATACTATTCACTGTTTCGTCCTTTTATTGGACAGTTGAGGGGGGAAACAGCCATAAGCTTGAGGAATATTTGGAAAAGGACAACCCGTCCGGTATATCCTTCCTATCAGACGATGATTATTACAGACATATCCATTTTATCGACTCTTTCGCTGCAGGTGGTCAGGGGCAGGAATATGCCGGAGAACGGTAAACCCGCTTGTTACTTCATAGCAGTTCAGAACAGGCTTTTGAACGGTAACGCCGTGCCGGGCATCAAAAAAACATGCTGCCGGTAAAATAGCCGGGAACCCATCCAAAACTATTTCTTTTTCCGGGTACCGGCGTAGAAACCGTAGACAACAATTAAAGCAATGATGATGGGAAACCAAACGGAATCAAACATAATCAATCCTCCTTTGGGGATTTTCACTAATTATAATAATATGAAATGAAGGAAATATAAATATAATGATAATGAAATCATTAAACTATTCCGTAATAATCCGCCTTGCAACTGCAAGTTCAAACCTTCCACCCTTTCAGGAATCTAATGACTTTTAGATTTTCCCCAACTTTTTTTCGGTGAGATGAATAGTGCTAATTCATGTATCCATTTTTTCCATATTTGGATATCGCAAAGAAAGCGGAAACACAAAAAGGAAAATATTAGTGATTAGTGAGTTCTATCACAGGCGCCTCAGCATTAGTCAAGGTATGATCATCTTAAGAACCAGATATTCAACCTGATAAAAATTGAATAGAAAACTGGGTAGAGATCAGGGAAAGAGGTGCGATTCCTCTACAGGCCCTAGCTACTGTGAAGCGGACGAAATCCCCTTGATGTCACTGGAACATTTCCGGGAAGGCGGGAAACTAGAATGATGCAAAGTCAGGAGACCTCCTCTATTCAGCCTATGCAGCAACTTCTAAGGGAACAGTTGTCTATTGCAATGAAACCAGGGCACAAGTGTGTTCAAAAAGCACTTGGAAACGGCCATTTCTGACGTATGGACACGAAACCTTAAAGTTTCGTGTTTTTTTGTTCCTTTTACTCGGGAAAGGAGAGGAAAAGATGAGTTACATAAAAGACCCAAAGCTTATTGAAGAAAAAAGTTTTGAGATCATACAGGAAATCATTACACAAACAAGACCTGAATATGCCTTCCGGAATAGGGAAGAGGAACTGGTAATGAAACGGGCGATTCATACGACGGCAGATTTTGATTATTTGGATAACCTTGTTTTTACTCATGATGCATTGGCGAAAATACGCGAAACAATCAGGCATGGCGGAATGATTTTTACAGATACCAATATGGCCTTGAGCGGGATGAATAAAAGGATTTTAGATCAATACGGCTGCCGGTACCGCTGCTACGTCAATGAACCTGAAACAGCAGAAATCGCCAAACAGCAAGGCATCACCCGGTCTATGGCCGGGATTCAACTTGCCGCAAGGGAAGAGGAACGGAAATTATTTGTAATTGGCAATGCGCCTACAGCAGTCTACAAAATTTTGGAAATGGCAGATGCCGGTAAATTGGATGCGGAGGCTGTAGTCGGAGTGCCTGTTGGATTTGTCGGGGCAGCAGAATCGAAAGAAGCCCTCTATGAAAGTGATATACCGGCGGTAGTTGCCCGTGGACGAAAAGGCGGAAGCAATTTGGCTGCAGCCATCATTAACGCAGTGCTATATGCGATGTAAGAGAAGGTGGCCCTATGGGAGACTATGTGTATCATGAGGGAAAAAAATTACGCAAGGGTTATACGACGGGCGCTTGTGCAGCCGCAGCAGCCAAAGCGGCTGCCGCCATGGTGATCAAACAGGAGAAAATAGCGGGAGTTTCTGTGATTACGGCAAACGGAACATCTCTGCAAATTCCCGTGAAAAAACAGGAATTTGATCAGCATACCGCGACGGCCGCCGTTCAAAAAGATGGCGGTGATGATGTGGATGCGACGCATGGAATGTGGATTTTTGCGAAAGTAACCTTAAACGCCGGCGGGGAAATCAGACTCGACGGCGGGCAAGGAATCGGGCGTGTGACTCAAAAAGGCATTGCGGTCCCGGTTGGGGAAGCGGCTATCAATCCGATACCACGCAAAATGATTATCGCAGCCGTCCGGGAAGAGATTGGTGCAAAGCTGGGCGCGGATATCATCATTTTCGCACCGGAAGGTGAAGAACGTGCGGAGCGGACAATGAATAGCCGCCTGGGGATTATCGGCGGAATTTCCATTTTAGGAACGACAGGAATCGTAACCCCAATGTCCGATGAGGGGTGGAAACGGTCGCTTTCCATGGAACTGGAAATGAAAAAAGCACAAGCCTTCCGGAAAGTGATTCTGGTACCGGGGAATTATGGAGAACGTTTCGTGGAAGAGCATCTTGGCATTGACGGTAAATACGTGGTTTCCATGAGCAACTTTGTCGGTTACATGTTAAAAGAGGCGCAGCACCTTGCTTTTAAGCACGTGCTTCTGGTGGGCCATTTTGGCAAATTAATTAAGGTCTCCGCCGGTATTTTCACCACATACAGCAAAGATGCCGATGCACGGGCAGAAATTTTGGTAGCAAACCTGGCTCTTGCCGGTGCGCCCGTCCCTTTACTCGAGAGAATTGCAGCATGCACGACAACAGAAGCCGCAGGAGAAATCATGGTGGCAGAAGGATACAGCGAAGTTTTTCAGACCATTACGGATAAAGTGAAGAAACGGGCGGAAGACTTTTTGAAATTCAGCAAACCCTTTGTTGATATTGATGTCATCACTTTTTCAACAGAACGCGGAATGCTGGCTTCAACTTGTGATATTTCAGCAATCAGGGAGGCATGGCGATGATTCATATTGTCGGAATTGGTCCGGGTAAACCGGAACTGATGACAAGTGCCGGAATCATACTCATACAGAATGCCGATGTAATTATCGGCTCGAAGCGGCAGCTGAATGAAATCCCGCATGAAATACCGGCCGAACGCAAACTTCTTCCCTCAAATCTCTCGGAACTGGAAACATTTTTGCTTGGGAAGACTGGACAGGACATCGTGCTGCTGGCTTCCGGAGATCCGTTAATGTATGGGATCGGAAATTGGGCGTTAAAGAAATTTCCGAAAGAACAGCTTCAGATTGTACCCGGCATTAGCTCCATTCAGTATCTTTGTACCCGTTGTGGTATTGCCATGAACGACCTGTACATGACCAGCAGCCACGGAAAACAGCCTGACTTCGAATTTCTGCTCGCACACCCGAAAGTGGCGATGGTAACAGACAGCAAGATTGGACCGGCGGAAATAGCTAAGGAAATCCTCCAACGGAAATTGAACAAGAAGCTCATTATCGGAGAAAATCTCAGCTATCCCGATGAACGGTTGCACCTGTTAAAACCGGAACAAGTGGCGGATCATTATGAAATGAATGTGGTGGTGATCTTAGATGAGGGATGAAGTTTTTATTCGTGGTAAAACGCCAATGACCAAAGCGGAAGTCCGTGCAGTATCCATTGACAAATTATCGATAGATGGAAACAGCCGCCGTTTTTTGGACGTTGGAGCCGGTACGGGGAGTGTGGCCCTTCAGGTTGCGAGAATGTTTCCCCATGTGTCTGTAACTGCGATTGAACGAAGCGGGGAGGCTTTGGCATTAATAGAACAAAACAGGCACCAGCTGCTGCTTGAAAATGTGGATATTATTTCGGCAGAGGCCCCCATACCGCTTGAAAATACCGTTTTTGACGCTATTTTTATCGGCGGGAGTGGAGGGAAATTGGCGGAGATCATAGATTGGAGCCATACCTTGTTAAAGCCGGGCGGCCAGCTTGTGCTCAATTTCATTTTGGCAGAAAATGTCCTCGAAGCAGCAGCCTGTCTGGAAAAAGGGCCCTGGCATGAAGTAGAGGTGATCCAGCTGCAAGTTTCAAAGTGGCATGAACTTGGAAAAGGGCATTACTTTAAGCCCCAAAATCCGACCTTTATCATAGCTTGCCAAAAAGAAAGGAGCGGGACAGCATGACGAAAGTGCATTTTATCGGCGCGGGACCCGGAGATAAGGAACTCATTACCTTAAGAGGATACAACCTCCTGAAAGAAGCAGATGTCGTCATTTATGCAGGTTCTCTGGTGAACCCGCAACTACTTGATTATTGCAAGGAAAGCTGCGAAATCTATAATAGTGCTGCTATGGATTTAATGGAAATTATAGATTGCATGGAAAAAGGCGTGAAGGCCGGGAAACAAGTAGTTCGCCTCCAGACCGGAGACTTTTCGATTTACGGGTCGATCCGGGAACAAATAGAGGAGATGAAAAAACGGGATATTCCGTTCACCTGTACACCTGGAGTAAGTTCATTTCTGGGTGCTGCATCACAACTGGGTGTCGAGTATACCGTACCGGAAGTTAGCCAAAGTGTGATCATCACACGAATGGAAGGCCGGACACCGGTTCCGGAAAGGGAATCCTTGCGTTCCTATGCCGGACACCGCACTTCGATGGTTATCTTCCTGTCTGTTCAATCCGTGGAAAGAGTGGTTTCGGAACTCGTTGCAGGCGGATATCCGGAAGATACACCGGCGGCTGTTATCTATAAGGCGACCTGGGCAGATGAAAAGAAAGTTACGGGAACCCTTCGGGATATTGCCGGCAAAGTAAAAGAACATGGCATAACGAAAACGGCGCTGATTATGGTAGGGAATTTTCTGGGCAAAGAATTTTATTATTCCAAACTTTATGACAAGGATTTCTCACATGAATACAGGTAAGAAAACCGCCATCATTGCTGTCACGGCAAATGGAAAAGCACTTGCGGCGTCCATAAGCAAGAAATATCCGGCAGGTTGCTTTGTTCCAGAAAAACTGCAATCAGAAGGATTTCGTGCTCTTAAACCGGATTTCTCAACAGGGATGCGCCTCCTTTTTCAACAATACGATGCTCTTGTATGTATCATGGCAGCAGGAATTGCCGTCAGGACTTTGGCTCCAGTCATCTCGGACAAGCTTTATGATCCGGCGGTGGTTGTTATGGATGAAAAAGGGCTTCATGCGGTCAGCCTATTGTCCGGGCATTTGGGAGGAGCAAACGAATTAACGCGAAAACTTGCTGATATTACGGGAGCTGCTGCCGTTATAACAACGGCAACGGATGTTCAGAGAGTGGCAGCACTGGATATGATTGTGCCGTCTGTACCTGCGTGGATACCGGACTTTCGAGAAAATTGCAAGAGAATGAATGGTCTTTTGGCAGCAGGAAAAAGAGTGGGGTTGTATGAGGAAATACCCGTGGAGATAGACCGGCGGGGATTTATCCCTGTTGAGGCGTCTTGGGACATGAATCCGGATGAACTTCCGGAAAATTTGGAAGCACTGATTTGGGTCACACATCAATATCGCCTGCCGGAATTGAACCTATATACGGTGAAAATGGTTCCGCAAACTCGTGTTCTTGGAATCGGCTGCCGTAAATCTGTAGAACCTGAAAATATGATGCGGGCATTTACTGAATTTTGTATCCGGTATAATACCGATCCGCATGCATTTTCCACAATTGCCAGCATCGACATAAAAAAGAATGAGCTCGCCATAAAACAATTAGCGGAAGAATTGAACTGCCCATTCATCACTTATCCGGCAGAACAATTGCGCAAAGTTGCGGGGAAATATCCGACATCGGAGTTTGTCAGGCAGACAGTGCATGTTGGAAATGTGGCATTATCCTCGGCCGATTTGGCCAGTGAGGGACGGGTTTTAACACCAAGGTTCACAGCATACGGGATCACAATGGCAATGGGAGAAAGAACAAGAATGAATAATGGGGTGAAAGCATGATTTATGTTGTAGGAATTGGACCGGGCGAAAGAAAAATGATGACCGGAGAGGCACTTGAAGCCATTCAGAACGCGGATGTGATCGTCGGATACATTACGTATATCAGACTGATTGAAGAACTTATCCGGGATAAAGAAGTAGTCAAAACGGGGATGAGGAAAGAAATAGACCGCTGTCAGGAAGCCGTAAATATTGCGAAAACAGGGAAAACCGTGGCGGTTATCTCCAGTGGGGATGCCGGAATTTACGGAATGGCCGGCCTTATTCTTGAGATTCTTGACAAAGAGAAGGAACCGATAGGAGTGGAAATAGTGGCCGGAGTAACTGCGAGTATCGGTGCGGCTGTAAGACTGGGAGCACCCCTTATGCACGATTTTTGCCATATCAGTTTAAGTGATTTGCTGACACCTTGGGAAGTAATCGAAAAGCGGGTGAAACTGGCAGCAGAAGCTGACTTTGTAGTCTGCTTCTATAATCCGAGAAGCAAAGGCCGGGCTGATCATCTGAAACATGCCTTGGAAATCATGATGACCTACAAATCGCCGGAAACCCCTATCGGTATTGTGAAAGATGTCGGGCGCAAAGAAGAAAGGAAAATCCTGACGACCATGGACGAAATCAACTATGAAGATGTGAATATGACTACGATGGTTATCGTCGGCAATAAGGAAACCTATATCTCCGGTGACAGAATGATTACACCAAGGGGCTATACGCTATGATCCTAATTATCGGTGGAACCTCCGATAGTCTGGATATTTGTGATTGGCTGAATGCCCGCAAACGGAATTATATGGTTTCCGTTGCTACGGATTATGGCGAAAAACTGGCGAAACAGCATGCCGACCAAGTCATCGGTCAGAGACTGGATGAAGAAGGCATGTGCCGGGTTATGCGTGAGAAGGCGGTATCTTTGGTCATTGATGCGACCCATCCTTTTGCTGTGGAAGTGTCCGGGAATGCAATGAACGCAGCAAACAAAATGGAAATTCCCTATATTCGCTATGAAAGGCCATCCGGCCAGGCAGACCATCTTCATCTTGTTCGTGATATTGATGAAGCATGTCAAACCGCATCAGCGTTGGGTAACCGGATTTTTCTTGCAACCGGAAGCAAAAACCTGCCGCAATATTTGGAAAAACTCCCCGGTAAGTATGTGATAGCAAGAGTTTTGCCTGTTTCGGAAGTAGTGGCCGCCTGTGAACAGTTGGGTTTACTGGCCGACCAGATTATAGCGATGAAAGGTCCGTTTTCCCAATCATTGAATAAAGAACTTTTTAAACAAACAGGTGCGGAAGTGATGATTACGAAGGAAAGCGGGGCAAAGGGCGGTTTTGCCGAGAAAGTGGAGGCTTGCAAAGAACTCGGAATTCCTTGTGTAGTGATTCGGCGCCCATCGCTAAATTACCCGGAAGTCCTTACAAGAATAGATGAACTTGAAAAATATGTATGAAATAAAGGGAGGAAACCTGTGAGCGGCAAAGTTGTTCTTATCGGAGCCGGGCCGGGTGAATCCGGTTGCGGCAAGGTTGCGGAAGAGAAAATAGGGCACCAGGATTAATCGTCGTAGGAGATGTTGTAAAGCTTCGGAACAAATTGAACTTTTTTGAGAGAGCTCCGCTGTTCCGAAAACAAATTCTCCTTCCCCGTGCACGTGCAGGGAAAAGTGATCTGGCCTCGAAATTAACAGCACTGGGTGGGGAGGTTACCCTCTATTCTGAGGTCCAGATTGAACAATGAAATGGTCTGGCTGATATTAATGCTATCATGACATCATTACCGGAATACAAAGAAAATATTGTTTACTTCTGCGGAAACTGTACCTTTTTTCATTCAGCCATTGCTGGATCACGGAACAGCTACGATTTCGTCTGTTTTTCCAGCTCCTCCACTGTGGATAATCTGCTCTCTGTTTTAAGCAGGGAAGAAAAAGCACTGCTCCGTTCGCTGAAATTACTCTCCATTGGTCCTATGACCAGCCGGACGATACGCGAGAAGGGGTTTGAGGTATACCGCGAGGCGGCGTTGCCGGAAGCACTTATTGATTTACTATTGGAAGAAGCCGGGGAGGTTGTACCAACATGAAAAAAGCGATAGTGGTTATCAGTTTTGGAACAAGTTATCCGGAGACACGCGCAAAAACAATAGATGCTTGTGAAAACAGGATCAGGGAAATGTTTCCCGATTACGACGTGTTCAGGGCTTTTACGTCCAACAAAATTATAAAAAAACTTGCGGTACGTGATGGCATTCAAATCGATACGCCTGAACAGGTTTTAAAAAAATTGAAAGATGCCGGTTACACAGAGGTCATTATTCAATCCCTGCATCTGATTAACGGCGAGGAGTTTGAAAAAATCGTATCTCAGGCCCTGCCATACCGGGATCAATTTGCCCGATTGCTTATAAGTAAACCTTTACTGGACAGCTATGAGGATTACGGTAAAGCCATACAAGCCGTTAAAGCACAATCACCGGACCTTGCCGAAGATGAAGCGCTGGTGCTTATGGGACATGGCTCCGGGCATCATGCATTCAGTGCATACGCCTGTCTTGACCATATGCTTGCAAACGAGCCCATTTATTTGGGTACAGTGGAAGGTTATCCTCCCCTTGAACGTGTTATTGAACAACTACAAGCAGCTAATGTCCGGAAAGTCCATTTGATGCCGTTTATGCTTGTGGCGGGAGATCATGCTATCCATGATATGGCATCGGACGAAGAGAATTCCTGGAAATCGCAATTCATACAGCAAGGGTTCGAAACAGCCTCCTATTTGCAGGGACTCGGTGAGAATCCACTGATTCAGGAACAGTTTATTTGTCATATTAAAACGGCTATAGAGAAGGAGGCAGCAAAACATGGCTAAGTTTTATGGCATTGGAACAGGGCCCGGAAACAGTGAGCTATTAACAATGAAAGCCGTCCATACCCTGGAAAAGCTTGATGTTCTCTATACACCTGAACCAAAAAAGGGCGGAACCAGTCTTGCTCTAAAGATCGTCTCTCTTTATTTGCCGGAAAAGCTTACGGTAAAGCAGCGCCATTTTCCAATGAGCTATAACAAGGAGGAAAAGGAGCAGGCATGGGAAAGAATCGCAGCGGAAATTAAAGAGGATGTCTTATCGGAAAAGAATGCCGGATTTATTACACTTGGAGATCCTATGATTTATAGTACTTACAGCTATTTGCTTGAACTCTTGCAGACAGAGGTAGAAACAGAGACGATTGCGGGGATTTCCTCTTTCTCCTATATTGCTTCGCGTATCGGCTGGCCAATTGTCATGGATGAGGAATCGCTCGCAGTCATTCCGGTAACATCCGGGGAGGCTGCGGTTAATCAGGCACTGACACATTTTCATACCATTATTTTAATGAAAGCAGCCAGTAATATGCCGCTGGTGCTGCGGCTATTGGATAAACACCAATTACTGGAGAAGGCAGTGCTTGTCAGTAATGCATCGATGGTTTCCGAGAAGATTACATACGGGTTGGAACATCTTCATGATGATGAAAAGCTCTCTTATTTCTCTACGATTATTGTAAAAAAAGAAAGGTAGGGTAACGTAATGCGAAACCTGTTATCAGCAAAATATTTTAAATTTATCCCGCTTGTCCTCATTGGAATGATTTATTTTACAATGACAAATCCGCAAACGGCACATGCGATGCATATTATGGAAGGCTTCTTGCCGCCAAAATGGTCCATTATTTGGATTATCGTATTTATTCCGTTTCTTATTGCCGGATTATTCCGAATCCGCAAACTGGTTGTCGCAGATCAACACAATAAATTGCTTCTTGCCTTATGCGGCGCATTTATTTTTGTATTGTCGGCTTTAAAAATCCCTTCTGTTACGGGCTCTTGCTCTCATCCCACCGGCGTAGGACTTGCAACCGTATTGTTCGGGCCTCTTGTAGTGAGCGTTTTTGGCGCGATTGTACTGCTTTTTCAGGCTTTGCTTCTTGCTCATGGAGGAATAACCACACTTGGAGCCAATGCGGTTTCTATGGCTGTAGCCGGACCCATTGTCGGTTTTCTGGTATATAAATTGGCCCGGAAATTCGGCTGCCGTCAAGGCTTTTCCATTTTCTTGTGTGCATTCATAGCAGATCTCGCCACATATCTTGTTACTTCTGTGCAGCTTGGGATTGTTTTTCCGGACCCGGCATCCGGCATGATGGCATCTATCTTCAAATTCATGGCCATTTTCTGTACTACGCAAGTTCCTATCGCTATTGCAGAAGGTTTGCTAACGACAATTATGTACAATCTTATCCGTAAAAATCTTCCTGAAAAGGTGGCGCAATTACAATGAAAAAAATCAATATTAATTTGGTTCTTCTGCTTCTGGTCGTTATTTTAATGGTAAGTCCCTTTTTCCTGAATAAAAATGCCGCTTATGAAGGTTCGGACGGGGAAGCGGAAGCAGCTATCTCCGAAATCAATCCGGACTATGAACCATGGTTCACCCCCATTTATGAACCAAAAAGCGGTGAAATAGAAAGTTTGCTTTTCACTCTGCAAGGCTGTATCGGCACCGGGATTATCGCTTATGTTATTGGAGTACACCGGGGCAAACGGAAACAGGAACATGTTAACCATTGATAAATATGCCTATCAAAATCGCTGGATCGGCGTTTCTCCCTATATAAAATCATCCGGGTATGTTCTGCTTATGATTCTTTCCTTAAGCGGTCCGGTGATTTTGCAGGCCGGCATCTTTATGCTGCTTGTTCCGCTAACCATTTATGTCGTAAAAATGAATTTCCGCCAGTATTTAAAATGGCTTATGCTTCCGTTTTCTTTTTTACTGTTGAGCCTAATCTCGATTCTGGTTTCCCTGTCGCCGTCCGGGGATGGACTGTTGTTTGAAGTGCAGGCCGGTTCCTGGTATCTGGGTATTTCAGATGCAACCGTTCAAGCTGCAATACATGTTTTTTTCAGAAGCACAGCTTGCCTTGCCTGTACTACCTTATTTATATTAACCGTTCCTGTGCACCAGTTGGTTAAAGTTATGAAAAAAATCTATATTCCCGCTCTTCTTGTGGAATTGATGGTTCTGATTTACCGCTTTATCTTTATTTTTATGGAAGAAGCGGGAGCCATCCGCCATGCGCAGCAGCTCCGCTTCGGCTATAACGGGTTTAAAAACAGTTATAACTCTTTTGCGATGCTTGTGAATGTGTTGTTTCAGCGGGTAATGAAACGCTATAGTGAAATGTCTGTTGCCCTTGACGTAAAGCTTTACCAAGGTGACTTTCACGTATAACGAAAGAGGTTAGTCTGATGTTATCCACCAATCAAATAAGTTTTGAATATGAAGACGGCAAACTGGCATTGGATGATGTATCGATTGATCTTTCGAAAGGAAATATCATCGGTCTCGTCGGTGCCAACGGCTCAGGGAAATCTACACTTTTCAAGCAATTGCTCGGCCTTCTAAAACCGTCGGACGGAAAAGTGATGTTTCATGGGCAGCCGCTCCGCTACAACAAGAAGGATCTTTTTTCTTTACGCAAACAGGTGGGAATTGTTTTTCAGGACCCCGATCAGCAAATTTTTTATTCGAATGTGGCGGACGATGTGGCTTTCGCTCTCCGTAATCTGGGCATGAAGGAAGATAAAATTGCTGTACGCCTAGATAAAGTTTTGGAGACGGTAGGTGCGGCAGAATTCCGTGATAAGCCTGTTCAGTATTTGAGTTACGGGCAGAAAAAGCGGGTGGCCATTGCCGGGGCACTGGTAGTCGATACGGAATGGCTACTTCTTGATGAACCTACGGCAGGGCTCGATCCGGAAGGAAGGCAAATGATGATGGAGCTCATCCGGGATTTGGCCGCGGCAGGCAAAAAAATATTGATTTCCAGCCATGACATTGATTTAATTTATGAAATTTGTAATTACGTGTATATATTGAAGCAAGGGCGCGTCCTGCTTGAAGGACCGGAAACAGAGGTGTTTTCCGACGTTGCACTTGTGAAAGAGGCCGGACTAACCCAACCTTGGCTCGTAAAGCTGCATGAGCGGATAGGACTTCCATTATGCAAGACGGAAGACGAACTGTTCCGGTATAGTGCCAAGTATATAGAAGAAAAGTAAGACAACAGGATGGAGAAAGCCCCCGGTATCATCTGGTGAATGCCGGGGGCTGGCTTTAACCCGCGTTTTCTATTCTATATTGCCCAATACCATTGCTTCCAGCTTGCGTCCGGTTGGCGTCGCGGCCAGCCCTCCGTCTGCCGTTTCGCGCAAGGATTTTGGCATGGATAGGCCAACTTCATACATCGCCTTGATCACTTCCTCACTTGGGATACGGCTCTTAATGCCGGCCAGGGCCATGTCAGCAGCCACGATCGCTGTGGAGGTTCCGATTCCGTTACGTTTAACGCACGGGACTTCCACAAGGCCGGCTACAGGATCGCACACTAAACCCAGCATGTTTTTAAGTGCGATTGACATCGCTTCTGCAGACTGCTGCGGAGTACCGCCCGCCATCTCTACGATCGCGGCGGCAGCCATTCCTGTCGCGGAGCCAACCTCCGCCTGGCATCCTCCGGCCGCACCCGAGACAAAGGCATTGTTGGCAATGACAAAACCGAATGCCCCGGCCGTTAATAGAAACTCCAGCATTTGCATTCTTGTAGGCTTTAATTTTTCTTTTACAGCAAATAAAGCCCCCGGTACAACACCCGCTGCACCTGCCGTAGGATTGGCACAAATAATTCCCATCGCAGCATTGACCTCATTGGTTGCGATGGCTTTGCTCATACCATCAAGAATAAGGGGGCCTGCCAATGAGTTACCGCTTGCAATGTATCGCTGTAACAAAACGGCATCTCCTCCCGTCAGGCCGGAGAGGGAAACAACTCCCTTCAGTCCCTTTTCGATAGCTTTTTCCATAACGGTCAAATTGGTATCCATCAATTGCAGAATCTCATCGCTCGTTTTCTCCCGTAATGACATTTCCCTTTCCAGCATGATGCGGGAGATTTTTACTTGTCTTTCTTCCGTTAGTTTAATCAGATCGGCTACATTATGGAACATATTCTTTCCCCTTCTTTGCTTGTACGCTGATAGGTTTTTACTTGCCATATTTCTGTGATATGGGGGAGGCCATACATATGATGGATTAGCGAATCGTCAACTGATTGATCAACCTCAATAGCCATTAAGCTTTGCCCTTTTGTCGAACGGGAGACCTCCATATATCCGATATTAATATGATGTTTGGCCAGCAGGGATGTGACATTGGCTACAGCTCCGTATTTATCTTCATGGAGGACAAGCATGGCCGGAGTTTTACCGGACGGTGTGTCGTCAAGCTGGCGGACTTCCCGGATTTCCATGCTGCCTCCGCCAATCGAGACCCCAACGATTTCCAAGCCCCCCTGCTTGTCCCGCAGGACAATACGTGCGGTATTGGGATGCTCCATGTCTTCATCCGATTGTATAAATGTCACGTCAAGTCCCATGTCCCGGGCAATGTTAAGGGCTTCGGGAATTCGTTCGTCCGCCGTATCAAAGTCAAGAATACCGCTAATAATCGCAAGATCTGTTCCGTGCCCCTTGTATGTTTTCGCAAATGAGCCATATAGGGTAACCTGAACGGTTTCAGGCAAGCGTCCGAATAGCTTCCGCGCTACACGGCCGATGCGGTTGGCCCCTGCCGTGTGGGAACTGGATGGACCGATCATGACAGGTCCGATGATGTCAAAGACAGATTTAAACTGCATTATGACCACTACTCCTCTACAAAGATGATAGGCTGCCGGAAATCCTGTATTTCAAGACTGTCTTCATATTTCAAGCCGCTTCATTTCTCGCGGCGGCAGCAATCCGCGGATTTCTGCAACAGTCCGGATTTTAAAGTTTTTAAAGACCAACGATCCGATGAAGGCAGCAACAATGCCAGCGAGTGCACATGTTTAGTGGCAAACATAGCAACACCGGTCGTGAATGCCACTCTGCTGAAGGTCGGCGGTATTATTACTGCCTCGGCCGATGGCAATCCGATCGTTACGGGAATCATACTTGGTGGTGTTATCACCATCGTCGGTTCGTCACCTCTTAGCTAATGGCGCTTTCCGCTATTAAGCTATGTTTTGGTTTGCTACCCGTCTAATAGAGCGAAGAGCCTCAACTTAGAATGGAATTAGTGAATTATAATAATGACTTAATACTTGCAAGGACGGTAAGCACGCCTATTATAATGACAAATATATTGCTTATTTTCCCTCTGTATTTAGCCAATACTGGTACTTTATAGATTGCAAACATTGGTAATAGACATAAGATAGCAGCAACTAGCGGACCGCTGAGGGTATCAATGAGTCCTAGAATACTTGGATTTGCATAAGCAACATACCAACATGTTAATACGACAAAAGCAAGGATTATTGTCTTAACTGTTTTTTCTTTTACATCTTTTCCGCGTGCTTTACAGGACTTGATAATCATGTCACGCATTACCTCATATGCTCCTACATAATGGCCAAGGAAGGACTTTGTTATGGCCACAAAAGCAATGATAGGAGCTGCAATAGCGATTAGAGGCGAATTAAGCTTATTAGCAAGATAGGATAGGATTGACAAGTTCTGTTCTTTTGCCATTATAAGATCATTTGGCGTCAAACTTAAGACACTGCTCCAAACAAAGAACATAACAACGGTGAATGTCATGATATAACAAACTTTTTGTATTTGAGCACATTTGGCGTCAGTTGCTTCTATTCCATAGGTTGCTCTCTGTTTCATAACAAATGACGAAATCATGGGAGAATGATTAAACGAGAATACTATGACTGGCAGTGTCATCCACAACATTCCAAAATATCCTGTTCCTGTTGAAAAAGTAGAAATACTTGAAAAACTAATCATTGACGTATTCCACTGTGGAATCAAAGATATTGCGATAAAAAGCAGAGAAGCTATGAAAGGATATACTAGCATGCTCATTACCTTTACAGTGATATCTTGACCTAAATTTAGTATAACTATAAGACCGAGTACTAATACAAGCGATAAAATGGCTCTTGGAGGCTCCTGCATATGCAATTGATGCACCATAAAACTACTTGCAGTATTTGTAAGTGCAACCGAATACATCAGCACGATAGTATAAATTGAGCAGAAATATATTATGTTAAAAATTATACTTGCCTTATTTCCAAAATACTCTCTTATTGTACCTGTAATTCCCTCCTCAGCAGAATTGGAAGCATATATCATTTTAGCTAGCGCCCTATGCGAGTAATACATGATAGGAAATGCAAGTATGGTAATTAACAGTAATGATAATAAACCACCTGTACCTGCATTAATAGGTAAAAAGAGTACTCCTGCTCCAATTGCTGTTCCAAAAAGGCTCAATGCCCAGGTGGTATCTTGTTTATGCCACTTTTTGGGGTCTAAATAATTCTCATTTTTTACTGCAGTATTTTCAGCTTGAAATCCTAATTTTTTAGCAGTATTCCCATTCATATAATAAATCCTCCTTCGTATCTATGGAATGCTTCCACCAGGAAACTGGCAACAGCCGCACTGGCTAAAGCACCCATCGCTTTCATGCCGTTCGGCGCTTTGGAGCTGAAAAGAGAGAACAGATACAAGACCAATAACGTACCGACCAAGATGTCCATTTTTTTAAATGCCCTCCTTGTATAAATAGAAGCCCTAGTAAAACCTTGTCCGAAAAATGAGTAGTGAATTATTTTTTGATCTATTATAATAATATTAATAGAATAAAAAATAATTGAGTTAATTAACTCAATTTGATTATAGCAAGCTGCATATGGACATGCAATATGAAACTTGTAAGCGTTCAAATTAATTTTTGAATATAAAGAAATGGTGAATATTTTCATGCCCTGATTTTATGAATACTAGGATTTGTAATTGATTATCCCCTCAGTTCACGATAAGATGTTAATAATAGTTAATTAAATATCTACTTAAGTTGAGTTAATCAAATTTTTTTGAATGAATCAATTTCACAACTTAAATATCCATCCGAACGGGTACAAGATATAGATAAATCTGGACCGTATTCATCTATATCTTCTCTATTAAGCGCTCACCAGTTGTATTATGAAATTGATTCGAATAAATAAAATGATAGCAGCATCAAGTTTCAGAGAAGAAAGGAGCCTGTTATGATGAATATAAAATTTACCGAAGTTGACCGTTCTATTTTACAGTCTTATGACTCTATTGTCGAAGGGCTGGCTGATTATTTAGGTGATGACAATGAAATTGTTTTGCATAGTCTGGAAGATTACCAGCATTCTGTTATCAAGATTGCAAACGGACATCATACAGGGCGGGAGATCGGAGCGCCGATTACGAATTTGGCTTTGGAGATGCTTAAAGAAATTGAGCAATCCAATTCTAAACAAGCCGTCAGTTATTTTACGAAAAGCAAAAACAACCGTTTGATGAAATCAAGCACGATTGCTATTCGGGGCGAAGACGATAAGATTATCGGGTTGTTATGCATCAACATGAACATGGACGAGTCGTTCTACGGGTTTTTAAAGGCCTTTATGCCTTTCCTGGATATTGAAACACGGGGGCAGCAGGAGCATTTTGCCAATTCCGTAGAGGAAATGATCCTTGAAACGATTGAACAGACAATTGAAGCGGTGGATGCCTCTCCTGACATTTCTTATGCAAACAGAAACAAACACATTATTGGTCTGTTATACGAAAAAGGTGTATTTAACATGAGAGATGCTGTTACAATAGTAGCCAATGCTTTAAAAATAACGAAACATACGGTTTATTTGCATCTGCGCAATCATACGGCCAAAAGCGAAAAGAAAGAGAAGAAAAAACTGTCTTGACAAATAAGAGAGTCCGAGTATATACTAAAGAAGTTCGTTAAAAACGAATAAACATGAAGATATCACAAGCGGTCATGGTGGAATTGGCAGACGCGCTAGATTCAGGTTCTAGTGGTAGCAATACCGTGGAGGTTCGAGTCCTCTTGACCGCATCCATCATCAATCTTCAACTAAATTAAAAGCCATTTCTCAGTTTTTGATGCAGAGGTGGCTTTTTTATGTTATTTTTAACCTATCGATTCAATTTCATAAAACAACTGGTGAGCGCTTAATGGAAAAGATATAAATAAATACGGTTCAGATTTATTTATATCTTCTACCCGTCCGGATGGCAATCTGTTTATAAAATTAGAATCAATTTCATAATGGAAAGATATAAATAAAGATTTATTCATATCTTTTTTTCCTTCGCCTTCATAAGATACTGTTAGGAGGAATGTCAATGTCTGATTATGCGGAAGTAAACTTAAGCGGCTATTTGCTTCAGGAATGGACACATGCCTTACAGAAAACAAAGCGCCTTGGAGATCAATCGATGATTCAGCTTGAAAAGGACGAGGACTTTCAATGGTCTGCACATGAGGAGTCCAATAGCATCGCTACGATTGTTTCCCATATGGCCGGGAATATGGAGTCGAGATGGAAAGATCTTCTGACCTCTGACGGGGAGAAAGAAAGCCGTGACCGGGACGCTGAATTTTTACCAAAGGCTTGGAGCAAAGGGCAAGTATTAGAACAATGGGAAAGAGGTTGGGCTATCACATACAAAGCGCTGCAGGTGCTTCAGGGAAAGGATCTTCTGAAAATAATCCGTATCCGGAACGAACCACATACCGTAGTACAGGCGATAAACCGGCAGCTCTCCCATTATTCTTATCATGTGGGCCAAATCGTATACATAGCGAAGCTGCTGAAGGGCCAAGACTGGAAAAGTCTCAGCATTCCCCGAAATAAGGACCGTACTTGACGGATTATTCGGAAAGCGGGCCGTGTCAGGTTGTCTGAAAACCGAATAGGGTATATTAAAATGTAAAGAACAAAATTTAAAAGATATTTGAAACCTGTACCATCTTGAATCCGTATAAGTTGATAATCTATCCAAAAGCAGTACATTCTAGAAGGAAAATATATATAAAAAGGAGTTGTACCGTTTCATGGAACAAACAATGACGTACTCGGACAAAGGATCATTTTCTCATATTTTGAGAACTTTCTCCTTGTCCCTTCTGGTTTCGTTTTTGGGAATGCTGGTCGGGGCATACTTTATTCCCCCGAAGATGGTACCCATTTTTATTTTTATTGAACTTGGCATGTTGATTGCCGCTTTATTCCTTAGGAAAAAGACCGGACTTGGCTATGGCTTCCTGTATACCTTTACAGCTGTCTCAGGTGTGACCCTGTATCCGGTTATTATGATGTATGGGGCAAAAATCGGAGCTAACGTTGTAGCGGGTACATTTATCACCACTGCCGTCATTTTCGGTTCTCTGGCTTTGTATGCACACCGCTCGAAAAGAGATTTCTTCTTCCTGGGAGGCTTTCTGTTTGCTGCAACAATCGGATTAATCATTATCAGTCTGATTAATCTGTTTCTGCCAATTGCCGCAGGCGGGTTCAACATCCTTTGGGCTGGTGCAGGTGTCCTGATTTTCAGCGGCTGGGTTCTGTATGATGTTAGCCAGTACCGTGAGGGAGTAGCAGTAGAAGATGTTCCTATGGCTGCCCTTAACATCTATCTGGATTTCATTAACCTGTTCCTGTATCTGCTTCGTCTGGTCGCTGCTATCTTCGGTGGAAGAGACTAATACCGGGAAATTTCACAATGAAATAAGACATAAAAAGACCTTCAATTGCGCCGTTTAGGTGCCAATTGGAGGTCTTTTTTTAGTGAATCCAAACATGGTTTAACCAGGCTCATTCCTGGTTAAACTAAAGACATCAGGCGGATAAGGAGGAGAAGGCCCCATGGCTGTTAAAGGGGATGATCTCGTCAAATATATAACCGAACGGGTAATAACCTATATCGATACTCCGAGAGAACTTCGTAAGGAAAAACGGAAACAGCAGAAAGCGCAAAAAGAACCATGGACAACGAGATGGTTCGGTTTACTTCCACTGTCGATTTCCCTATGGAACCGTAACAGGAAAGATAAGCGGTCCCGCCGTGTTTCCCGCCGTCATTCAACCAAGCATTCCCTTCCTTCAAATAAAGAGTAAGTCCTACACAAGGACCGGACGGATAATCCGTCCGGTCCTTGTGTTTTGATTTAGTTTGGATAAAAATCGCCCGATTGCATTGCTGTGGAAAATGGGATATAACGGGGTTCGTCAAAACTGACGGCAATATAGGGTTCGGCCCCTTCCCATTTCATATAACCGGCTACGGCGAAGGGGAAATCTGCCTTTTTATCATAAAGATGCCCTACATAGGCTACTCTTGGGTAGGTTTGGAGCGCTTCCGCCAAAGTCTCAAAGGTTGTAACGGGAAGGGGCTTTTTCTCAACCCAGGCTAATTCATCCAAAGGGCTGAAGTTTGTATACAGCCGGTGTTCCAATAAAGCGGATTTTGTGGTTATTGTGCGGGGTGAGGGTTTAGCTTCCTTCACCCACAGTTCAGTATCGTGAACGGGGAGCAAATCCCCGGTTTTTGCATCAAAGAAATAGTCAAGGCCTTTAACTGTAACTTTCCAGGAGGCATGAAGCGCATCCGGATACAATGCTTCCTTGTTGATTGATTGATCTTGTAAAAAGGTTTCCAGGGTAAAAGAAGAAGGAATAAGTCCCTGCTCCTGTAAGGAGCGGTGAAGCGTAGTAAAACTGAATAAAGGATGCTTGCCTGCACCGTATTCCCCAAGACGGTAAGTTCCGTCAGGGTTAGCGTAGACGATCATATAGCCGACTTGTTGTCCCCTGTTATGCAGAAGGACAATAAACCCGTGATTACCCGGTCCCACGGGATAGCTTGTCCACTTGGCCCCTGCCCATTTCTCAAAGCCTTTTTCCTTGGCAAGCTGGTTTCTCCAGCCTTCTATGGATGTGTCCAGTACAGACTGGGTATTTCCTGTTTGAACAACTTTTTTATCGGCCGGTTCGGCAGCGGTGCGGGACGAAGCTTGAGGGTTGTCCTCATTCGAAGCAGCCATTGCTTTGGATAAGGAAATGGCCTCAATTGGCGTGAACGGCTTTCCCTGACTGTCTGCTATAGACTGGATAGGGAAAGCCAGGGAAAGCCCGATTCCGACGATCAGAGCCATCCAATACCATGTCTGGGTTCGTTTCAATATAATCACCTTACCTAATCTTTTCAGTTTATGTGCACATTCTAATCCATATGCATAAAAAAGTTTGTTAGAACCTGTAACGGACTATTTGAATTCTTTTAGCGAGAGCCGTCAATTGCAGTCAGGAAAATACCCGTAAATGAAACAATCCGCAGTTTATGACGGAGACTTTAATCCGGGGCCGGTATTGCCAGTCAATTTCCTGTCTGCGGCCCGCAAATTGTGCGCTGATTTCACTTCTTTTGTCCATTTCGGCCGCTAAAAGCAGACCGTTGTAATAATAATGGATCCGGTCTAATTCTTCCTGAAGCCGGATATTGGCTTCTTTGGCCCAGGAATGATCATACCTCATCAATTTTTGCTGCAAATATTCTTCCAGAGAGTGGGTTGCTTTCGACAGGGTAATGACTTCACCCGTAAGATGGATATTTTCCGGCAGGCGGGGAGTCAGCTTTTTGGATAACGTATAGTCATAGAATTGCTCCCTGATTTCTCCTGTTGTCAGATGAATTCCAAGGGAATGAATTTCACTCCGCTTCATATCGCAAACCAGTTCGACTTTAAAATTCATGGCGAACCAGGTTCCGTAAGTAAGCAGAGGAGGACCAAACACAGGACGGCTCCCGGGTTCTTCAAACAATCGGACATAACGGCCATGATTTTTGGCAGATGCGAACAACTGAGCCAGCCGTCTGCTTCCAAATGTCACTTCGTCTGTAGGAACTCTGGCAATCGGAGCGGCAGGAACAAAACCGAAATACCTTCCCAGAATACTGTCACTGGCGTAAGAACCAGGTGCACCCCCTTGCGGCTGCTTAGCTGCATTAGAAGAGGGAGGATGCGGTGCAGGGCGGATTATCTGTGGAGAGGCGGGAGCAAATTTGGCCTGGATATCCGCTGCGGAACCCGGTTTATCCGAAACCGCCTCATCAGGACGGCGAAAGATCCAGGTATAGGTCATAGTTTCAGGTTCGACACCTGTCCGCTCCACAAAACTCCAGTAGTAGGGACGTCCTGTCAGTTCACGGTCTGCTTCGGGAGATAGTTTTACAGTTACATATTCCCTTGTTTTTTCAATAATCTGACAGTTGTAAGATTCCAGGTACCTCATCACAAATTGTTCGATTTGTTCTGTTTTCATGTTGTCCTCTTATTATTTGCAGGAGATAAGGGTTTGCCGATCCGGTGAAGTAACCCATGAAGGTGTTCATTCTTTTTGGATTTTTCCTCTATTTCTTGCCGGGCGGAATGAAAGGTATCTCCAAGCTGACCAATCCGGTGACGCAAGTCGTCATCCGACTTCGCCTCCATCGCCAATTTAAATAAGGAAGATTCCAGGGAATTTGCTTTCTCTATACGCTCCAAAATGGTATCCAGCTCTCCGATGACGGCTTCAAACATATTGATTTTTTCGTGAAGCAAATTGAGAATATGCTCTTCAATGGTACCTTGTGTAGACAGATTATAAATCTTGACATCATTGGTTTGGCCGAGACGATGTACCCTGCCGATCCGCTGTTCCACTCTCATCGGGTTCCAGGGCAGGTCAAAATTGATTATATGGTGGCAGAATTGCAGGTTAATTCCTTCTCCCCCCGCTTCTGTAGCTACAAGGACCTGGGCGCGGTTGCGGAACAAGTCCATCATCCAGTCTTTTTTGCCCCGGTTCATTCCTCCCCTGTAGGGGACAGCTGTGATACCGCGGTCTTTCAAATATTTGAGCAGATATTCCTGGGAGGCCCGGTATTCGGTGAATATGATGACTTTTTCCTGGATGTTCCGGATCAGTTCCATCACTTTTTCCGCTTTTGTATTAGATTCAATACTGCGGATCAGTTCAACCAGTTCCCAGATTTTGGACCGGACGGGCGAGTCCTCCTCTGTCTTTTTGAACAGATTCACCAGGGTGATGAACACGGCATCCCTGGAGCTGCATACTTCCCGCTGGAGAGTGACCAGGGACAGCATACTGCCGATGTCTCCCTTGCTTTCCTCATATCTGCTTCTGACAAAGCCGGTTACTCCGTCATACAATGCTTGTTCTTCGGGGGAGAGCCTAAGCGGGATATTCTGTACTATCCGTTTTGTAAAAGCCAAGTTTCCGTCACTGCGCCGGTTCCGGATCATGACCTTGGATAATTCCTGCTGCAGAATACCTTCATTTTTGGGAACCCGCTTGCCGAGAACAAAGTTGGCCTGAAAATTCCCTTGTCCGCCGAGCTGGCCGGGTTTAAGCAGGGTGATCAGGTTATACAATTCTTTCAGATCGTTCTGTACGGGTGTTGCAGTCAGCAGCAGACAGTATTTTTTTCTCAGTTCGTTGATAAAAATGTAATTGCTCGTTTTTTTGTTTTTCAGCTTATGTGCCTCATCTACAATCAGCATATCGTATTCCTGCTTCAGCACGATTTCCCGGTGAGGTTCTCTTTTGGCCGTATCCATGGAGGCTACAATAACATCCACCTGTTCCCACATATAGGCTTTTTTCTGAGCGGCTGCGGGAATGCCGAATTTTTGGTTCAACTCCCGGACCCACTGAAGCACAAGGGAAGCGGGAACCAGAATCAACACTTTTCGCACCAGACCCCGGATCATATATTCTTTTAAAATAAGCCCGGCCTCAATTGTCTTACCAAGACCTACTTCATCCGCCAATATAGCCCGGCCCCGCATCTCCATGAGAACTTTTTTGGCCGTATCGATCTGGTGCTGCATCGGTTCGACACCTTTCAGATGGCTCAGGCACTGTAAATCTTCAAAGCTATGGACAAGCTCAGCTTTTTCGGCTTCGTAGGCCAGTTGAAACATCGTCCAATCATCCCAGGGGCCATTACGGACATACCTTGTCTCCCACTCCTCGAACCAGCTGCGGTCAAAATGAATGTGAAGCTGATCATGCACGGGTACGATGTGTTCCTGGTTCTTCGTTTGCTGCATGCTAAGAAATGCCTCCTTTCATAAAGAGCCACTGGCTATCTGATCTCAAAGAAGAGATGGTGTTCTCTAGTATGCTCGAAAATGGGAAAGTTCATAACTTTGCCCATGCGTGTGGTATGATGGAAAAAGATACGGACATCAGGAGAAATTTTAGCGAAAAGGGGAAAAGAAAGATGGAGACTTGGAGATTTGTACATACAGGAAACCGTATACCAGCAGAAAATATGGCTATAGATGAAGCAATTCTAACAGCCCACAGTGAAGGGAAGGTTCCGCCGACTGCACGTTTTTATGGCTGGAAACCCGCGACACTTTCTATTGGCTATTTTCAGAAAGCGGAGAAGGAGATTCATTTTGACAGAGTCCGCGAGGAGAACATTGGTTTCGTTCGCCGTCCGACAGGCGGGCGGGCTGTTCTTCATGATCAGGAATTGACCTATAGTCTGATCGTTTCGGAAAAGCATCCGGGTATACCGGCAAGTGTGACAGAGGCTTATCGGGTCCTTAGCGAAGGATTGCTGCTCGGATTCCGCAAGCTGGGTCTGGCTGCAGAAATGGTTAATCTGGCTACGGAGGAGGAAAAACAAAAATATACCTCTTTAGGTTCCGCTGCCTGTTTCGATTCTCCTTCCTGGTACGAACTTGTCGTGGAAGGACGTAAAGTAGCGGGCAGCGCCCAGGTGCGCAACAAGGGGGTAGTGCTTCAACACGGTTCTATTTTGCTTGAGCTGGATGCCGACCTGCTGTTCAGCCTCCTGAAGTTTTCAAATGAGCGCATCCGGGAACGTATGAAACAAAGCTTTCTGCAAAAAGCTGTGGCCATTAACGATATTATGCGCAGTCTGGGTCGCAAAGAAGTGAATCTTTCCGATGTGGAACTGGCTTTTAAAGAGGGGGTTCGGGAAGGCCTGCAAGTGGAACTTCAGGATAGCGGGCTTACTCCTTACGAAGAAGAACTGGCTGCTAAACTGGTAAAGGAAAAGTATGGAACTGAGGAATGGAACAAACGGAGATAAAGGAAAGTTCAGATAGATCTGGTATGATTCTGTGGCCCTAATAGATGAATGATAAAAACCTCATGTCAATTCCCTGCTTAGGGAATGCATGAGGTTTATTCTCTTTAGGAGCGCAGTCAGTTAATAGCTGCCTCAAAAGCCTGCTGAATTTTCCGGGTGACAGGACCCGGTATTCCCTTTCCGACCGGAATGCCGTCAATTTCTGTAACCGGCGTTACTTCACTGGTTGTACCGGTTATGAATACCTCATCAGCACTGCCCAGCTCTTTTAATGTAAAGGGAGCCTCTTCAACAGGAATGTCTTGCTGGTGAAGCAGACGCAGTACTACTGCCCTTGTGATGCCGTGAAGAATTAGATGGTTGGCGGGATGGGTACGGACGATCCCGTCCTTCACCATCATCACATTATTGGAACTGCACTCCGTAACGATGCCGCTGCGGTGGAAAATAATTTCATCCGCTTCCTGGTCAGCCGCCGCTTGCTTAGCCAGCACATTGGGAAGCAGATTCAAAGTTTTCAGGTCACATCGGAGCCATCTGATATCATCGCCCGTTATAGCCGCTACTCCTTGTTCCAACTGTTCCGTGGGTCGTTCCATATCCTGGCAGTAAGCCATGACAACAGGCTTTGTTCCTTCAGAAGGAAAGCTATGGGTTCTGGGAGCTGCTCCCCTGGTAATTTGAATATACAAGATGCCGGTTTTGGTGCCGTTCTCTACTGTCAGCTGCTCCAATTGGCCGGAAAGCTCCTCCAGCGTGACCGGGGTCGTAATGCGGAGATCTTTAGCTGTCCTCTGCAGCCTTGCCAGATGGGACTCTTTTTCAAATAAACGGCCTTGGTAAATCCGGAATACCTCATAAAGTCCGTCGCCAAAATAATATCCCCGGTCTTTCGGAGAGATGGCAACTTCTTCTTCGGGCACGATATGGTTGTTGTACAGATAAAGGATGGGACTCGCCTCCATTTCTTGCTTCTGGTTGGGGTCACCACAGATTTACTGTGGAAGTATATATGTTTTAAAGTAGCAAATGTGCCGTCCGTCTGTCAAAAGTTTCCGACGGCTTTATTCCCCGTAATTTCCAGAGGATTTCCCCTATATTATTTGATTCCGGCACGATATAATAAAAGTCTATGACTTTACGGGGAATAAACCCTGCATGAAGCGGGGAAACATAAGCTTTCAATGAGTCCGGTGAAATAGGGAGCAAAGGGAAGAAAAAACAAGATTGTTCGGACTCTATCCCATGAAAATAAGTCATATTCATGGACACTATATTCGAAATTACTAGATATAGTATTGTATAATGGGAACTGCACACAATATGTTGTGCTTGTTACATAAGGTGATCAAACACAGCAAAACCGGTGCACAATACATGCAGGAAAGCACTTTACTTGGGAGGGTGTTGTTGTTGAAAACGAAGCCAAGACTGGAAGGACTAAGTGAGAAAATCTTTTTGGACCGCTATGCGATGAAAAATGCGGACTCCAACGAGACAAAAGTAGGGGATACCGTACTGGTCCTGACCAAAGATGATCCAAAATTCCCGACTAAAGAAGTAGGGGAAGTAGCCAGCCGCGAAGGCAAGAAAGTGACCGTCAAAACGAGAAGCGGTGAACTGGTTGAATCCGATGTGGAAAAACTGACCCTTAATATAGAAAAAACTCCGGATGAAATGTGGGACCGTTTGGCCAAGGCCATGGCGTCCGTCGAAAAAACAGATGCAAAAAGACAGGAATGGACGGAAAAGTTCCGTTATATTCTTGACGAATGGAAGCTGGTTCCGGGCGGGCGTATTGCAGCAGGAGCGGACGCAAGTGATGAGTTGACCTTATTTAACTGTTACGTAATTCCGTCACCTCACGACAGCCGAGGCGGTATTATGGCCACCTTATCCGAGATGACGGAAATTATGTCACGGGGAGGCGGAGTAGGTATTAACTTATCCTCTCTTCGCCCGCGCCGTGCGATTGTGAAAGGCGTAAACGGATCTTCCAGCGGTGCTGTTTCGTGGGGAGGATTGTTCAGCTATACAACCGGACTGATTGAGCAAGGGGGAAGCCGCAGGGGTGCCCTGATGCTGATGATCAACGATTGGAACCCTGATTTGCTTGATTTTATAACCATCAAGCAGACGATGGGGCAAATTACCAACGCGAACCTGTCGGTTTGTATAAGCAACAGTTTCATGAAAGCTGTTAAGGAAGATCTGGATTGGGAACTTGTTTTCCCGGATACTACGGACCCCGAATATAACGAGAAATGGGACGGCAATCTGGATGCATGGAAGGCGCTAGGGAAAGAAGTGAAGCATTACCGCACTGTTCGTGCCCGCGATGTATGGCACACCATTATTGAATCTGCGTGGAAATCCGCCGAACCTGGTGTTGTATTCATGGAATATTACAATCAGATGTCCAACAGCTGGTATTTCAACCCGATCATTTGTACAAACCCTTGCGGAGAGCAGGGACTTCCGGCCTGGGGTGTATGTAATCTGTCAGCTGTGAACCTTTCCAAGTTTTATGATGAAAAGAATCATGATGTAGATTGGGAAGAATTGGACAAGGTAGTCCGTTATTCCGTCCGTTTCCTGGACAATGTCATCGACAAGACTCCTTATCATTTTAAAGAAAACAGGAAGAACCAGCAGGGTGAACGCCGGATTGGCATGGGCAGCATGGGACTTGCCGAGCTGATGATCAAGCTGAAAATCCGTTACGGCAGCCCGGAATCTCTAGAATTCCTGGATAAGCTGTATGGCTTCATGGCAAGAGCCGCTTACCTGGCTTCTTCTGAAATTGCTGCAGAAAAAGGCTCATTCGAACATTTTGACACTGAGAAATTCTTGCAAAGCGGTTTTATGAAAAACATGGTGGCTGAATTTCCTGAAGTCGGGGAATCCATCAGCCAAAACGGAATGCGGAATGTGACCGTTATTACCCAGGCACCGACGGGTAGTACAGGTACAATGGTGGGAACTTCGACGGGCATTGAACCTTACTTTGCATTCGAATATTTCCGGCAAAGCCGCCTGGGCTTCGACAAGCAGTATGTACCGATTGCCCAGGAGTGGAAAGATGCTCATCCGGACGAAGAACTGCCGGATTACTTTATCACAGCTATGGACTTGTCCGCAGAAGACCATATCCGTGCGCAGGCTGCCATCCAGCGCTGGGTTGACAGTTCCATCTCCAAAACGGCCAACTGTCCGGCAGACTTCACTGTGGAAGAGACCAAACGGCTGTATGAATTGGCCTTTGACCTGGGCTGTAAAGGAGTTACCATATATCGCGACGGCAGCCGGGATGTACAAGTATTATCCACTGACAAAAAGGACGAAGAGAAGAAGCCGGCTGTTGAGCAAATGGAAATAACAAGTGAAGCCGCGGCATTCGGTGACGAGGCATCACTTAATAACTTGTCCAATCACCTGAACGTGAATGTAGATGCCCGGACGAAGAAAGTGTTTGATAAAGAGTACAAAAAACGTCCGCAAATTCTTCGTGGTGCTACTTATAAAATCAATACTCCGTTCGGTATGGCCTATATCACTATCAATGACATGAACGGAACGCCAAGTGAAATCTTTCTGAACGTGGGGAAAGCGGGCTCTGATGTTTTCGCAATGTCTGAAGCGCTTGGGCGCGTATGCTCCCTGTTCCTCCGCTATGGCGACCATGGCAACAAGGTTGAACTGCTGATCAAGCACCTCAAAGGAATTGGCGGATCCGGAGCCATCGGCTTCGGTGCCAACCGTGTGGAATCCATCGCGGACGCTGTTGCGAAAGCCTTGGAAATGCATGAGGAAGCGAACAGCCATGAGACGGGCGCTGAAGATTACGTTACCGCGACAAGTGAAGTTGTAACAGAGACTCCGGCAGCAGCCGTGTATCCAACACCGGGGCATGGCACCACCGGTTCGCTGGATCTCTGCCCAAGTTGCGGCTCTGCGTCCCTGATTAACACCGAAGGTTGCAAAAGCTGTGCCAACTGCGGATACAGCAAGTGTTCGTAAGATGTAAATGTTGAAGTGTAATGAAGCCAGTGTGCTCTGATCAAGTATCGAAGCACACTGGCTGCTTAGTTTTTAGGGACATCTTTTCCATATATCCAGGAACCCGTACAAACGCTGGTCAGTAAGGTGGTTTCGGGCAAAGACAAAATAAATTGATGCAGCCGTTTATTGCAGGTTTCCTGCCGGTTCCGAATCCCCCTGGAATCAGAAATGCATCCATATCGGGCGTTTCGTTAAAACTGTAATTGGGATGCACCATCAGGCCGGCTTGTGTTTGAACCGGTCTTAAAGAATCAGCGACAAGAAATACGTCGAGTTCGGGATCCAGCCTCCGTGCGACTGAAAATATCCCGTATGGTGCTGCATAATCGACGACTTCCGCATCTTTGAACACGTAGATGCCTACTCTAAAGCCTTGTTTTTTACTCATCCATGCTCCTCTCGCTTTCTTATCGAATTTTCGAATCTATTTGTTATGTTGTTACGGGAATTATGATATTATGAAATAAGGTATTTGAGTTACCATATTAATCGATACAATATATTTTGTTTTTCGATATCGGGAGGGAATATAGGTGATTGAATTATTGGAAGGCAGATTCTTTAAAACGTTTATTGCTGTGATAGAAGAAAAGAGTTTTAGCCGTGCAGCAGATAAATTGGGATATGTCCAATCCACAGTGACCTCGCATATTCAGCTTTTGGAACAGGCGTGCAAGCAGAAATT